>NZ_JBHURV010000032.1:0-111757 GCF_042673865.1 Streptomyces sp. NPDC056987
TGCCGAGCGGCCCCGCGGGACGCGCGGGCCCCGCTCTTTCTACGGCTCGAACTTGTAGCCCAGTCCCCGCACCGTCACCAGGTACCGGGGGGCGCCCGGGTCCGGCTCGATCTTGGCGCGCAGGCGCTTGACGTGGACGTCGAGGGTCTTGGTGTCCCCCACGTAGTCCGCGCCCCAGACCCGGTCGATGAGCTGCATACGGGTCAGCACCCGGCCCGCGTTGCGCAGCAGCATCTCCAGCAGGTCGAACTCCTTGAGCGGGAGGTCGACCTTGCCGCCGGAGACGGTGACGACGTGACGGTCCACGTCCATCCGGACCGGGCCGGCCTCCAGGGCCGCCGGGGTGACCTCCTCCGGCTCGCCGCGGCGGCGCAGGACCGCGCGGATGCGGGCCACCAGCTCCCGCGAGGAGAAGGGCTTGGTCACATAGTCGTCGGCTCCTATTTCCAGTCCGACGACCTTGTCGATCTCGCTGTCCTTGGCGGTCACCATGATCACCGGGACGTTCGACCTGCCGCGCAGCTGGCGGCAGACCTCGGTGCCCGGCAGTCCGGGCAGCATCAGGTCGAGGAGGACGAGGTCGGCGCCGTTGCGTTCGAACTCGTCGAGCCCCGCGGGCCCGGTGGTCGCGATGGCGACCTCGAAGCCTTCCTTGCGGAGCATGTAGGACAGGGCGTCGCTGAAGGATTCCTCATCCTCGACGACGAGCACTCGGGTCACGGAAGGACCTCCGGGGCAGGAATCACGGTCGGGGAATCCAGCCGAAGGCTGCGGCTGGTGTCTGAAGCGGTGTCGTCCGTACCGCTGTCGGTGTCGTCGCCGGTGTCCCTGACGGCGACGGCGGGTATGCCGATGCCGGTGTCGGGGTCAGCCTCGGCGGCTGTGCCGGCGACGGTGTCGTAGGGGGCGCGGTCGTCTTCGTCCTGCCCGGTGGGTGTGCGGTCCCGTCCGGCGCCCGCCTCGGGCAGCCTCAGGGTGAAGGTGGAGCCCTGACCTTCCGAACTCCACACAGTGACCTCCCCGCCGTGCGAGGCGGCCACATGCTTGACGATGGCCAGACCGAGGCCCGTACCACCGGTGGCCCGGGAGCGGGCCGGATCGACGCGGTAGAAGCGCTCGAAGATCCGCTCCCGGTCCTTCTCGGAGATACCGATCCCCTGATCGGTCACGGCTATCTCGATCAGGTCCCCGCCGGTGGCGGAGACCCGGTGCGCGGCGATGCCGACGCGGGTGCGGGCCGGTGAGTAGTTGACCGCGTTCTCGACGAGATTGCCGAGCGCGGCGGCCAGCTGGCCCCGGTTTCCCCAGACCCGCAGGTCGGCCGTGCCGCCCGAGGCCATGGTGATCTGTTTGGTGGACGCGGGCTGCCGGGACCGGTCGATGGCCTCGGCTACCAGCTCGTCCACCCGTACCGACTCCGAGTCCTCCAGCGGGTCGTCGTTCTGCACCCGGGAGAGGTCGATCAGCTCCTGGACCAGATTGGTGAGGCGCGTCGCCTCTATCTGCATCCGGCCGGCGAACCGGGTGACCGCCTCGGGGTCGTCCGACGCGTCCATGACGGCCTCGGAGAGCAGGGAGAGCGCGCCCGTGGGGGTCTTCAGTTCGTGGCTGACATTCGCCACGAAGTCGCGCCGTACCGCTTCGATACGGCGGGCTTCCGTCAGGTCCTCGACCAGCAGGAGGACGAGACGGGAGCCGAGCGGGGCCACCCGTGCGGAGACGGCGAGGGCCTCGCCCCGGCCCGTGCCCCTCCGGGGGAGGTCCAGCTCCACCTGTCGTATCTCGCCGTCCCTGCGGGTGTCGCGGGCCATGACCAGCATGGGCTCGACGGCGAGCTTGCCACCCCTGACCAGGCCGAGCGCGTACGCCGCGGAGCTGGCCTTGACGACGGAGTCGCTCTCGTCGAGCACAACCGCCGAGGAGCGCAGCACCGAGAGCACGGTGTCGACGCCCGGGGGCAGCACGGCATCCGTGTGCAGTGAGCTGCGGGTGGGTCTTGCCTGGTCGCGTTCGCTCCAGCGAAACGCCAGCATGGCGATCACGCCGGTGCACACCCCGGCGATCGCTGCCAATGCGGCGACTGCCGCGTTCACGTCCATGTGTCCCAGGTTATGCGCGGCCACGGACATGCTCCCAGCCATCGAGGTGTCTCCTCGAACACTCGTCGCCCAGAGTTCACTGAGGGGAAAGTGCTGGTTCATTTGAGAGGGAGGCGCCGGACGCGTGGCGGACAGAACGTGGGAGCGTAGGGCCCTGGCAAGAACGTCACAGGAACGTGAAGAGAGGGACAAACCCCATGCGGGACGCGTACCACGAGGAACTGGACTCGATCGGCGAAGACCTGGTCGAGATGGCCCGGCTGGTCGGTTCCGCCATCGGGCGTGCCACCACCGCCATGCTCGACGCCGATCTGAAGCTCGCCGAGAGTGTGATCGCGGCGGACGACAAGGTCGACACGCTCCACCACGACCTGGAGGCGCGCGCCATCGCGCTGCTGGCGCGCCAGCAGCCGGTGGCGACGGACCTGCGGATCGTGGTCACGTCGCTGCGGATGAGCGCCGACCTGGAGCGCGCCGGCGACCTCGCCCAGCACGTGGCCAAGCAGGCCAGGCTCCGTTTCCCGGAGTCGCCCGTGCCGCACGACCTGCACGCGACGCTGCTGGAGATGGGGCAGCTCGCGCAGCGCCTGATGGCGAAGGCCGCCGAGGTGATAGTCACCAAGGACGTCGACCTGGCGCTTCAGCTCGAACAGGACGACGACGAGATGGACCTGCTGCACCGCACGCTCTTCCAGCACCTGATGGACGACCGCTGGAAGCACGGCATCGAGACGGCCGTGGACGTGACGCTGCTGGGCCGTTACTACGAGCGGTTCGCGGACCACGCGGTGTCGGTCGCCAAGCGGGTCGTCTACCTGGTGACGGGCGAGCACGCGGACGAGATCCAGCCGGTGGACACCCCGGTCGAGGGCGCGTAGAGGGCATAGGGCGCGTAGTCGTGCAGAGGTGACGCGGGGGAGCGCGGAAGGGGCGCGTACCGCCGCGCTTGCGCGGGTGCGCCGCGCATGCGCCGTTGTTGTCCCCGCTCCGGCAGGCATGCAATGGGCGCAGGCGACATCCCTGCACGGCTTGAGGAGGATCCCATGGCCGATTCCCCTACGACCGCACCCCGGCAGGAGGCCCCGGCGGCTCCTGTCCCCGTCGTACGTCTGCCCGTTCTCGGCGCGTGCGGCTGCGGCTCCGGCTGCGGCTGCGGCTGCCAGTCGGGCGGCTCGTGCCAGTGCGGCGGAAACTGCGGCTGACGACGGCCGGCCGCCGACGGCCGGCGCGCGCCGTACCGACGCACACCGTTACGTATGCGAAGGGCCCCGTCCGGTCGAACGTGCGAGTACGTTCCCCCGGGCGGGGCCCTCCGGTTTCGCCGCGGCTGCCTCCGCCGCCGCTGCTACTTCTTCTTGCCCTGGTTCTTGACGGCCTCGATGGCGGCGGCCGCCGCGTCCGCGTCCAGGTAGGTGCCGCCCGGGGTGACCGGGTGGAAGTCGGCGTCCAGCTCGTAGACGAGCGGGATGCCGGTCGGGATGTTCAGGCCCGCGATGTCGGCGTCCGAGATCCCGTCGAGGTGCTTGACGAGCGCGCGCAGGCTGTTGCCGTGGGCGGCGATCAGGACCGTACGGCCGGTGAGCAGGTCCGGGACGATCGCGTCGTACCAGTACGGGAGCATCCGCTCCACGACGTCCTTGAGGCACTCCGTGCGCGGGCGCAGCTCGCCGGGGATCGTCGCGTAGCGGGGGTCGTCGCTCTGCGAGAACTCCGTGCCGTCCTCCAGCGCGGGCGGCGGGGTGTCGTACGAACGGCGCCAGAGCATGAACTGCTCCTCGCCGAACTCGGCGAGCGTCTGCGCCTTGTCCTTGCCCTGGAGCGCGCCGTAGTGGCGCTCGTTCAGGCGCCAGGAGCGCTGGACGGGGATCCAGTGGCGGTCCGCGGACTCCAGCGCGAGCTGCGCGGTGCGGATGGCGCGCTTCTGGAGGGAGGTGTGCAGCACGTCGGGCAGCAGGCCGGCGTCCTTGAGCAGCTCGCCGCCGCGGACGGCTTCCTTCTCGCCCTTGTCGGTGAGGTTGACGTCCACCCAGCCGGTGAACAGGTTCTTCGCGTTCCATTCGCTCTCGCCGTGGCGGAGGAGGATCAGCTTGTACGGTGCGTCGGCCATGGGCCAAAGCCTAATGGACCCGTTCCGCACGCTTCGGGGCACGCCTCGTACCGCGGAACCGGCGCCCGCCGACGATTGACGGAGGGCGTCAATCGAGTGGCGCGGCAGCGGGCCGCTTACGTACGTTTCCCCTGGTCGTCACGGTGCCGGGTGCACGGTGCCGGGGCGCACGACACCGGCACCTCACGACACATCTTCGTATCGCTTCGTATCGCTTGTCCCGGGGGGAATCCGTATGTCCGTCTCCACGTCGGTCACCGCATCGTTCGCCGCCCGCGTCGCCGGGCTGCGGCGCGCGGTGCGGGAGAGCGTCTCGGGGCTGCCCCGGGAGTTCTGGTGGCTGTGGACGAGCACCCTGGTCAACCGGCTCGGGGCGTTCGTCGCCACCTTCATGGCGCTCTATCTGACGCTGGACCGGGGCTACTCCGCCTCGTACGCGGGCCTGGTGGCCTCGCTCCACGGGCTCGGCGGGGTGGTCGCCTCGCTCGGCGCCGGGGTGCTGACCGACCGGCTCGGGCGGCGCCCCACCATGCTGGTCGCGCAGGTGTCGACGGCGGTGTCGGTCGCGCTGCTCGGCTTCATGCGGGACCCGGTGGCGATCGCCGGGGTGGCCTTCCTGGTCGGGATGGCGTCGAGCGCGTCCCGGCCCGCCGTACAGGCGATGATCGCGGACATCATCCGGCCCGAGGACCGGCTGAGGGCGTTCTCCCTGAACTACTGGGCGATCAACCTGGGCTTCGCGGTCTCGGCGGCGGGCGCCGGGTTCGTCGCGCAGTACAGCTATCTCGCCGGCTTCCTGGGTGAGGCCGCGCTGACGCTGGCCTGCGCGGTCGTGGTCTTCCTGAAGCTGCCGGAGTCCCGGCCGGAGTCCGGCTCCGGGCGTACGGAGCGGGCGGCCACGGCGTCCGTCCGGTCGGAGGTGGGGATGGGGACGGTCCTGCGGGACGGCCGTTTCATGAGCGTCGTCGGGCTGTCGTTCCTGGTGGCGCTGATCTTCCAGCAGGGGTACGTGGGGCTGCCGGTGGCGATGGGCGCGGACGGGTTCGACAGCGCCGACTACGGCATGGCCATCGCGGTGAACGGGGCGCTGATCGTGGTCCTGCAGATCCCGGTCACCCGCTTCATCCAGCACCGCGACCCGCGCCACCTCCTGATCGTCTCGTCGGTCGTGGCGGGATACGGCTTCGGCCTGACGGCGTTCGCCGGGTCGATCGCGGTGTACGCGGTGACGGTCTGCGTCTGGACACTGGCCGAGATCGTCAACGCGCCGACGCAGACCGGCCTGGTCGCCCGGCTCTCCCCGCTCCACGGGCGGGGCCGTTACCAGGGGATGTACACGATGTCCTGGTCGGCGGCGGCCCTGATCGCCCCGCTCGTGTCGGGCTTCGTGATCGACCGGTTCGGCGCGGACTGGCTGTGGGGCGCGTGCGCGGTGCTGGGAACGGCGGCGGGGCTGGGGTACTGGCTGCTGGTACGGGGGCTGTCGGAGGAGGAGCCGTCACCGAAGCCATCACCGGTGCCCTCGGCGGAGCCCTCGCCGGAGCCCTCGCAGGAGCCGTCGCCGGAGCTGGAGACAGCGGTGGACGGGCAGGCGGAGAAGGCGGGTCCGGGGTCCGGGGCGCCGGTACGGCAGACCGCGTAGCACTGCGGCTCCTGTGGCTCCTGTGGCTCCGTAACCCGTGTAACCCGTGGCCCCGTCAGGCCCGGTCACCCGGCGCGCCCGCGGCTCGCCCGTACACCGTCCGTACGTTGTCCCTCGGCGCCGGTCTGTGGTGGGCCGCCGGGCCCTGGGCGAAGGCGCGGAGCACGTTCTCGGTCGTGCGGGTGACGAAGGCCCCGGTGCGCCGGTCCAGGCCGTGGTTGCGGCCGTTGTCGCGGGTGCCCGCCATCAGTGCCTCGACCCAGCGCATCGTTCCCGACGCGAAGACCCCCGCGCCGCTCGGCGCCGTGTAGTACGCGGAGTCGGCGTGGCTCCTGCGGCCCTTGCAGGTCAGCGGGGAGTGGGCGACGATCTCCAGCGGCGAGGGGGTGGGCGCCTCCGGGGTGACCCGGTCGTACTCCACCCCGACCAGATGGGCGAAGGAGTCCCCGGGCCGTACCCCCGTCCCCTCGAAGACCCAGTGGTCCGCGCTGTGCACGACGTACGGGGCGTCCACGGGGAAGCCCTCGTAGAGGACGCCGGTCAGGGTGGACTCGGGGTCGGCGGCCGGGGGTTGGCGGAAGTCGGTGGTGACCATGGTGCGGTGCTGGACCAGGTACGGGTCGTTGGCGTAGTCGGTCTTGTAGCAGACGACCGTGCGGGCGTTCCCGGGGTTCTTTCCGTCCGCCCCCGTCGCGTCGTCCGCTTCCGTCAGTCCCTGTGGTCCCGCCAGGCCCTTCCGGCCCTCCAGCCGGATCCGGCGGTAGCAGGTGTTCGCGCCGAGGAAGACCAGATTGGTTCCGGCGTCACGCGCCTCGGTGAAGTGCCGCCGCTGCTCCGGGGTCCAGTACTCGTCGTGGCCGAGCGAGACCAGCGCCGCCGCGCCCCGCAGGACGGCCGGGTCCGCGTGGATGTCCGGGCCCGTCGTGTACGCGAGCGGGAGGCCGAGGCGTTCGGCGAGGACGACCGCCGCGCGCTCGTAGACGAGGAACTTCTCGGCGCCGTTCTTGTCGTACGGCCGGTCGAAACTGACGGCCAGTGAGCGGCTCCCGTACCCGCCGTTCGGGCCCTCGTAGAGGCTCCGGCCGCCCCACAGGTTGTACGCCTGCCAGGTCGCGGGGGCGTGGGCCAGTACGGTCCGGCCCGCGCCGGCCGACGAGCGGACGATCAGCGGGACGTACCGCTGGTGGCCGTTCTCCGCGTCCAGCCGGAGCAGGTACGCGCCTTCGGGCCAGCCGGCCGCGCGGACGGTGAGCGTACGGTCCCAGTCGGCGCGCACCGTCTGGGTGGCGCGCACCAGGCGCGCGTCGCGCGGGCCGCGCTGGGCCCGGCCCGGTATCCGCTCCGAGCGCCAGACCAGCCGGGCCTGGGCGCCGCCGTACCAGCCGACGCGGTACGCCGAGACGCGGAAGCCGGGCGCGGTCGTCGAGACGTGCAGGCCGAACTCCTCGCCCGGCAGGACGCTCACCCGGTCGGTGTAGCCGAGGACCGCGTCGGGCGGGCCCTGGGTGCGGATGCGCCAGTCGGGGCTGCCGGGGCGGGAGCGTTCGGCGGCATCGGCGGGGTGGGGAGTGCCGGTGCCGGTGCGCGCCGGCTCCTCGGCCGCGCCCGTCCCCGTACCGGTGGGGGCGGTGTCGCAGGCCGCCACCACGCCGGCCGCGAGACCGGCGGCACCGGCGGCGGCCACCCCGAGGAAGCGCCGGCGGTCGAGCCGGCCCCTCCGCTCCGATATGTCTGCCATGGCCGCATCGTCGCCCGGGGCCGGGCACCCCGCACCTCCGGTACGGCCGTACGCGGCGGGCTTACGGCTGTGCGGGCCGGGTCAGGTGCGCGAACGCGTCCAGGTTCCGCGTGGACTCGCCGCGCGAGGTCCGCCACGCGTACTCCTTGCGGATCGCGCTCGCGAACCCCAGCTCCAGCAGGGTGTTGAAGGAGCCGTCCGCCGCCTCCAGCACCGAGCCGAGCAGCCGGTCGATCTCGTCCTCGGTGACCGCCGCCAGCGGGAACTTGCCCGTGAGATAGATGTCGCCGAGGTGGTCGACCGCGTAACTCACCCCGTACAGCTTGAGGTTGCGCTCCAGCAGCCAGCGCAGGACGCCCTCCTCGTTCTCGTCCGGGTGGCGGATCACGAACGCGGTGACGGAGAGCGCGTGCCGGCCGACGCGGAGCGCGCAGGTCGTGGAGAGCTTGCGGGTGCCGGGGAGGGAGACGACGTACGAGCCGGGCTCGGGGCTC
Source organism: Streptomyces sp. NPDC056987 (assembly GCF_042673865.1). Lineage (NCBI taxonomy): Bacteria > Bacillati > Actinomycetota > Actinomycetes > Kitasatosporales > Streptomycetaceae > Streptomyces > Streptomyces sp. NPDC056987. The sequence continues at coordinate 8,081 of NZ_JBHURV010000032.1, forward strand.
TCCCACTCCAGCTCGGCGCCGCTCAGCGCCTGTTCGACGGTGCGCCCGGCCCGCTGTACGACATCGACCTCAGCCATGGGCCGAGCCTACGACAGGTCAGCCGTGCTGCTGGGGGTGGCCGTGGCGCCGGTGGTCCTGGACCGCCGCCGTGTACACCTCCGCCGTCGCCGCCGCCGCGGTGTCCCAGCCGAAGGACTGGGCGTGGCGCGCGGCCGCCGCGCCCATCCGGTCGACCAGCTCCGGGGCGTCGAGGAAACGCCGCAGGGCCGTCGCGTACGCCGCCGGTTCGTGGCCCGGGACCAGAAAGCCGGTCTCCCCGTCCCGCACCGCCACCGGGAGGCCGCCCACCGCCGCGGCCACCACGGGGGTGCCCGCCGCCTGGGCCTCTATGGCGACCAGGCCGAAGGATTCGCTGTGCGAGGGCATGACCAGCACCGAGGCCGCCCGGAACCAGTCCGCCAGCAGCGTCTGGCCGACCGGCGGCCGGAACCGTACGACATCGGCGATGCCCAGCCGCGCCGCGAGTTTCTGGAGTCCTTCCGGCTTGGCCAGGCCGCTGCCGCTCGGGCCGCCGACGATCGGCACGACCAGCTTGCGGCGGAGCGAGGGATCCCGCTCCAGGAGAACGGCCACGGCGCGCAGCAGCACGTCGGGGGCTTTCAGCGGCTGGATACGGCCGGCGAAGAGGGGGACGAACGCGTCCGGGGGCAGCCCCAGCCGGTGGCGGGCGGCGGCGCGTCCGTCCGCGGGACAGAAACACTCCAGATTCACCCCGGGGTGGACGATCGCGGCCTTGTCCGGCTCCGCCTCGTAGAAGCGGACCAGGTCGTCGGCCTCCTCCGCCGTGTTGGCGATCAGCCGGTCGGCGGCGCGCACGATCTGGGTCTCGCCGATGACCCGGGCGGCGGGCTCGGGGCGGTCGCCCTCCGCCAGGGCGGCGTTCTTCACCTTCGCCATCGTGTGCATGGCGTGGACCAGCGGGACGCCCCACCGCTCGGAGGCCAGCCAGCCGACGTGTCCGGAGAGCCAGTAGTGCGAGTGGACCAGGTCGTAATAACCGGGGCGCTGCCCCGCCCAGGCCTGCATCACGCCGTGCGTGAAGGCACAGAGCTGCGCGGGCAGCTCCTCCTTGGCCAGCCCCTCGTACGGGCCGGCGTCCACGTGGCGGACGAGCACCCCGGGCGCGAGCTCCACCGACGGCTCCAGGCCGCCGGTCGTGGCCCGGGTGAAGATCTCCACCTCGATGTCGATCGCGGCGAGGCGCTTCGCCAGCTCGACGATGTAGACGTTCATCCCGCCCGCGTCGCCCGTCCCGGGCTGGTGCAGCGGCGAGGTGTGGACGCTGAGCATGGCTATCCGGCGCGGCCCGCGGTGTGGTCCCTGGAGGCGCCGCAGCCGGGGCGGCCTGGCCTGACCTGCGAAGGTGTTGGCGATTCGGGACACGTACTGGCTCACGTCCAGGGTCCTCTCGCAGGCAAACATGCCGGAAGACATGCGGTGGAACATGACGAAGAGAGGGCGTGGGGAACCCTCCGAAGGCCGTCAACAGTGGAACGCACCCCCTTCATTTCCGTTTTGCCAAATCATTACCGACAACGGATCAACCCGCGCGCCGGTGCCCGATCTGGATACGCTCACCCGTATGGCGCAGCACCTGTCCCCTTCGTCCCCCTCAGTGGGCAGCCAACCGGGCTCGCCACGGCGGACGGGCTCGGCGCGGCCGACGGGCTCGGCGCGGCCGGTGGGGGCCGTGACCCGTGGCACCACCCACCAGAACCGGCTGCGCCGCATGGACCGCTGGATCACCGCCGTCCACGGCCCGGCGCTGCGCCGTTCCGCCGATCCGGTGGTGGTGGACCTGGGGTACGGCGCCGCCCCCTGGACCGCCGTCGAGCTGCTGCGGCGGCTGCGTACGGCGGATCCGCGCGCCGAGGTCGTCGGCATCGAGATCGAGCCGGCGCGGGTCGCCGCGGCGCTCCCGTACGAGAGGGACGGGCTCCGCTTCCGGCACGGCGGCTTCGAGGTACCGCTCCCCGGCGGCCGGCAGCCGGTGCTGATCCGGGCGGCGAACGTCCTGCGCCAGTACGACGAGACCGAGGTCGCCGCGGTGTGGGACCGGCTGTGCGCGCGCCTGGCGCCGGGCGGGCTGCTGGTGGAGGGGACGTGCGACGAGATCGGGCGGCGCCATGTATGGGTGGCGCTGGGTCCTGAGGGGCCGCGGACCGTCACGTTCGCGACGCGGCTCGGTTCGCTCGGCCGCCCCTCCGATCTCGCGGAGCGGCTGCCGAAGGCGCTGATCCACCGCAATGTGCCGGGCGAGCCGGTCCACGCCTTCCTGCGCGATTTCGACCGGGCGTGGGCCGCGGCGGCCCCGTACGCCTCGCTCGGTGCCCGGCAGCGCTGGATCAGGGCCGTACGGGAGCTGTCGGCCGACTGGCCGCTGACGGACGACGCGCGCCGCTGGCGGCAGGGCGAGCTGACGGTGGAGTGGGCGGCGCTCGCCCCGGGCTCCGGCGCCGGCCCGCCCCGTGTCCGCGGCCGGTGAGCCGCGAGGGAGTCCGGAACACGGCAGGGGCTGAGGGAACGTCTGTGCGCGTCCGTTCGTCTCACCTGCGGGGAGTGGGACCTCTGTCGTTTTGACGGCGGACATGGCACGATCTCGCTGTGACGAGACGTTACTGACGGTAAATCAGATATGTGTGCTGTGCGGTTGGTCTGGAGGGGGAGCTTGTGAACCGACGGCGACGTGCCCGCGTCTCTGCCGCGATCACCCTGGTCTGCGCGTTCGCCGTGCTGTCCGCGCCGGGAGCCGGCCTGCTGAGCCAGGCGTACGCGGCCCCCGCGTCGCCCGCCGCCCCGACCGCTCCCGGCGCCCCGGGTCCCGGGCCGACCGCTTCGCCGCCCGCCGTCGCGCCGCCGCCGGTCGAACTGCCGCCGGGCGTCTCGCAGTCGGACATCACCCCGTCGGGCAGTGCCGCGCCCTCCCTGGACGACGTACGCAAGGAGATCGAGGCGCTGTACCGGAAGGCCGCCTCCGCCACCGACGCGTACAACCTCGCCGACGAACGCGCGAAGAAGCAGTCGGCGGAAGTGGTCGGGCTGACGGAGGACATCGTCAAGGGGCAGGTGCGGCTCGACGCCCTCAAGAAGCAGGCCGGCGCCGCCGCGCGGGCGCAGTACCGGGGCGGTGGGCTGCCGCCGGAGGCGGAGCTGATGCTCACCGGCGACCCGCAGCTCTTCCTGGACGGCGTGGGGCGGGCCCGGCAGGGCCAGAAGGCCACGCGGGACCTCATCGCCGAACTCTCCAGGACGCAGGAGGACTTGAAGACCTACACCGCGGACGCGGGGACACGGTGGCAGGAGCTGGAGGCCAACCGGGCCAAGAAGGAGAAGGCGAAGAAGGAGATCACGAAGCAGATCGCCGCCGCCGAGAAGCTGGAGTCGAGCCTGGCGGAGAAGGACCGCGCCCGGCTGGCACAGCTGGAGAAGGACGCCGCGGCCACGGCCCAGTCGGCATGGCTCGGCTCCGGCGCGCTCCAGGAGATCAACCGGACCGCGAGCGCTCAGGGCAGGAAGGCGATCGAGTTCGCGACCGCGCAGATCGGCAAGCCGTACGTCTGGGGCGCGGAGGGCCCGGGCTCGTACGACTGCTCGGGGCTGACCATGAAGGCCTGGGCGGCGGGCGGACGGCCCATCCCGCGCACCTCGCAGGAGCAGTGGCGGCTGCTGCCGCGCGTCGACGTCAAGGACATGCGGCCCGGCGACCTGATCATCTACTTCCAGGACGCGAGCCACGTGGGGATGTACATAGGCAACGGCAAGATCGTGCACTCGCCCCGGCCAGGGCGGCAGGTGACGGTCACGGGCGCGGGGTCGATGCGCATACTCGGGGTCGTCCGCCCGGACATATAGGACCACCGCGGCCCGGCCGCGCGATCGGTACGCCGACACCCGACGTCCATGAGGCGTATGTGGCTTGTGTGACGTGTTCCATGTTTATCCGGAATGACACGCGCATACGCACGTGATGTTTGTCATGGGCCCCTGGCGCCGAATAGCGCCGGATGCGTTACGGGAAGCGGCATATGGCGGTGTGACCCGGTCCGTACGGCATTCCGCTGGGGCGGCGGCTAACGCTATGGTCCCCGTCTGGTGAAGCGTCGATCGTCGCTCCACCGCGCCCTCAGGGGGAGGGAAGGAAACCCAGACCGATGTCCGTACCCGCACCTGTACCCGTACCGCGGCAGCGCACAGGTTCTTCAGCCGCCGGCACGGGCACCACGACCACCGCCACCGCCACGGCCGGCGCGAACGCCGCCGCGGCGTCCGCCACCGTGCCCGCCACCGAGTCCGTCGCCGGCGGCACCCTCACGCTGCTGGTGATCGAGGACGACCCGGCGGGCACCCTCGCCACCCCGGAACTGCCGGAGGGGGCGGGTACGCGTGTCCGGATCCGCAGCGCCCGCAACCTCACCGAGGCCGAGCGGCTACTCACGGACGACATCGACTGCATCCTGGTGGATCTCGCGCTCCCCGGCGCGGCCGACGGCGACGGACTGGGCCCCCTGAAGCACGTCCTGCGGCTCGCCCCGCGCCACGCGGTCCTCGCGCTGGCGGCGGAGGGCGACGGGGAGCGGGCCGCGGCCGCCGTACGGGTCGGCGCGCAGGACTACCTCTTCCGCGACGAGCTGGACGGGCGGCTGCTGAGCCGCGCCATCCGGTACGCCGTCGAGCGCAAACGCGCGGACATCGCCCAGCGCCAGCTCACCGAATCCCGGCTGCGCGCCCAGGAGAACGCCCGGCTGGAGCGCGGTCTGCTGCCCACTCCCCTGCTCCAGGGGTCGGAGCTGCGCTTCTCGGCCCGCTACCGCCCCGGCCGCTCCCGCGCGCTGCTGGGCGGAGACTTCTACGACACCGTCCGTACGCCGGACGGCACGGTCCACGCGATGATCGGCGACGTCTGCGGACACGGCCCCGACGAGGCGGCGCTCGGCGTGGAGCTGCGCATCGCGTGGCGGGCGCTGACGCTGGCGGGGCTCTGCGGCGACCGGCTGCTCTCGACGCTCCAGCAGGTACTGGAGCACGAGCGGGAGAGCGAGGAGATCTTCGCGACGCTCTGCACCGTCGACATCTCGCCGGACGGGCGGCGCGCCGGGATGTGCCTGGCCGGCCACCCGTCGCCGCTGGTCACCCGCAAGGGCCGGGCGGCGCGGCTCCTCCCGTACGAGGAAGGCGGCCCGGCGCTGGGCCTGCTGCCCCGCGCCCGCTGGCCCCGGCGGCAGGTGGAGCTGGGCGGGACCTGGAACCTGATGATGTACACGGACGGGCTGATAGAGGGCCGGGCGGGCCCTGGGCTCAAGCAGCGGCTGGGCGAGGAGGGCATGGTCGAGATGATCAACGCCCAGCTCGACGCGGGGCTGCGCGGCGACGACCTGCTGGCCGCGGCCGTCGCGCGGGTGCGCGAGCTGAACGGCGGCGAGCTGACCGACGACGTGGCGGTACTGCTGCTGGGCCGCGGCGCCTGAGCCCCGCGCCGTACCGCGCGCTTCCTTCCCGGCCGCCGCGCCCGGCCCGCGGCGCTCGGCCGCCACCGTCGGCCGCCGCGGATCAGCGCCCGCCGTTGTACGGGCCGTAAGGGCCGTCGCTGCTGGAACCGCCGCGCCGTCCGCCGCCACCGCCGGAGATCTGCTGGGTGGCGGGGCGTACGTCGACCATGAAGACGATCGTGGCGACGAGCCCGGCGATCTGCAGGAACAGCATCGGCACGAAGAGGTTCACGGCGACCGTGACACCGAGAATGATCAGCCAGAACTTCTTGGTCTGCTTGTCCGCCGCCCGGTAGGCGTCCTCGCGGGTCGTCGCGGAGAAGAACAGCGCGACGACGGCGAGGACGAGCATGGCCATATTGAGCAGCCACAGAACAGAACCGAATGCCGAGAGCAACATGCTGAGCACCGCCTAACAGTGGGTGGGACGCCTTGCGGTCCGTGCGCCGATCCGTAACGTCGAAGGTACCCGGACAACGAGCCGGACACCCTTGAGGTGCCCGGCCCGGCCCGGCCGGTCCGTACCCCTGGCCGTGTCGGAGAAGTCCCGCCTGCCCTACTCGGCGGAGGGGGGCGTGGCCTTCTTCGCCGCGGGCTTGCGCGGCGCGGACTTCTTGGCGGCGGGCTTGGCCTTGGCGTCGGCCTTGGCCTCCGTCGTGGCCTCGGCCGTGGGCACGGCCTTGACCACGGGCTCCGGCTCGACGACGACGGCGATCTCGGTGATCTCGTCCGCCGCGTCGCCGCGCCACGCCCGTACGCTCTGCTCGCCGCGCTCGGCGACCTTCTCGTACGTCTCACGCGCCTTGACCGCGTACTCCGCGGCCACGCCCACGCCCCGCAGCGCCAGGTCCTGAGCCGTCTCGCCCAGCTTCCGCAGATCGGTGTCGAGCGAACCGATCACCTCGGTGACCTTGGCCTGCACGGTCGCCTGGGCCTCCTTGGCCTGACCGGCGACCTTCTCCTGGACGGCCTTGGGGTCCGAGTTCCGCACGGCCTCGATCCGCCCCGGCGCCTCGGACCTGATCTGCTCGATCAGACCGGGCACCTTCTTGGCCTGCTCCACGGCGAGATCGGCGGTGCCGGCCGCGAAGTAGAGGGGCTTCGGGTCGCTGAAGGTCTTACGCAGGTCATCAGTGATGGCCATGACTTGGGTCCTCCCGGATCAATCAGTGTGAGGGTGGGTGACACCACTGCCGCCGTCCGCACGGGCGGCCCGCTCCGAGGCCCGTTCCGAACCCGGCTCCGAGGCCGGTCCCGAATCCGACGCCGGATCCGTCCCCGGCGCCTCCGTGTCGAGGGCGTTCTCCTTGCGGAACGAGTCGTAGATCTGGAGCAGCACCTGCTTCTGCCGCTCGTTGATCGAGGGATCGGCGAGGATGACGGCACGCGTCTCCAGCTCCTCGCGCTCCCGCTCGTCCAGCATCCCGGCCTGTACGTACAGCGTCTCCGCGGAGATCCGCAGCGCCTTGGCGAGCTGCTGCAGGATGTCCGCGCTCGGCTTGCGCAGCCCGCGCTCGATCTGGCTCAGATACGGATTCGACACCCCGGCGGCATCGGCGAGCTGCCGCAACGAGAGCTGCGCGTTGCGGCGCTGCTCGCGCAGGTACTCACCGAGATTGCCGACGTTGAGTGATGCCATGACCCCATGGTGCGTCGCCTTGCTAACTTTTGCAAGCAGGTGCTTGCAAAAGTGTGCGGCGCCACCGAGCGGACGAGTGCGGTCCCTTGCGGTTGCTGTCCGTTCCCAGCAAAGATGAGCAGTCCCTCTGGATCCGATCAGCAGTGTGATCAAGTCCCACCGAAACTGCAGCGCTGGCTATCTAGGGGCGGATCACTTTGCCCAGCTCAGCCCGCCTATTGCGAGTGCAGCCAAGCTGGGCAAGTACGGCTTGGCATGCCCAAGGAAGGCCACCCATCACTGTGCACCGCCAGCGATGCCGCGCATGCCGTGTGAGGAGCCCGGAACCATGAGGGACGCAGAGCGCGTTCCTCATAGACGAAGATGTGGCGAGACTGTACGGATGGGCGGGTCGCCGTTCTGACGGCCCAGTGGGAGGACCGGCATGACGCAGGGGCGGAAGATCACGGTCATCGTGCTGGCGGTGGTAGGGATTGTCTCCACGCCGCTGATCTGGCTGCTAAACAACCCCGAAGCGGGAGCGCTGGCCGGCGCCTCCATCCAAGCCGCCGTCGGCATCGTGGCCCTGGTTTGGGCCCTGTTGCAGCACCCGTCCCCGGCTGGCCCCACAGACAAGGCCAGCCGAACCGGAAAGGCGACTGGCGGCGGCGTCACCGGTATCAGACGACCGGGTGGCCGGGGGCGCGGCGCGGCCACAGCCGAGCGTACGGGAGAAGCCAGCGGCACGGACTCCGTCTCTGGCATCGACTACTCGAACTAGGACCCGCGCACCCATGGCGAAAGCATCATCAGGCAAAGCGCGGGACGAGGCGCCCGAGCCATCGGTAACCGTGGCGGACACCGGCAACGCCCAGGCCACGAGCGGAGGCATGGCCGTGACTGGTTACCGCGGTCCGGCCCCGGTAACCGGCGACACTCCTCACCCCCCAGTACGCCTGTCCTACACCGGGCAAGCAACTGCCAGCGGGGGCGGAATCGCCAACACCGGCTACATGCACATTGACACGCTGGTACAGGGGGCCGTGGAGCCGGATCCCTGGATGAAACCCGACGACTACCTCCACCAGGTGAACAAGGGCTCGGTCTACACGCACCGTTGGCGACTCGTCGGACGCACGCAGACAATGGCCAGCCTCGTACCGTTCGCCAGAAACGAGCAAGGACGCGTCGCGCTCCTCGTCGGCCGGGGCGGAGCCGGGAAGACGAAGATCGTGACGGCCCTGTGTGAAGCAATGCGCGACGCAGAGCCCACCGTCGAAGTACGGGTGCTCGGCCCTGGTTCCTCCATCGGCCCGGGCGCGTTCAGGGAACTGCCGAGCACCGGCGAACTGCTGGTGATCGTCGACGATGCACACGACGACACCCTCCCTCTGGAAAAGATCGTCTCCGGGGTCCGCAGCGTCAACACGTCCGCCAACGTGCTGCTCTCCCTACGGCCCTACGGCATGGTCCATGCCCGCCGCGCGCTTGCCCGGGCTGGCCTGCACGTGAGCGAGGCCACTGTGGTCGAGATCGGGGACCTGGAGTTCGACGACGCACTCTCCTTGGCCAGCGAGATTCTGGACGAAGCGGTACGGCTCCATGCACCGAGGCTCGCCGCAGCGGCACGGGATTGTCCGCTGCTGATCGTCACCGGCGCGGCGCTGATCAACAGCGGCGCTGTGGATCCGCAGAGGTTCGAAGGCGACGAGCAACTCCACTTGGAACTTACGGACCGGCTTGCTGAGGCTCTGACCGCCGACCCGGCTTCCGGCCAGGTACCCCAGGAACTGCTTTGCGCCCTCGCCGCGTTCCAGCCTGTGCGCCTCGCGGAACCGGAGGTCCGTACATCGCTGGAAGCCCTGACCAGGTTGCCGTTCGATCTCTGCGCGCAGCACCTGGCGACCCTTGAGGATGCCGGGGTAGCGCTGAGCCATGGCACCGCAGTGCGCTTGGTGCCGGACCTGTTGGGCGATGCCCTGCTCATCAAAGCGGCGCGGCACTCAGGCACGGGCCTCCCCACGGGCTACCTCGCCAGAGCCATGGAAGCCGGCCAGGGCAGCGCGCTGGCCAACCTGGTGGTGAACACCGGCCGTGTGGACTGGCAACAGCAGCAACACGGCCCCGGCACCGGACTAATCGAGCCCCTGTGGGAGCAGATCACGGGAGCGTTCCGCGCCGCGGATGCGCGGGGGCGGGTGAGCCTACTGGAGGTCGTGGCGAAGCTCGCCTTCTTCCAACCACGACGCGCCCTCGACCTAGCCACGTGGGCCGTGGACAACCCCTGCGACCCCGTCACGGCAGAGGTCGGACTTGGATTCACCCACACGTGGACTGACACAGAAGTGCGCTATGCCCTGGCCCCTGTCCTCCAAGCCATCGTCCATCATCTGGAGTTCCTGCCGCAGGCGGCCACCCTTCTTTGGAATCTAGGGCGCGACGACCAACGCGGCCTGCCTCAACACCCCTCGCACCCCCTGCGGATTCTCGCGGAACGGGCCGATTACACCCGCTGGGGCCCCACCAAGTATCAGGAGATACTCATCAGCCAGGTCGAGCGCTGGCTGACCCGTACACCCGCCGCTCCATCCGTCCACCAGCCGCTGAGCGTGCTCGCCCCATTGCTGTCCATAGATGGCCACGATGAGGTGTGGACACCCTCCACCTGGACCCTGACCTTCCGCCCCTACGTGCTACCCCCCACCAGGGAAGTCCTGGACATGCGAGGCGCGGTGCTCGACCTGGCGTTCGAGGAGCTGGGACACCCGCAACTCGAACGAGCCTCGGAGGCCTGCTCGCTGATCGGCAAGGCCCTCAGCCTGCCACTTGGCGGTTTCGGCTTGACGGTGACAGACGCCATGCAGCAGCCGTGGATCCCGCACCTGGCAAGCACCGTCGATCGGCTGCACCAATACATCGTCCAGCACACCCTGCCACCGGCGATCCTGGTCGCGGTGCGCACCGAGTTGCGCTGGCTCGCACAGTACGGACCCGACGGCCTTCGCCGCCCCGCTGAGGACCTGTTGAGCGCGATTCTCACCTCACCGGACAACGAGCTCGCACGTGCGCTGCACGGCGGACCGGCCGACCCTGCGATCTACGCCGACATCCCGGATTGGCGTGCCGCGCAAGACTCTCTGTTCGGAGACGTGATGGCCGCTCTCGCCGACTGGGCAGACCATACGATCGCCGCGCGTGTCGATGCCTTGCTCAGCGAGAACGACAGAGTCTTCGACACGGACATCGGACGGGCCCGGCCGTTCATCTTGACGCTGGTCACCCACCGCCCGCCCATCGGCGAAGCCATCTGCGAACAGGCCATGGCCGCGCCCGAGAGTTCGCTGACCTCGTTGGCGTCGGTCGCTCTCGCTGCGATGGGACATGTCGCCGGCGACCGCGCGGTCCACTGGGGCCGGACGCTCATGGGCTCGGGGAACACCGAACTCACCCGAGAAGTGGCGCACGCCTTCGGCATCCAGCGCGGTCGCGGCGATCTACTGGATAGCGAGGGGGACCTGCTCCGGAAACTCGCTGCCCACGGGGACAACGTCGTGCGAAGGGCCGCTCTCGGCGCCGTGCACGCCATCGCCGCGCAGCACAAGGACTTGGCCGTCGAACTGCTCACCGCATCGCTCCCCGTGGAGAGAGGGGACTTCGACGCGTTCGCCCTGGCTGTAGCAGGTCCTCCATACAGTCAGTTGTCCTGGTCGGATCTCTCCAAGGACCAGCAGAGCGCATTCCTCGCCGCCCTGGCCGCGGCACCGTCCATCGACGGCTACGAGATCGGCCAGTTCCTCGCAAAACTCGCCCGCACCGAGCCCCTCGCCGTCATCGAACTACTCGAAGCCAGGGTGGAAAGCCCACTACACCAAGTGACAGGCATGCACTCCCCCCTGCCCTTCCGCTGGCACGTGACCCCGCCGTTCCGCGATCACGACGACTTCCCACACCTGCTGCGACAGATTCGCGACTGGATCGCCGCCGACCCGGAGTCCACCCGCAGGCGCTACCTGGGAGTCCATATCTTCGAGCTTGTAGCTGGGTCCTACGACAGTCGAGTCACTGACGTGATCGACGAGTATCTCGATGGCAGCGACCCAGTGAAGATCAAAGTCGCCGCGGCGATGCTGTCCAAGGCCCCTCGGACGCTCGTCTGGGACGTCGGGTTCGTACGCCGCTGCCTGCGTGCCGCGGACCGCCATGGAGACGCCAGCCTGAGGAGAATGAGGGGCGCTCTGTACAACGCCAGCAACAGCGGAATGCGCTCCGGGACACCCGGACAGCCCTACCCTGAGGATGTCGAGGAACACGCGAAGGCCACTGAGCTGGCCGACGGATGCGCCACGGGCAGCGTCGAGGAACAGTTCTACCGCGACCTCGCGGCCTCTGCCCTGGACCGTATACAGGACGTGACAGATGAACTCCCTCCGGACGGCCGCGACTGGTGAGGACCGAGCGAGGGATAAGACCGACACCCACGGTGCCTTGAACTCTGGCTACGCTCCCGTAATGAATGCAGAAGAACAGGCGAGACACGACGAGTTCGAACGGCAGCAGAAGATCCGCGCTGCTGCTTACGATGACATGATCACACTTGTCGGGCAGGCGGCGCCCTCGTGGAACTTCACCTCCGCCAACTCATGGTCGCGCTACTGGACTCCAGATACGCGAAGTTGGTCGCAGCTGGCCTGAGCGCAGGCGATCTCATCGACACCTGCACAGTCCTGCTCAAGGTGAACAAGGAGATCAACAGCGACCAGCGAACCGAAGGATTGGCGCTGCTGTCGGGACTGAAAGACCTGCTTAATACGCGGAACAACCTCGTGCACGGCCTCATCGCAATTGCCAGCGATAGCGACACCCGTACTGCCGAGACGGCCCCTGAACCCGTGATCGAGACCATGGCTTTGGTCAGCAAGAGGCGTAGGCCGGAGCTACTTCTCACCATCACCAAGGCCGAGGCCAAGAAGACGGTCAAGGACCTCCGTGAACGCGGAGATGGAATCCTGCATTGGGTCGTCGCGGCCCTACCCGCCCAGCTTCATCGAGACCAGGTCACCGACTGACGCTTCATCCCCGACGCCGGACGGCCTCACCGCTGAGGTGCCATCGTGCTGCGGATGTTCACTCGGATTATGGGTTTGGTCCCGTTCGGTCCCCTCAGTCCCCATGGAACTGCACAGTGGCCACCATGGGGATGCGCGTGGAGGAAGGGGCGACGCCGTCGCGAGTGGACGGCTTCGAGGTCGGCTGGCGGGACGACCAGGGTGAACATCGGCTGCCCATGGCGGATGCGGTTTCGGTGCGGTTCGAGGCCGGGCGGCCGGTCCGCAGCTTCCCGTCGTATCGCAGGCAACGGCATTTCCCTGGGTTGTACTGGTCTTCGACGACCGGTGGGCACGTGGGGTTCGAGTCCTGGCTGGAGCGGGATCACGCGATGCTGCTCGACTTCACTCCGCAGGTGACGGGGCTGCTGTCGCAGCCGTTGTGGCTGTTCTGGGAGGACGAGCGGGGCAAGCGGGTCTCGCACGCTCCGGACTACTTCGCTCGGTTCGAGGACGGGCGGGGGCTGGTGGTGGACTGCCGGCCGCTGGACCGGATCGACGCACGGTCGGCGGCCAAGTTCGCGGCGGCACAGACAGCGTGTGAGGCGGTGGGGTGGGGCTACCGGGTTGTCGGCGAGGTGGATCAAGCGCGGATGGCGAACGTCCGCTGGCTGGCGGGATATCGGCATCCGCGGCACGGGGCGGATGAGGGACTCGTGACCCGTTTGTTGGCGCTGTTCTCGGTGCCGTCGCCGCTGGTGGCACAGGCTGCCTTACTCGGTGATCCGATCGCGGTGTTACCAGTGGTGTTCCATCTGCTCTGGCTGGGGCGGCTGACAGCCGATCTGTCGCGGCCACTGTCAGATGCCACTCTGGTATTGCGGTCGGAGGCCCTGTGAACGGGCGCCCCGGGCCGAGGGCGGCGTTAAGGGTCGGGGACCGAGTGCGCCTGGATGACCGGCTGCACACAGTCATCGGCCTCTCCGGCACGACGGTGCGGCTCCTGGACGAAGCCGGGTCAGCGAGCCTGGTGCTGTTACCCCATCTGCTGGCCTCGGAAGGTTTTGAGCTGATCGGCCAGGGTGCCGATCAGGCGCGCATGCCACCGTTCGCGCTCTTGGACATCGTGCCGGAGCGGGAGGCCGAGAAAGCGGCGGCCTGGGAACAGCACGTGACCGAGGTGGAGTTCGGCAAGCCGCTGGATGCTGATCCCACAGCCCTGCCTCGTCCGGAATACGACCCGGCCCGCCACACGGTGGAGGAGCGGGTGGCGGCCAAGGCGGCGGAACTGCGGGCTATCGGCTGGCAGGCGAGTGTGGGGACCGTTCAGCGAATGCGCAGGCGCTACCGCGAGCAGGGGCTGTGGGGCCTGGTGGATCACCGTGCAACTCGCCCGTCCTCACCGACGGGACGGGCCGATGACAGGGTGGTGGCCGCCATCACGGAGATCCTGGCCGCGACGACAGATGAGTCCACTGGCACCCGCGGCCGGCTGCGTCGGCGGGTGGAGGCGCTGCTGGCGGAACGGCACGGGCCGGGCACAGTGGCGATGCCGTCGAAGTCTGCGTTCTATCGGCTCGTCGAGGTGATGAGCGAAGGTACGCACGCCTTCGGCGCGGCCACATCACGCAGGTCAGCGGCTCGCCGCCCTCCAGGAGCGTTCACCCCTTCCTCGGCCTGCCGACCCGGCGAGATGGTGCAGATCGACACGACACCGCTGGACGTGCTGGTGATCCTGGAGGACGGGGTGAGCGGACGCCCGGAACTCACGATCGCCGTTGACGTGGCAACGAGGTCGATCTGCGCTGCGGTACTGCGACCGGCAGGAACCAAGGCCGTGGACGCCGCACTGCTGCTGGCCAAAATGCTGGTCCCGGAGCCGCTGCGGCCCGGTTGGTCGGACGCGCTGGCGATGTCGATGACGCTGATCCCCCACCAAAGGCTGCTGGACATCGACACACGCCTGGAGCAAGCGGCCGCCAAGCCGGTGATCGTGCCGGAGACGATCGGCATCGATCACGGCAAGGTGTTCGTCTCCGACACCTTCCTGACCGCCTGCCGGTCACTGGGCATCTCCGTCCAGCCGTCCCGCCCGGCGACCCCGACTGACAAGGGAATCGTCGAGAGGACATTTTCCTCGATCAACACGCTGTTCTGCCAACACATCCCCGGTTACACCGGTTCGAACACGACCCGTCGGGGCGCCGGGATCGAGGCTGTCTGGACGCTCGCGGAACTGGACGACCTACTCCAGGAGTGGATCGTGGCCTGCTGGCAACAGCGGCCACACGAAGGGCTGCGCAGCCCGTTCCTACCGGGCCAACCCATGTCTCCCAACGACGCATATGCCCTGCTGGTCTCCCGCACTGGCTACCTGCCGATGCCGCTGAGCGGCACCGACTACATGGAGCTGCTGCCGGCACTCTGGCGTTCGGTCAACGACTACGGCATCCGCATCAACCATCGCACCTACAACTGCCCCGGACTGAACCCGCTACGGCGCCGCTCCTCGGGAGTGACCGCCAAAGGCGGGCTCTGGGAAGTCCACTACGACCCCTACGACCTGTCCCAGGTCTGGGTACGCGACGCGCGCACCGGAGAGTGGATCACGGTTCCGTGGACACACCGGCACCTGGTCTCCGCGCCGTTTGCGGACTTCACATGGCGCCGGGCCCGGGACTTGCTCGCGATGCGAGGGCGGGACGACACCGACCAGGCCGCCGTGGCCGCTGCCGTAGACCAATTGCTGACCCGGGCGGAAAGCGGGCCGGACCGCCGGATCGCAGCCCGCACCCGCGCAGCCCTGGAACCCGCTCGGCCCGTCGCCGCGCTGCCACAGGCACCTGCTCCGGACGACACCGAGGACGAGACCGCCGTCCTGGAGCAGCCGTCGAACGTCATCCCCTTCGGCGTCTTCGACGCCTTCACTGACGGGAGCCGCCTGTGAGCCAGGCCCCGCCACAGGACATCGCCAATCCGCAGGCGTCGCTGACCACGAAGGAAGGCTGGCGGGCGTTCGTCGACGAGAACCCGGAGCCCCCGCCGTCCCTCGGGTCCAGCACCGTCCTGGACAAGGGCGAACTGGAATCCTATAAGGAAGCGCGGATCGACTACCACACACGATCCGTCATCGTGAACACCCCCACGATCCGCGGCGTCGTCACCACCGGCCGCAAACGCATCGTGCTCAACCGGCACCAGGTCTCAGCCCGGCGCGGCCTGATCGTGTCCGGTTCCGCCGGGACCGGCAAGACAACAGCGATCACCCAGCTGGGCAAGAACGTCGAACAGATCACCCGGCGCCGCAACCCCGCTGCTGTCGGCGGACTGCCGGTCGTCTTCGTCACCGTTCCCCCGGCCGCCACCCCGAAGATGCTCGCAGGCGAGTTCGCCCGATTCCTCGGCGTCCCGCTGGAGCACCGCATGAGCCAGGTCCAGATCACCAACGCCGTCTGTGACCTGCTCGGCAGGCTCGGCACCACGCTCGTCCTGGTCGACGAGATCCACAACCTCGACCTGACCACCCGCAACGGAGCCGAGGCATCCGACCAGCTGAAGTACCTCTCGGAACGGATCGCGGCCACCTTCGTGCTCGCTGGTCTCGATGTTGAAACCAGCAGCCTGTTCCAGGGCACCCGCGGGCAGCAGATCGCCGGCCGCTACACGGTCATCCCCTCCCGACCCTTCGGCCACAAGAACCGCGCGGACAAGGAGCACTGGCAGGCCCTGGTGGCGACCATGGAGGACTCCCTCCGACTGCACGCCCATCGTCCGGGCACCTTGGTCGCCATGACCGATTACCTGCACGACCGCACCGGCGGACTGATCGGCAGCCTTTCCCAGCTCGTCCGAGAAGCCGCGGTGGACGCCATCGACACGGGCGCAGAAAAGATCACCAAGCGCATGCTCGACGCGATTGAGCTCGACCACGCTGTCCAGCAGCCTCACTCTGATCACCGCCGCGCCAAGCACGCCCGCAAACCGAGGGCGGCCTGAGCGTTGGAGCCCTGGGAAGCCCCGGTCCGGCTCCTGCCGCTTCCTCTGCCACCGGTTCACGGGGAGGTCTTCGGCTGGTATCTGCACCGCCTCGCCGCCGCCAACCAAGTGACAGCGGGTCAACTGGCGAAAACTCTGACACCGTTCAAAAACGCGCAGGTCGGCAAGCGGACAGACACACTATGGCGCTGGACTCCGATGGTTCTGCCACGGCTGGCCGCCCTGACGGGTCTTACGCCCGAGACCCTTCGGATGCTGCTACCGGCGATCGCCCGGGTTGAGGCGCGCACCGCAGGCGACGTAGTCCGCTATCGTCGGCGTCTTTACGTCGCCTGCTCACACTGCATGCACCGCCGCGGGATCACCAGACCCGTCCTCGCCCATCGCCCCGCCGATCTCCAGCTCTGCCGCCGACACGGCATTTGGGTGGACGGCAACCGTCACTACCGTGTCGGCCACCTCCCAGAGCTCGTTTCCGCTGAGCACCGACACCGACGGATCGCCCGCCGTTTCCCCGACACCCTGGAAGCAGCGACGAAAGAAGCGCAGCACTTGGTCTGCTCCTGGCTCCATAACAAGAACCAACCTCATCTGCTCTCACGCTGGAATGACCGCCTCGCCCAGCTCCCTCCCAAGGAAGCCATCTACGGGAACATCATCAGGCGACGCGTCGACGAGCGGGACTACATCGCGACCTATCCAGAGTTCGTCACGCTGCTGGGCATGCTGGCCGATCCTGCTTGGCGGACACTGCGTGCGCCTCGCCGATGGGCGAACCTCAGCCAGCACCGGCGCACCATCAACGCCGTCTACGCAGAGGCCGAGCACCGGCTGAACGTCCCCACCCTTCGCGAGAAGCTCCACTCCCACACCTTCTCCAACGACGCCCTCTTCCGCTGGACCGACCCTTTGGGAAGATCACTGATGCTGGTGATGACGCCGGACGACCACGACGCCCTTCGGGATGAGCTCCAGCAGAAATAGCAAACTCCCGTATACGTCGGGCGAGTCCCGAGGTCGCATCCCAGACGACCTGCAATCCGCTGATCACGCCCAGGGAACGTTAGCCACGTCACCCACCCAGCCCCGGATTCGTGTGAGATCCCTATAATTGCCGCTGTATCCTAGTGAGTTCAGAATCAACAGCACTAGGTAATGGCGAGCGAGAAGCCAAGCATCCATCGTCAAGCCATCCAATCGGTAAACCGGCTCCTGCGACTCTTGCGGATGCACCAGTCGATTCCTGACCCAGGTTACGACGTCAGCCCCGTCAATGACCTTGTTCTCGTTCATCTTTACATCAGCGGCGTACTGTGCGGCCGCCGGCAGGAGCTGAGGATTGATTTCGACGGGGATCTGGGCACTCAGCAGCACTTTGCGCAGCAACTCATGTGCCGGGCGTTGCTTGTATTGCTGCTTAGTCAAAACGCCGTTGAGGACGAGACTTTCCCACATGATGTGTTCCAGTCCAGCTGTACCCATGATGATTCGAGGCTCGACGAAGTCACGGCTGCGCATGGCGGAGATGGCATACATCATCTGAAAGCGCAGCGGCACGAGTCGGTCAGCATCCGCAAAGGCGTCGATCACGAGGCTCAAGAAGTCGCCAAGCGATTGGTGATCTTGGTCGTACCACCAACCATTGCTACTCGTGCGCGCCGGGTCACAGTGGGAGGCTCCCCACTGCTCCCACCCCACGCGACCGCCGCTGTCCTCGCCAACTGACAGCATGGGAGCAGCCCATCGGCCGAGCGCGAACGAGACCCCGACGTGCATCGCTGTCAGCACGGGATCCACCTCGTCGGCTGTAAAGAGCGAGCCGTCGGTACGACGCACCTCCATTACGTGCGTCATCACGTACACATCAGTCTTGTGGAGATCGCGCCAAACCCTCTAATAGTCGGGGCGAACATCTAGCGTGATCTTCCAGCCACTCGTTTGATGCTCCCAACGGCCTGACCACTCCTGCTCTCCGTCGGCCGTCCTCGCCACCAGCCCCAGCGGACCATGCCAGTTGGGCAGGTTGAACCAATGAACGACGAGTCGAGTCAATGGGGCCCCGGAGTCCCCGAACGAGGCCCCGTTCGACCATTCTCCGTCGATGTTCCGCGGCACCCCAGGCATGATCATGTCGCCTATCGGACGATGGAGAGTCAGGGCAACCTCGTCACGGTTCGCGAAGCCTGGAGATGCCCCATCTCCGACCTTCCACTCAAAGTTGAAGCCGTTTGAATAGATCAACTCGACGCGGCCAGGAACGTCAGTTGCTCCTAGCCCGCCGATCAGGCCGTCGTACAGAAGGACGGCCTGGCTCGGTTCGTTGTACGGATAGATCGGCGCGAGTGGATGGCCCGCTGCGGGCATGTTCGTGGTAGCCACACCGTCACCGTAGTGATGCAGCATCTGACCACGCCGGGATTTAGAAGAAGTTCTCGGTGGACCTACTTAATCTGAGTAAGTGATGCCGTCGTCATGGTGCGGATGGGGACAACGGGCATTTCAGTCCTGCGTACGATCCCCGTCCCACGGGGGTCGAAGGAGCGCGTGGTCGGGCCCGGGGGGTGTCGCCTGCGAGGGGCCAATTGCAAGTGTGCTCGATGTACCCAGAGTTCGAGGGATCACTACCCGGTTCTCACCGAAGTACCGCCGGATGGAGTCTTGACGCGTCGTACGCATCCATAGAGGAGCCCCGATGAGGATGCGGCGGACGCCATCCAGCTCCGGCTCCACCCGGAAGTCCCACCGCCCCGGTGTAAGGACCACGTCCCTGTAGACGAGAGCGACGTACTCGGTCGCGTCGAACCCCAACACTGTGTATGCGCGGGTCTCGGGACGCCCCTGATGGGCAGCGGGTTCGGTGTAGATGCCCTGCGACATCGCGACCTTAAGGATCTCCACGGCAAGCTGCTCATCGTCGAACGGAAACTCGTGTCCCGTCCGCGTGCTCACCTCTGCACCTCGGAGGGCAATGAACTCCTCGATCATTGGGGCGGCCGACGAAGTCCACCCGCCGACACTGTCCTCCTCCGCAACAGCGAACCCCCTCAGGTTCTTCAGGCTTCCGAACAGGCAGAGATCGACTCGTCCCTCCCGCGTGATTCCCTGTGTGTGGATCACAGCGGTGCGCTGGTGGAGGCGGTGCTGTGGGTACCCCCACGTCTGGAACTCCGCCACCTCAGCATGGCCTGCCCCTTGAACGAGTTGCCCAGAAGCCGGGGGGCTGAAGTCCGTGATGATCGACTTGCGGAGCTTCCTCTTGAGCTTCTCGGCGACGTCGAAGGTGGTGTTCTCCTGGTCCCTGCCGGCGAGGCTGACGCCATTGCCCGCCAGACCGAGATTGAGGGCGGGCTTGATACGGGGGTTCAGCCGGACCCCGTTGTCGTCGATCACCTCGGTGACCAGGCGCTGGGACCAGTACACGTACCGGCCTACGGGTTGGCGCAACGCCTGCCTCCATCGCGCATCAGGGCCGGTTCGGAAACTGCGGCCGCTCAGGTAGATAAGGACGAACGGAGCTTGGCAAGAGGTTCCCATGACTCCGCCCGTTGCCAGGCCGCACGCACGGCCTTCGAGCAGTCGGGCGTCGCGCTGGATCTGACCGACCAGGACACACCACGTCTCCCCTTCGTCTTTCGGGGCGCCGCGCGGAAACGACACCGGCGTCCCAGGAGAACTGAACAGGGCCAGGTCACGATCGTCGCCAAATTTCAGATGCACGGGGCTCCTGAGAACGAAACAGAAGATGAGAATCGTCCCGACAACTTCGCTGGGACGCCCCCGCCTGGCACCGTCCCAGCGAAAGCGACAGCTCCCTGATCAGAACAGGTCCGTCCGCTCACCTCTGTTGGGAAGGGACAGTTGCCCTACGGACGTCGCGCGGCGAAGACGCCCCCTGCCCGGCCTGTCAGCCTGCGCATACAGTGCGCAGGCAGCAGTCGGTGGGCACCAACGTGCAGGGTGGAAACGGGGTCGGCATTCCGATGCAGGTAGCGGCCGCGCATCCCGATATGCCGGAAGGCGCTCGCTTGGCCGCCTACAGCGCGGTCTCCACGTCCCTCGCCCTGCAAAGTGATCGACGGCTTGGCGAGCTCGTTGACGCCGCCGTACCCCTTGGCTCCGGTATCGGCGGGAGGTCTGCGCTCCTGGAGGTCGATGGGAAGCCGGTCTTCGTGAAGCGGGTGCCGCTGACGGATATGGAGCGGCTGCCGGAGCACGCACGATCCACGGCCAACCTGTTCGGGATTCCCACCTACTGCCAGTACGGCGTCGGTGGGGGGCCTGGTTTCGGGGCATGGCGGGAGCTCGCCGTGCACACCATGACGACGAACTGGGTGCTCGGAGGGCAGTACCAAGGGTTCCCGATGATGTACCACTGGCGCGTGCTGCCGGACACGGCCGCGCTTCCCGAGGAACTCGCGGACGTGGAGCGGGTCGTGGCCTATTGGGGAGGCAGGCCGGAGGTGCGCCGTCGTATCGAGGCCCTTGAGCAGTCCTCTGCGAGCCTCGCGCTGTTCCTTGAGTACATCCCTCAGACGCTCGACGAGTGGCTTACCGAGCAGGTACAGGCTGGTGAAGAGTCTGCCGACCGGGCTTGTTCCCTGGTGGAGAGCGAGTTGGAGGCCGGCACGTCCTTCATGAACGCTCGCGGGCTTCTGCACTTCGACGCCCATTTTCAGAACATCCTGGTCGACGGCCGACGCCTTTACTTCGCCGACTACGGCCTCGCCCTCTCGTCCCGATTCGATCTGTCACCGTCCGAGACCAGCTTCTTCGAACTGCACAGGACCTACGACCGCTGCTACACACGCAGTTGGCTGGTGAACAGGCTGATCACGAAGCTGTACGGATACGAGCGGAAAGAACGCGAGGCACTCATCCGCGCGTGCGCGGAAGGAGAGGACCCGCCGGACGGGCCGCAGAACGCCAGGGCGATCCTCTCCCGCCATGCACCGCTCGCCGCAGTGATGACGGACTTCTACGTCAAGATCCAGGACGAGAACAGGGAGACCCCGTACCCGTTGGAGGCGCTCCGCCGGGCCCTGCATGCGGACAGGTCACGTCGCAGCTGAGCAGATACTCAGCTTGTCCTGAGGCCTCAGGCATGTCCGCGTGCTCCACCGGAGGCTCTCCGGTCGATCATCTGGATAAGGGCGAGGGCACGGACGTGGACGCCGAGGCATCCTTCACGACCGGCCTGGACTGGGTCCTGGACGCCGTGGCCGCCCGGCTCGCCCGGCCGCCGGCGTGACGCCCGGCCAGGTGCGGCTGTGTCAGTTCGTGGTCAGGCAGAAGGGGTGCCCGGCCGGGTCGGTGAGGACCCGGTATCTGTCCTCGTCCGGCTGGTGGTCCGGCTTGCCCGCGCCCAGTTCGAGCAGGTGGGATTCCGCCTCGTCCAGGTCCGCGACGCCGAAGCAGAGGTGCAGCTGCTGGGGAACGATCTGGTCGGGCCAGCTCGGAGCGCGGTGATCGGCGACCCGCTGGAAGCCGATGAGAAGCCCGCCCTCGCCGGTCAGGCCGGCGAACTCGCCGTGGGAGCCGGGGTGCGGATCGAGCCCCGTGGCCTGCTGGTAGAACGCGGCCAGCGCCTCGGGATCGGGGCAGTCGAGGGTTATCGCTCTCAGCTTCAGCTGGACGGGCATGGCAGCTCCTTCACGGCGACCGGCACACTCCCGGACGCGGGTCGGGTCACACCGTACCGATCGGCGGGAATTTTGGTCGTTTCCTCCTCGGCCCTCCTCCGAAGAACTCGGGTGACGCCTCCGGAAGCCCTCGGTAGCCTCCCGGATCATGACATCCTCCGCCGCTCCTGCCACCTCTTCCGCCTCGTCCTCCCCGCCGCCCCTGCACGCCCACCTCGACTTCAACTCGCCGCTCTCACCGGCACGGGCGGCCCGCCTCGTCGAACGCCTCGCCGGGAGCGGACCGTCGACCGTGCTCGATCTCGGCTGTGGCTGGGGTGAGTTGCTGCTCCGGCTGCTGGCGGCGGTGCCGGGTGCCGTCGGTACCGGGGTGGACATGAACGGGGAGCTGCTGGCGCGGGGGCGGGTGAGCGCCGGGGAGCGTGGGCTTGCCGACCGGGTCGCGTTCGTCGAAGGGGCCGTCGCCGACTTCGCCCCCGGCCGCGGCGACGTCGTCCTGTGCGTCGGTGCGAGCCACACATTCGGGGACGCCGCGCCACCGGCCCACACCGAGGTGGCGCTGCGCGCCCTGCGGGAGCGGGTGGACACCGGCGGCCGGGTGCTGTTCGGCGAGGGCTTCTGGCAGCGGCCGCCCACGGACGGTGAACTCGCGGCCATGTGGCCCGGCGCGTCGGCGGACGAGCACCCGGACCTGACCACGCTCGTCGGTCTCGCGGGCGCCGCAGGGTTCCGGCCCCTGTGGATCGAGACGGCCTCCCTCGACGAGTGGGAGCACTTCGAGTCCGGATACCTCGCCGGCAAGGAGGAGTGGCTCGCCGCCAACGGCGGCCATCCCGACGCCGGTTCCGTCCGCGCCGCCGCCGACGCGCACCGGGCGAGGTGGCTGGGCTACCGGGGCATCCTCGGCTTCGCCTATCTCACCCTCGTGGCGTGCTGACCCCGGGTGATCTGTTTACGGTGACGTGTACGGGGTCCGTCGCGCGGCGGTCCCCCGGGGGAAGCCCGCCGCGAGGGCTTCCCGGGGTCAGGGGCCAAGGGGACAATGGCCGTTTGTGACGATCACAGAGACCAGCGGGTCCACCGAGTCCCGCCGCGACAGACCCGCCACCCTGCTGGGCAGTGCGCTGACCGGCGGGGTGGTCGGCGCGGCGCTCGCGGCCGTGGTGGTCGGAATCATCATCGGGAAGACGGCGCTGTGGGGCAGCGGTGCCGGGTTCTTCCTCTTCGTCGTCGTGTTCACGGTCGTCTCGGGACGCCGGGAACGGGCGCGGGCGCCGCAGCCCGAGAAGCGTAGGGCCCTCGCGATGATCGAGAGCCGGCGCGCGACCAGCGGTGAAATGGCGGACGTTCCGGTCAGCTTCGTCCTGACGGTCGCTCCGGAGGACCGCCCGGCCTACCGGGTCGCGTTCTCCCAGGCGATCAACCTCGTCGACATCGCGAACTTTCCGCCGCGCCGCGTCGTGGTCGTCGAGTACCCCGCGCACGAACCGTGGGACGTCACGATCCTTGTCCAGCCGGACGCGGAGTGGGCGCGGCGGGCCGCCGAGGCGTCGATGGACTCCGCCCCCGAGTCCACTCTCGTCAGGAACCCCCGCGCGGAAGGCGCGCACTGCCTGGTCTCCCTCCTGGCGATCCTGCTCGGCGCGGCGGTCGTCGTCCTGCTCTTCCGCACCGATCTGTTCCGGGACGACGACCCGGGCGGGCAGGGGGCCGGCGGACACCCCGGAGGCGTCGAGGTCTCCGCCTCCGCCTCGCTCTCCGCCTCCTTCTCCGTCTCCGGCTCGACCTCCGTCTCGTCGCGGACGAGCACCGCGCGGACCACGGAGTCGATGCTCCAGGAGGGCCGGATGCGCAGCACCGTGGAGGCGCTGGCCCTGGCCGACGTGTCGACGGCCACCGCGTTCCGGATCGAGGAACACACCATGTCGGCCAGTGGAGTCGGCGGCGGTGCGGACGGTACGGACACCGGCGGGCCCGACGCCGGTCAGCCGTCGTTCGACCTGGGCTCCCTCCCGTACGAGCGGCTCCCCGCCCTGGTCCGCGAGGCCCGCGCCTCCTCCGGCCTCGGTACCGACGGCTCCTGGCGCATCGACATCGGCCACGACGCGGGGACGGACACCCTGGTCATCCGGGTGACCGTGCAGGGCGCTCAAGGAACCGCCACCCTGCGCGCGGACGCCCGGGGCCGTATCACCGAACCCGCCGCCGCGCCCCGCTGACCACCCGTCACCGGATCACACGTCGCGACGCCTCACCGCGGCTCGCGCCACCCGCCGTGCCTCGGAGCCGGACCGTCGGGGAGAGTGGCTGCCGACGGTTGCCCATCGAGGGGACCCTGCGGAAAGAGGCGCGGACGATCATGAGTGACGCACCCCGGTGGCTCTATCTCGCCCGGCACGGCGAGGCGACGGCGGACGAGACCGCGCTGACCGCCAACGGCCGCCGCCAGGCCGCGCTGCTGGGCCGGCGGCTGCGCGACGTACCGCTGTCGGCGGTGCACCACGGGCCGCTCCCCCGGGCCGAGGAGACGGCCACCCTGCTCACCGCCGAGCTCGACGGCGTACCGGCGCACCGGTCGGAGGCGGCCGGCGACTACATCCCGCATCTGCCGCGCCGGGAGGAGCTGCAGCCGGATTCCGCCGACGCCCTGCTCGCCTTTCTCGCGGGGGTGACGGAGGAGGAGGCCCGGGTCGGCAGCGCCCTGGCGCGTGAGGCGCAGGCGCGGTTCACCGGTACGGTCACCGGTGACACGCCCCGCCATGAACTGGTCGTCACGCACAACTTCCTCATCGGCTGGCTGGTACGCGCGGCCCTCGACGCGCCCCCTGCGCGCTGGCTGGGCCTCAACTTCGCCAACGCCGCGCTGACGGTGATCCGTTACGCGCCCGACAGGCCGCCGTCCGTGGTCTGCGCGAACGACATGCGGCATCTGCCCGACGAGCTGCGCTGGACCGGGTTCCCGCCCGAGTACCGGTTCTGAGCGCCGTACGTCAGACCGTCCTGGCGGCGCGGCGGTGCGCCGCGACCCTCTCGCGGGTCGCGCACCGCCGGGAGCAGTAGCGGCGGGCCGGCCCCGCGCCCTGGGTAAGAAAAACGTTCCGGCAGCTCGACGAGGCGCAGAGGCCGCCCGGCGGGCGCTGGTGGTCCCAGACCAGGACGGTCAGGGCGAGACAGGACGAGGCGAGCAGCCACTCGCCCCACGGGGCCTCGTCGTCGCTGTCGAGGTGCGGATGCCAGGGCGTGCGGCCCTCGTGCGAGGTGAGGCGCACGGTGCCGAGGGTGCGCCCCAGGAGACGGTTGAGGACCGCCGCGGCGGCGTCCACGCCGGGTGCGGCGAAGACCTCGCGCAGGTGCAGCGCCGCCGAGCGCATCTCCGCCACGTCGTCCGCCGTGAGCTGTACGGGGCCGGGCTCGCCGTGGCCGAGCAGAACGTCCGCGACGGCGTCCGGTTCCGGCGGGTCCCCGTCCTCCGCGGCGGTCAGGGCGTTGACGAGGGCGACGGTACGGTCCGCCGCGGCCCGTACCGAAAGCCGCGTCGAGAAAGGGGGCTCCATGGCGCGACTGTAACGCACCTGGCGGATGTTTGAGTTACCCGCGTAACGTCCCCTGAATGAAAAGGCGTTACGCGCTCCCGGTGTACGTCGCCGGGGCCACGGCGGCCCGTACCGGCGACGAGATGTCCGGCCCCGCCCTGCTGCTGGCCGCGCTGGCGGCCACCGGATCCGCGTCCACGGCGTCGTCGCTGCTGGCCGGGGTCATGGTCTCGGCGGCGGTCGGCGGGCCGCTCTTCGGCGTGCTCCTCGACCGGTCGGCCGCGCCGGGGCGGCTGCTCGGCGGGGCGCTCGCCCTCTACGCGGCGGGGCTCGGCATCCTCCTGGCCCTGGTGCACCTGGACCGCGTGCCGGTCTGGGCCGCGCTCCTCGTCGCGGTGGCCGCCGGGCTGCCGGCGCCGGCCCTGTCCGGGGGCTGGACCTCCCAACTGCCGCGCGTCGTCCCGCCGGACGGGCTGCGGCGCGCCACCGCACGGGATGCGATGACCTTCCACGTAGCGAGCCTCGCGGGGCCCGCGCTGGCCGGTGCCGTCGCGGCGCTGTGCGGGGCACCGGCCGGGGTGCTCGTGTCCGTCGCGCTGATCTGCGCCGCCCTGCCGTCGGCGCTGGCGCTCCCCGCCGCCGGGCCGTGCGGCGCGCTGCCTTCCGTCGCCGAGTCCTCCGCCGCCGAGCCGTCCGGCGCCCGGCCGTCCACCGCAGGACCATCCGGCGCCCGGCCGTCCACCACCGGACCGTCCGGCGTCCGGCCGTCCGCCGTCTCTCCTGTTCCGGTCGTCGCCGAACTCGCCGCCGGAT
Source organism: Streptomyces sp. NPDC056987 (assembly GCF_042673865.1). Lineage (NCBI taxonomy): Bacteria > Bacillati > Actinomycetota > Actinomycetes > Kitasatosporales > Streptomycetaceae > Streptomyces > Streptomyces sp. NPDC056987. The sequence continues at coordinate 34,271 of NZ_JBHURV010000032.1, forward strand.
TCCGCGCCGTGGCGCGCGCCCGGCCGCTGGCCCGCGCGACGGCGGCGTCGGTCGTCTCGTCCGTGGGCAGGGGCATGCTGATCGTCTGCTGCCCCCTGCTGGGCGAGCGGGCCTTCGGTACGGCCGGCCACGGCCCGCTCCTGCTCTCGGTCGCCGCCGCCTCCGCCCTCGCGGCCAACGCGGCGCTCTCCCGCCCGCGGGCCCCGGCCCCCGCGCCGGACGCCGTCCTGTGGCTCGGCAGCCTCGCCGCGGCCGTCGCCCTGCTCCTCGCGGCGACCGGCCGGCCCGCCCTGGTCCTGGCCGCGATGGTGCTCGCCGGTGCCGGGGAAGGCCCGCAGCTCACCGCCCTCTTCGCGATACGCCACCGGGAGGCGCCCGAACGGCTGCGGGGGCAGGTCTTCACCACGGGCGCCAGCCTCAAGATCACCGGATACGCTCTCGGCGCCGCCCTCGCCGGACCGGTCGCCACCTGGTCGCTGCCGGGCGCGCTGCTGACGGCGGCCGGGTTCGAGGCACTGGCGGTCGCGGTGTGCGCCGCGTTCCCATCCGCACCTCGGAACCGACTCAGACCGCCTTGAGGCTCAGACCGCCCTGAGACTCAGACCGCCTTGAGCGTGACGGCCTCGGCGAGCGCCGCCTCGATCGCGCGCTTGCGCCGTTCGGGGCCGTAGTTGATGCCCTCGGCGCGGACGAATTCGAGGTTCAGCACCCCGAGGAAGCCGAAAAAGCTGCTGAGATAGGTCTCCTGATGGTCGAAGCCCCCCGTCGGGGTGTCCGCCACGTACTCGCCGCCGCGCGAGGAGGCGACGATGATGCGCTTGTCGCCCGCCAGCCCCTCGGGGCCCTGTGAGGTGTAGCGGAAGGTCTTGCCCGAGACCGGCAGGGCGTCGATCCACGACTTGAGCTGGCTGGGGATGCCGAAGTTGTACATCGGGGCACCGATCACGACGACGTCCGCGGCCAGGAACTCCCCCAACGCCTCGTCGAGTCTGCTCAGTTCGCCCAGGGCGCGGGCACCCGCGTCGATGTCCGTACCGGCCGCGACAACCGCGTCCATGGACGCCTCCCGCGCCATGGACGCCAGCTTGAGCTTCTGGACGGCCTCCGAGTGGTGCGGCAGCGGTTCGGCGGCGACATCGCGGTACGTGACCTCAAGGCCGGGGTGTTCGGCCCTGAAGCGGGCGACGACGGCCGCCGAGATCTGGCGGCTGGCCGAGTCGGCGCCCGAGATGCTGGAGTCGATGTGCAGAAGCTTCATGAAAGTGGCCTCGCTGGTGCGCCCGGAACACCTGGTTCCGGTTCATCTGGACATGGACGGAATATCGCTGTACGACCGCATACGGATAAGGCTCCCCACTTCGCCGAGAGCAACGTACAGCCCAGGGCCTCCGTTCCGCTTCCGCCCCTGCCCCAACGCCGTCCGTCAGCGGCCCGGAGGCGTCAACTCCCCCGGGAGCGGGCGGCTGTGGACGATGTCCAGGCGGGAGACCGCGCGGGTGAGCGCCACGTACAGCCGGTGCGCCCCGCGCGCCTCGGCCGCCATGACGGCCGCCGGTTCGACCAGGACGACATGGTCGTACTCCAGCCCCTTCGCGGCCGTCGCGGGCAGCACCGTCACCCGCGCCGCCGTCGCGCCGAGGTCGTCCGCCGTCGCGGTGGCCACCCCCGCCCCGGCGAGTACGGTACGGAGCCGCTCCGCCTCGGCCCCGGCCGCGATCACGCCGATCGAACCCTCGCGGGCGAGCGCCCGGCGTACGGCGCCGACCACCGCCGCGTCCAGGCCGCCGGGCCCGTCATCCGGCCCGTCCAGGCCACCCGGCGCGCCCGGCCCGATGATCGTCAGCTCCCCCGCGCCCCGCAGGGAACGCGCCGGCGGTACGTCCACGTCGAGCGAGGCGAGCAGCCGGTTGGCGAGTTCCACGACCGCGCCGGGCACCCGGAATCCGGTGGTCAGCGGCGTCACAACCGCGTCGGGACGGCCGAGATGGGCGAGCAGCGCGGGCCAGGAGCGGGCCGCCCACGGGGTGGTGCCCTGCGCGAGATCCCCCAGCACCGTCAGCGAACCGAAGGACACCCGGCGCGCGATCGCCCGGCACTCCATCGGCGAGAGGTCCTGCGCCTCGTCGATGACGACATGCCCGTACCCCTCGGGGTGTTCGATCAGCCCGGCGAGTTCGTCCAGCAGCACCAGATCGGCCGCGGACCAGCGCAGCGACCGCGCCGCCCGCGGCCCCGAGGGGACGCGCATCCCGGCGCGGCGGAGCGCCCGCTGCTCCTCGGCGGTGAGGATGCCGTCCGCCGGCGCCGCCGGATCGGCCAGCACCCCGGCCAGCACCTCCTCGGGACTCACCTTGGGCCAGACCGAGTCCAGATACGCGGTGACCGGGCGCGAAGTGCTCAACCGCCGTACCCACAGCGCCGACTGCGGCCCCGCCCGCCGCTCCGCCCGGAGCTGGAGGGCCCGTACGGCGCGGCTGCGCACGCGCTCCCGGCCGATGGCGTACGGGGGCGCCTCGGCCCGTACCTCCGCGACGATACGGGCCAGTTCGCCGGGCCCGACGCGCCAGCGGTACGAACCGTCCGGCACGGTGAGCGGTTCGAGGTCGGCGGTGCCGTCGGGCGTCGCGACGCGTCCGTACAGCGCGCGGCGCAGCACCTCCGCCATACGGGCGTCGTGCTTGACGGCCGCGGTCTCCTCCGGGTCCTGGACACGCACCGGATGGCGCGCGATCTCCTCGCCGACCGTCGACTGGCGGACACCCAGCTCGCCGAGGCCGGGCAGGACTTCGGAGATGTAGGAGAGGAAGGTGCGGTTGGGCCCGAGCACCAGCAGCCCGCCGCGCCGCAGCCGCCGCGGGTAGGTGTAGAGGAGGTACGCGGCACGGTGCAGACCGACGGCGGTCTTGCCGGTGCCGGGGGCGCCCTGTACGCAGAGGGAGCGGCCGAGTTCGGAGCGTACGAGTTCGTCCTGCTCGGGCTGGATGGTGGCGGCGATGTCACGCATGGGCCCGATACGGGGACGCTCGATCTCACCGGTGAGGAGGGCGCTCGCGGCAGGACCGGCCGCCGCCCCCACCTCCTGCCCCAGCCCCGGCCCCAGAGGCTCGTCCTCCAGGCCGGTCAAATCCTCCGGCTCCCCCTTGCTCCAGGGCGCCCACCCGAACCTGCGGCGTACGGCCACGCCCTGCGGGTCGGCGGCGCTCGCGCGGTAGAAGGCGCGCGACACGGGTGCGCGCCAGTCGACCACGAGGGGCGGGGCCGCGGGGTGTTCGGTGACCCGGCGGCGGCCGATGTGGTAGCTCTGCCCGCTGTGGTCGCCGGCCGCCGGGCCCTCGGTGAAGTCGAGCCGGCCGAAGAACAGCGGGCCGTCCGGCGCCTGCCGCAACTCCTTGGCGTAGCTGCGCAGATGGCGGCCGAGGACTTCGGCGTCCGCACCGGACGCGAAGGCGTTCTCGCCGGTGACGATCTGTTCGTGCGCGTCGTCCACCATGCCGGCCAGGGCGGCGCGGCAGGCCTGGTGGTAGGTCCGTTCCTCATCGAGTGCCTCGGATACCGCTTCGGATGCCGTCTCGGGTGCCGGCTCAGGTGCCGCCTCGGATACCGTCATTCCATCGAGAATAGCGTGACCAGGTAAATAACGTTACTCAGTAAATCAAAAATGCGGTCACCAGAGCACGAGCCCGTGGCGCAGCCGCTCGAAGGCCAGCTCCGCCGCCGCGACCGCGTCCGGATGGACCGCCCCGGCCGGTTCGCCCGCCGCGATCCGCCGCCAGTTCTCCTGCGCGAGGATGCGCTGCACGGCGATGATCTGCCCGGCGCCGAGCGCCCCCTCGATCCCGCTTCCGAGGGCGGCGGCCAGCGCCTCCTCGGAGCGCCGCTGGTATCCGTACAACCGGGCCACCAGGCTCGGCGTCCCGTACAGCAGCCGGTGGTACGCGAGCACGCCCTCGTGGTCGTTGAGGCCGGTCACCGGGTCGCGCCGGTCGAGTCCGGCCAGGAAGTGCAGGCGCAGCGCCTCCAGCGGGCGTACGCCGCCGGGCCGGCCCGCGACCACGCGCGCGGCCTCGTCCTCGTGGTCGGCGAACCGGTACAGCGCCAGGTCCTCCTTGGCCGGGAAGTACCGGAAGAGGGTCGGCTTGGAGATCTCGACCGCGGCGGCGACCTCCGCGACCGAGACCCGGTCGAAGCCCTTCGCGAGGAAGAGCGCGATCGCGGCCTCCGAGATGTCCTGGTAGCGGCGCTGCCTCTTGCGCTCACGCAGGCCGACCTCGGCGGGGGAAGAGACGTGGGGGGCCGGGTGGGAGGCCGGGTCGGGGTCGAGGACCTCGTTGTCGTCGTCGCCGTTCATGACGGTGAAGCCTACGCAGCGCCCGGCGCCGGGACGGCGGGGCATACGGCCTGGTGCGCACGTACCCCGCCCGCCCGCTCACCCCCTTCGCCGGATCAGCGCCTCGACCCCGTCCAGGAGACAGTCCAGGCCGAAGGTGAACTCGGCGTCCGACTCCTCCTCCCCGCCGGATCCGGCCTCACCGAGCCCTCCCTCGGCCATCAGGCGGGCGACCGACGGATAGCGCGCCGGGTCGGCCAGCCGGCGGAGGGTGTTCTCGTACCCCTCCATCACCTGCCGGGGCGTGGCGCCGCTCGCCTCGACCGCCGCGTCCAGATCCGCCATCAGCAGCGCCTCGTTCCGTACGTAGCCGCTGACCAGCAGGATCACCGAGAGCCTGGTGCCGTCGTCCAGACCCGTGCCGTCCAGCGCCACCATCCCCCGCTCCCACCACGCCACCATGTTCGGCGTGCTGGGCGGGCCCGAGATCGGGAGACGCAGCGACCACAGGTTCCGGTGGAACGCCGCCCGCTGGGCCCGCGCCCAGAGCGTCAGCGCCTCGCGCCAGCCGACGGCCCGGTCCGGTGGCGGGGGCGGCGCGCCGAGCGCCACTTCCATCATGAGGATGTACAGCTCGTTCTTGGCGGCGACGTACCGGTACAGCGACATCGTGGAGACGCCGAGTTCCTTGGCGACCCGCCCCATCGAGACCGCGGCCAGCCCTTCCGCCGCCGCGAGGCCGACCGCCGCGTCGACGATGCGCGCCAGGGTGAGGCCGGGCTTCGGCCCCTTGGACGGGCGGTCGCGCAGCCCCCATGCCGCCTCGACGCTGGCGGGAAGCCCGGGAGGCGCCGAAGGGCCCGGAGAGCCGGAAGGACCCGGAGGTCCCGGAGCCGCCGGAGATCCCGGAGGGCCGGGAGCCGCCGCATGCCCCGTACCGCCGCCCCCGGCCGCGCTGTTCGCGTTGCCCGTCATCGCCGCACCTCTCTTCCGCCGCTCCCCGCCGCTTGACGCCCATCCTAGTAATGCGTAACCCTTACACAGTAATGCGTATGCCATACGCATCAGAGACCCGAAGGGGGAACGATCTTGCGTTCACAACCGGCCGTCGAAGCCACCGGCCTCGAAAAGTCCTACAGAGGCAAGGGAAAGGGGGCGGGGAAAGCGCCCGTCCCCGTCCTCCGCGGTATCGACCTCCGTGTCGAGCCCGGCACCGTCTTCGCCCTCCTCGGGCCCAACGGCGCCGGCAAGACCACCGCCGTACGGATCCTCACCACCCTCACCGCCCCCGACCGCGGCACCGCCCGCGTCGCCGGGTACGACGTCGTCGCCGACCGGCGCCGCGTGCGCGGGGCCATCAGCCTGACCGGGCAGTTCGCCGCCGTCGACGAGAAGCAGACCGGCGCCGAGAACCTCCGCATGATGGCCCGCCTCGGCGGACTCTCCCGGGCCGCCGCCCGGCGCCGCGCCGCCGAACTCCTCGACCGGTTCGACCTGGCCGGCTCCGGCCACCGCCTCGCCGCCACGTACTCCGGCGGCATGCGGCGCAGGCTCGACCTCGCCGCCGGGCTGGTCGGCACGCCCGAGGTCGTCTTCCTCGACGAGCCGACGACCGGCCTCGACCCGCGCAGCCGCCAGGAGTTGTGGCAGGTCGTACGGGACCTCGCCACGCAGGGGTCCACCATCTTCCTCACCACCCAGTACCTGGAGGAGGCCGACCGGCTCGCGGACCGTATCGCGGTCATGGACCGGGGCATGATCGCCGCCGAGGGCACCGTGGACGAGCTGAAGAGCCTGGTCTCCGGCCACCGGCTCGACCTCGTCCTCACCAGCCCCGACGCCTATCTGCGCCTCGCGGACCGGGCCGTGCACCACGCCCCCGGGTCACTCACCCTCGGCCTGCCGACCGACGGCAGCGCCGCCCACGTGCGCGCCCTGCTGGACGAGATCGACCCGGACGGTACGGAGGTGGCGCGCTTCGCCCTCCACAGCACCACCCTCGACGACGTCTTCCTCTCCCTCACCCGCTCGTCCGCCCACTCCGACCCCCACCCGAAGGAGTCCGCACGTGTCTGACGCCCTGACACACTCCGTCACCATGGCCGGCACGATGGCCGGGCGCGGCCTGCGCCTCAGCCGCCGCAACACGGACGCCGTCATCACCTCGATGATGCTGCCGGTGATGCTGATGCTCGTCTTCGTCTACTTCTTCGGCGGCGCCATCAACACCGGTACGGAGTACGTCACGTACGTCGTCCCCGGCGTCCTGATCCTCTGCGCGGGCTCCGGTTCGGCCGGCACCGCCGTCAGCGTCAGCGAGGACATGAAGGGCGGCATCATCGACCGCTTCCGCTCCCTCGACGTCGGCGGTGCGCCGATCCTCGCCGGGCATGTCGCGGCGAGCGTCGTCCGTAACCTCGTCTCGACCGCGCTCGTCCTCGGCGTCGCCCTGCTGATCGGCTTCCGTCCCTCGGCGGGGCCGGCCGCCGCGCTCGCCGCCGCGGGCATCCTGATCGTCTTCATCACCGCGATGTCCTGGCTCTCGGCGGCGGTGGGGCTGCTCGCCAAGTCCCCCGAGGCGGCGTCCGGGTTCACCTTCTTCGCGCTGTTCCTGCCCTACCCGAGCAGCGCCTTCGTGCCCATCGAGACGATGCCGTCCTGGCTGCACGGCTTCGCGGACCACCAGCCGGTCACGCCGGTGATCGAGTCGCTGCGCGGCCTGCTGCTGGGGCTGCCGGTGGGATCGGCGCCGTGGGTCGCGCTGGCCTGGAGCGCGGGGATCCTGGCCGTCGCGCTGGGGCTGTCGGGCGTGCTGTTCCGGGCGCGGACCTCGTGAGGGCGTCCCCTCCCAGTCGACCCGCCTCGCTACCGAACCGCCTCCCTACCGACCCGCCCCGCTCGCCTCGTCGCCCTGGGTCGCCTCGTCGCCCCCGGTCGCGGTCTCGCGCGTCGTACGGAACCAGTTCCGGTAGGCGGTCATCACCTGCCGTACCGTCGGCGCCGCGTCCGCCCCGTACAACTCACGCTCCGCCGCCGCCAGTACGCGCTGGATCCGCCACGCCACCCGGGGCAGCACCCGCCAGTTCGACTCCGCGTCGGGGCCGAGCAGCAGCGCCGTACGGATGATGTCGGTGAAGACGGACTGCACCCGCTTGTACGCGAGGAGCAGCGGCAGGTCCTCCTCCCAGCCGTACGAGCTGCCGGCGCGCGCCTCCTCCACCGCCGCGACCCACAGTTCCTTGACGCGCGCCTCCTCCTGTCGCGGATAGCCCATCAGGTGGAGGTGGGTCGCCAGGTCGTAGAGCGGATCGCCGATCATGGCGAGTTCCCAGTCGATGACCCAGAGGTCACCGCCCCGGTCGACGATCAGGTTCTTCCGGTGCAGATCGCAGTGGAGGAGCGCGAAGGGGCGCGAGTGCAGCTCCACGGTGCGCTTCCGCAGCCGGCCGAGGGCGTCGGCGCCGACGCCGAGTTCCGCGAAGAGCGTCCGGTAGGGCTCGCCGTGGCCCAGGTGGACCTGCTCCTCGGTGAACCGGATCAGCCGGTCCAGGAACGCCGCCGAGTCCCCCTCGGCCGTCCAGTCGTCCGGGGCGCAGATCCGCGTGACCCTGTGCTCCGCCAGCTCCTTCGGGTCGATCGAGACCAGCTGGTGGAAGAACTCCCGGAGTTGGGCGGCATGGCGCCGGGAGAGCCCACGGCCGGAGACCTGGTGTCCCGGCACCTGGCGGGCGTCGAGGGTCCGGCCCTCGATGAAGCCCTGGAGGTACACGCCGTCATCCACCCTGATGATCTCCGGGATGCGTGCCACCCGGCCCTGGAGCGCGGTGAGCAACAGGTCCTCGGAGGCGAAACAGCGCCGGTCGAACCAGAGCAGCCCGGGGCGGGGCGCACGGAGCTTGGCGCGCTCGAAGCGGGCACTGAGCTCGTTCGTGGCGGGCAGCGGAAAGGCGTACGTCTCGTGGTGGTAGCCGTTCAGGGGGCCGGTGACCCCCTGGCCGTCGCGGCTCAGCTCACCCGCTCGCCTGCGCATGTCGGATCCCGCCGCGGATGCCCTGCGGGATGCCCTGCCGACTGTCATTGCCCTGTGCACTGTGCCTTATGCCCTCGGTACGGGTGATGCCTCTGAACTACGTGACGTCTGTGGGGTGTGTGTGACGTATGCGGTGCGCGTGACCTATGCGGTGTGTCTGGCGTGTGTGGAGCTGTCCTGCGGAAGCTACCTCTCCGGTGGCCGCTGTGCGGGCAAGTCGGCGCCTTCTTCACCAACTCGGATCAGCGGTCGCCCGCGCACCGACACCCGCCCGCCGACGTCGCCCACCGACGACGTCGCGCAGCGACTATGACATCAAAGGTGGCGGGCTTGGTGGACTTGGCGGACTTTGGCTGCCAACTTCGTCAAGTTGTCCGGAAGTTCGTCCATCACCACCCGCGCCCCCGCCCCGTACAGCACGTCGCTCTTCGTCTCCCTCGTCGCGTACCCGAGGAAACGGACGCCGAGCTGCTGGGCCGCGCGGAGGTCGGCCTCCGCGTCACCGATCATCACCGACTCGCCCGCGGGTACGCCCGTCCACTTGAGCGCGCGTTCCAGGCAGTCCGGATGCGGCTTGAGCAGCCTCGGGTCGTGCCGACGTCCGTAGACGTGGCCGCCGAAGCAACGGGTGAGGCCGGTCCGTTCGAGGTAGCGCCGCACGGCCCTCGGCGAGTTGTTCGTGGTGATGGCCAGGGCCACCCCGGCGTCACTCAGCGCCCGTATCAGCTCCGCCGCGTTCCTGGTCGGTACGGCCGACTCGGTCGCCCGTATCTCCTCCTCCGTCAGCCACGCCTCCAGCTCCGCCACCCGCGCGCCGCCCGGGGCCAGCTCGCCCACCCCGCGCAGCACGGCCTGCGGGTCGGTGACCGGCGCGCCGTCCGCCGTCCCCACCGCGCGCCGGACCTCCTCGGGGAGCGCCGCGAGCAGGCGGGCGGCCACGCCCGGCGCCGGGTGGTTGCGGAAGAGCGCGCAGACGGGACCGTCGAAGTCGAAGAGCACGCAGCGCACCGGCGCCGGGGCCAGGGACGGAGCCGGGGCCGGGGCGGGCGCACCGAGCCGGCCCGCCCCGCCGGTCGCGCGGGAGCCGGCCGCGCGGGAGTCGGCCGCGTACGAGTCGGTCACGTCGCTCCGTTCTTCGGGTTCTCGGGACGTCAGAAGTTCGGGCTTTCGGGCCCTCGGGCTTTCGAGCCTGCGGGCCTTCGGGCGCCCGGGACGTCAGGACTTCGGACCGTCCGCCCCACATCCTGCCCCGAACCACACCCGTACGACACGGGTCATCCCAGCGCGAGGTCCGTCGCGATCGTCTCCCAGAGCGCGTCGAACCAGGCCCCCGACTCCGCCACGAACGCGTTGTCGCGCTGCGCCCGCAGCTCCCCCGACCCGAACGAGAACAGCGGTGACCGGTCCCCGAGCGCGTCGTACATCTCGACGGACGTCCGGTGGATCTCCGTCTCGCGCACGGTGACCTTGTAGTAAGCGAACAGCGCCTCGCTGCCGTTGAGCACGTACAGCTTCACCGGCGGCGTGAAGGGCAGCGCCTTGAACCGTACGTCGACGTCGATGCCCGCCGAGCGCATCCCCATCAGATGGTCGCTCAGGACCGTGCCGTGCGCGTTGCGCTGCTGGAGCCAGCGCTGGTGGACGAGGTCGCTCTCGTCCGGGTGCGTGCCGGTGGCGGCGACGGAGCGCGGGAACGCCAGGTCGATGTCGCGGTTGGGCAGCAGCACCCGGACCGTCACCGTGGCGGGCAGCGCGCCCGCACCCCGCGCCCCGGCGCCGGCGCCGACGCCTGCCCCGGCCCCGGCCTCCGCCGACAGGGCCGCCCGGTCCCGGACGCGCAGGCGCTGCTCGCCCAGGGCCGCGCTCAGCGACTCCGCCGTCAGGCAGAGGGCGTCTATCCGTACGTGCTCGGCCTCGAAGGCGGCCATGATGCGCGGGCGCAGCGCGACCATCGTCTCCTGCGGCGTCTCGTCCCCGCCCGCCCCCGCTCCCCGCCGGGCGGCGGCCCGTTCGGCGGCGGCGCGCTCAGTGGCGGCGCGGTCGGCGATACGGGGCGGGGCGCCGCGGGTGACCTCGGTGAGCAGCCCGTCCTCCTGGAGGCGCCGCAGGGCCTGCCGGATCACCCCGCGCTGCACGCCGAACTCGGCCACCAGGTTCTTCTGCGTGGGCAGGGCCTGACCCGCTCCGAGGTCACCCGATTCGATACGGGCACGCAGGGCCTCCGCCACATCCTCCGGCGTGGGCTTTCCGGTGCCGTTCACAGCAGCCTGTTCCGAGGTCACGACCCTACGTTACAACTTCCTGCCATCTCTCGGCAGTTGTAACAGTGAACTTGTTTACGGATCGCAACTTGGCGGGACAACTTCATTAGTTGGCGTCGAGTTGGCAGCCAACTCGACTCCTGCTCGTCCCACCCGCCGTAAAGGAGTGACCGCCATGCCTGTGTCCGCGCTCCTCACCACAGCCTTCGGCATCGGGCTCGACCAGCTCGTGCACTGGCGCTTCGGCACCGCGGGGACCGTCGCGCTTCTCCTGCTCACCTTCGGCGTCAAGGCCAGGAACGCCACCTGCGCGGGGATCGGCGCCGCGGTCCTGGCCCTCCTCGTCACGCGGCTCGGCCACGGCTGACCCTGCACGGATCAGGATCAGAAGACGTCCGGGCACCAGGGCCGCCGCCCCGTACGGAACAGCGTCTCCGCCACCGCCGCCGCCCCCGGCCGCTCCTCCGTCACCGTCCCGAGCGCCGCGAGCCGCAGCGCCGACGCGTCGCCCAGGTACAGCGCGCCCAGCTCCCGCACGTCCAGGGCCAGTCCGGCCGCCTCCGTCGTGGGCGCGCAGCTCGCGCCCTCCGGCGAGGCGTCCAGCCGGAAACGGCCGCCCGCCAGCCCCGCCGCGTCGTGGATCTCCAGCACCAGCGTGCCGGGAACGGCGTACGTACGCGCCTCCAGGGCCCGTACGGCGTCGAGGATCCGCACCCACAGGTAGTCCGCCTGCGTCACGACGCGCGCCGCGCGCGGGTCCGGCAGGAAGTGCGGCAGCAGGTCGTCCGGCGCGCGGTAGCCCGTCCGTACCGTCGTGATCCAGTCGACCGAGCAGACGAACCGCCACAGCGCGCGCTCGGCCGCCGGGGTCAGCGCGATCAGATCCCGTACGGACGCGGTGTTCAGCGGCTGCTTGGCGTCGCCCCAGTTGTCGTCCGACGCGTAGGTGGCCAGGCCCTCCACCTCGCCCGACGCCGAGCGGTACACGGCGTGGAAGGGCTCCACCCAGGCGTGTCCGGGGATGTCGGGCGCCTGCCCGGTCTGCCGGAGCCACCAGCGCTCGTCCCGGCCGACCGCGCCCGGCTGCCGCGCCCGGAAGCGCTCGTGCAGCTCGGGGCCGAGCTTCCGTACGTCCGCGCCCTCGACCAGGTCGATCCGGCCGCCGCCGTCCTCGGCGCCGGGGCCGGCCCAGCGCGGGTCGAGCCCCGAGCGCGCCACGTCGACCGCCCACTCCGTGATCGACGCGGCGGGCCCGAAGCCGTACCGCCCGTAGATCGGGTACTCGGCGGCGATGAGCGTGGCGAGGGTGTCCCCGCGCTCCTTCGCCTGCGCCAGATCGGCGCCCATCATCCGGCCGAGCAGCCCGCGCCTGCGGTGGGTGGGCGAGACGGTGACGTTCGAGACCGCGTCGGCGGACAGCACCGCGCCGCCGGGCACCGTCAGCTCCTGGGCGAAGGAACGGAAGGTCCCGACGCACCGCCCGTCGTCGAACGCCCCGCGCGTACGCGTGAGGTCCGCGCCCCCGCGCCGCCACGCCACCATCTCCTCCGCGTCGCCCGGCGGACGCAGGAATCCGGTGTTCAGGGCGCGATTCCAGTCGGGGAACTCGGCTTCGGTGACGGTACGGACCTCAAGGCTCATGGTCGGCACGGTATGCGCGGTCTCCCACCGGCGCACCCGGTTTTCCGCCCGTACGATCCGTCTCTCCGCCCGGACAGTCCGCCGCGGAACGGGCCGCCCGTACCGTACGCCGTGGAACGGCCCGCCCGGACCGTACGCCTCAGAACGCCGCCCGGACCGCCCCGACCTCCGCGCCCCCGCCCAGCAGCGGCGCCCGGCCGATCCGGCCCAGCACCTCCGCCTCGACGCCCAGGAGCCGGAGCGCCCGCGCCAGCACCGGGCCCAGCGCCCGCGCCCCGCCGTCGTCGATCTTGAACGCGAGCGCGCGGCCGTCCGCCAGCGCCACCGCCTGGACCGCCTCCGCGCCCATCTTGGAGAGCGTCCCCGGCACCTCCCGCATCAGCCAGGTGTCGGAGCGCCGCGTGCCCGCCACGTACTCGGGGTGCGCGCGCATCGCCTCCGCGACGCGCCCCTCGGCCGTCTCCGGCGCCGCGAGGACGAAGTGCCGGAAGGAGCGGGCGAGTCCGGTGAGGCTGAGGGCCATCAGCGGGGCGCCGCAGCCGTCCGTACCGACCGTGGCGACGCGTTCCCCGGCCGCCTCCTCGATCACCGTCAGCACGAGTTGCTGCAACGGGTGGGCGGGGTCGAGGTAGTTCTCCGTCGGCCAGCCGTTGAGCGCGCAGACGGCGAGCATGGCCGTGTGCTTGCCGGAGCAGTTCATCGTGATCCGCTCGCGCACCCCGCCCGCGGCGAGGTACGACTCCGCCTCCACCGGATCGAGCGGCAGGTCCGGCGGGGTCTTGAGGTCGTCGGGGGTCAGCCCGTACTCGGCGAGCATCGTCCGTACGAGGTCGAGGTGGAAGCCCTCGCCGGAGTGGCTCGCGGCGGCCAGCGCCAGCCGCTCCCCGGAGAGTTCGAGCCCGGCCCGGAGCACGGCCGCCGCCTGCATCGGCTTGTTGCTGGAGCGCGGGAAGACCGGCGCGTCCGGATCGCCCAGCTCCAGCTCGACCGTACCGTCGGCCGCGAGCAGCACCAGCGCGCCGCGGTGGCGTCCCTCGACGAAGCCGGACCGTACGACCTCGGCGAGTACCGGCGACGACGCGTCCCGGGCTATGCCGGGGCCCGTACCGACCGCGGTGGACGTGCTGCTGGGCGTGGTGGAGGTCATCCTCGGCCTTCCGGAGGGGCAGGACGGACCCCGCCCACGCACGGACGGATCGCGCCGGCATGAGCGGGCCGCCTACATGAGCAGGTCGTCTACTTGTGCTTCGCCTTCACGGTACCTGCGCGCGATCTCCGCGCTGCAATCGTCCGCCGTCCGCTGGAGCTGGTGACGGCGGCGCGAGAGCTGACGCTCGTTGCGCACCAGCCGGCTCATCGCCGAGTGCAGCTCCTCGTCCGTACGCGCCTCCAGGTCCGACAGCTCCACCTCCGCCAGCGTCTCCGCGGCCAGCGCCCGGTACTCCGCGCTGCGCGGCGTGGAGAGCGTGACGTGCCGGGCGGAGCTGCGGTGCCGCGACGGGGCGTCGGTGAGGATCTCGGAGAGCCGGTCGAGCAACGGGGTCTCCGGCGCCGTACGACGCGCCAACTCGGCCCGCAGGATGTCGATACGGCCCTGCAACAGCCGCCGCAGATAGCTGAGGTCCCCCTCGTCCCGGTGCGAGTCCCGGCGCAGCGCGCGCAGTTCGGGCAGGAGCAGGACGCTGAAGTCGTACGGCCGCGGCGCGGGCAGCGCCGCCGTCCCCTCCCCGCCTCCCGGAGGCCCGCCCCCCGCGCGTCCCCCTACGGGTCCGCCGCCCACGGGGCCACCGCTGCCGACCCCGCTGGTCGTACGGGTCGCCGGCGCGGGGCCGGGCGGCCTCGACCGCTGCTTCGGCTGTCCGGCGCCGGATGTGCTCGATGTGCTCATCGCGCGTATTTCCCCTCACTCCACTGGGGAGACCCGTCCCGCACACCGTTGGGGACCCCCATCCCTCGACGGGTGCCTGCCGCGCACCGCCTCTGTGCATCGTGCCACTCCCGGCACCGCGCAGGGGGGCGCTCCGCACCCGTTCGGCCCCGATAGGTTGGTCCGTATGCGAGCAGTGGTACAGAGGGTCGACGGCGCGAGTGTCGTCGCCGTGACCGGGTCCGGGACGGAAACCGTCGGCGAGATCGTCGGCGAGGGGCTGTGTGTGCTGGTGGGAGTCACCCACGAGGACACGGTGGAGCAGGCGCGGCGGCTCGCCGACAAGCTCTGGTCGATACGGATGCTGGAGGGCGAGAAGTCCTGTTCGGAGGCGAACGCCCCGCTCCTGGTGATTTCGCAGTTCACTCTCTACGGGGACGCCCGGAAGGGCCGCCGCCCCACCTGGAACGCCGCGGCGCCGGGTCCGGTGGCCGAACCGCTGGTCGACGCGGTGGTCGCGCGGCTGCGGGAGCTGGGGGCGAAGGTGGAGACGGGCCGGTTCGGAGCGGAGATGCGCGTCTCGCTCACGAATCACGGCCCGTTCACGGTGCTGCTGGACTTCTGAGGCCTCCCGTCACCGCCGTACGACCGGCCCGGCGGGCTTCCCGTACCGCCCCGGGCGGCCTTCCCGTACCTGCCCGGCGGCCTACGGCTCGACCACGACCTCCTGCGCCGCCGCCGTGTCCCCCGCCAGCAGCGGCGCGTCCACCGGCACATTGCGCTTGACCAGGGCCAGCGCGATCGGCCCCAGCTCGTGGTGGCGGGCCGAGGTGGTGACGAAGCCGAGCTGCCGCCCCTCGGCCCCGTCCGCCGCGAGCCGCACCGGCGTGCCGTGCCCCGGGAGGTGGACATCGCTGCCGTCGAGGTGCAGGAAGACCAGCCGGCGCGGCGGCTTCCCCAGGTTCTGGACGCGCGCCACGGTCTCCTGGCCCCGGTAGCACCCCTTGTCGAGGTGGACCGCGCCGCCGATCCACCCCACCTCGTGCGGGATGGTCCGGTGGTCGGTCTCGAAGCCGAGCCGCGGCCGGTGCGCCTCGACGCGCAGCGCCTCGTACGCGAGGATCCCCGCCGGCGGACCGTGCTGCTCCGCGTACGCCGTCAGCCCGCCGCGCGGCAGGAAGAGATCACGGCCGTACGGGGTCTCCCGTACGACGGCGCCCTCCGGCGGAGCGGCGATGGAGCCGGCCGGGAGGTGCACCACCGCGAAGTCGTCGGTACGGTCCGCGACCTCGACCCGGTAGAAGAACTTCATCGACTCCAGGTAGTCCACCAGGGCTTCCCGCGTCCCCGGCTCCACGTGCGCCCAGACCGTCGCGCCGTCGTCCACGAGGTACAGGGCGTGCTCGACGTGACCGTGCGCGGAGAGGATCAGCGCCTCCGTGGCCCGGCCCACGGGCAGCTCCGTGAGGTGCTGGGTGAGCAGCAGGTGCAGCCAGCTCAGCCGGTCGTCGCCGGTGACGGTGACGACGCCGCGGTGGGAGAGGTCGACGAAGCCGGTGCCGTCGGCGAGGGCGCGTTGTTCCCGGAACAGATCGCCGTAGTGCGCGGCGACGCCTTCGTCCTGGCCTTCGGCCGCGACGGCTCCGGGCAGGGTGAGGAGGGGGCTGGTGGTCGAGTGTCGCTGCATAGTCATGAAGCCTACGACTCACCCGGGCGCCGCCGGCTCACCCGGCGGCGTCACCGTCCGCGGCACGGGCCGTGCACTCCCGGCAGCGGCCGAAGATCGCGAAGTGCTTCATGTCGGTGGTGAAGCCGAAGTCGCGGCGCAGCTTGGCCGTGAACTCGGCGGCGACCTCGGTGTCCGCCTCGATCACCTCCGTGCAGTCCCGGCACACCAGGTGTATGTGATGGTGCCGGTCGGCCAGGTGGTACGTCGGAGCGCCGTGCCCGAGGTGGGCGTGCGAGACGAGGCCCAGCTCCTCCAGCAGCTCCAGCGTCCGGTAGACCGTGGAGATGTTCACGCCGGAGGCGGTCCTGCGGACCTCGCAGAGGATGTCGTCCGGCGTCGCGTGTTCGAGGGAGTCGACGGCTTCGAGGACAAGCTGGCGCTGAGGGGTCAGCCGGTAGCCGCGCTGCCGCAGATCGCTCTTCCAGTCGGTGCTCACCACGCCCCCAGTGTAGGCAGGCATGGCGGCGGCCCGGACGCGACTTCGTACGGCGGCCCTCCTGTGGCGGCCTACTTGTCGCGAACTACTTGTCGCGGACTACTTGAAGAAGGCGATGCCGTCGTCCGGGAGGTCACCAAGGTCCTTGGCCCACTCGGCGACCTGCTCGGGGCTGACGGTCTTCTTCAGGTGCGCCGACATGTACGGGCGCAGCGGCACCTCCGGGGTGGACTTCTCGCCCACCCACATCAGGTCGCCCTTGACGTACCCGTAGAGCCGCTTGCCCCCGCTGTACGGACCGGAGGCCGCTGTACGGGCCACCGCGTCGGTCACCAGGTCGATCTGCGGCTTCTGGTCCCCCAGCTCGCCGTACCAGACCTCGACGACGCCCTGGTCCCGCACCATGACGACCTCGACCTTGCGATCCTTGTCGATGCGCCAGAAGCCGGACTCGGACTCGATCGGCCTGACCTTCTTGCCCTCGGCGTCGAGGGCCCAGGTGTGCGACACGTACTCGATGAAGTCCCGGCCGTCGTGGCTGAAGGAGACTTCCTGCCCGAAGTTGGCCTTCTCCTCACCGGGGAAGTCGAAGACGCCGACGCCTTCCCAGTCACCGAGGAGGAAGACGAGCGGAACGAGGTCCGGGTGCAGGTCGGAAGGGATCTCGATCATCAGCGCTGACCCTGGTAGAGCTTCTTCACGGCCAGACCGGTGAAGGCGAGCACGCCGACACAGACAAGAACCAGCAGGGCGGAGAAGAAAGCCTCAAGCACGGGGTGCTCCTCGGATGAACGATATGACGCGGTACGGGCCGGGCCCCAGCCTAATGGGTGGGGCGCCGGCCCTCTCGACGAGGTGCGCCGACGGGTGTAAGGGCCGCCGGGCCCGGCCGGGGTCAGCCCAGAAGCTGGCTCTGGAGCACCACGCTCTGGTGGAAGGGAACGGCGGCGGCGCCACCCTTCTTCTCGTGGACGATCAGCCCGACGGTGTCACCCCCGGCGACATACGCGTGCCGGGCCTGCTTCGCGCCGTACGGCTCCGGCTCGACGTACACATCCGTACTCACGAACATCTCGGAGCCGGGCGCCCCGTCCGGCCACGACGCGTCCGGTTCCGCGCCGGGTGCGGCGGCCAACGATGTGCCCACGCCGTTCCCGAGCACCGAGTCGTGCTTGAAGCCGGCCGCGAGACCGGACGACGGGAACCGCAGCAGATAGACCCGTGAGACGGTGCCGTCCGGCATGGTCCAGCCCCGGGCGGCGACATGCCGTACGGCGTAGTCGTCCAGCAGCACCGAGAGTGCGGCGCGCTGATCGGGGGCGTACTCGGACACGTACCGCTCCGTGCTCACCCAGCCGCCGGTCAGCTTCTTGTCGGGCGTCGCACCGGCAGGGGCCCGGAGCAGCAGCGCCCGGAGATCGGCGTGGTGGATCTCTCCGGCGTTCTCCGGGTTGAAGGGACGCGGAGTGCCGACCGGCAGGGCGGGCAGCGAGAGCTCCGGGTAGTCCCAGCGCCCGTCGCCGCGCGTCGAGAGCCCGGGGAGGTCGGTGCGCTCCATCCCGCTGATGCCGTACGCGACTCCGCTGCCGAGCCCGGCGAACACGGCCCCGGCGAGGGCCCAGCGGGCGACCGCGCGCAGCAGGCGATGGGGCGGGCGGGGAGCCGGAACGGGGGCGGAGGCCGGGGAGGACTCGTCCGCCGCCGGGGAGACGGTCTGCTCGCTCATACGGACTCCCCCGGGGAGGCGAGGTGGTCGAGCTGATCCTTCACCAGCTCGGTGAAGGTGGACCGGTTGAACGGCTTCATGCCCTCCGCGGCCACCGTGACGGCGGTCTCACCCTCGTACGCCACGCAGGTCACCGACTCGATACCGTCCACGTCGCTCCCGGGCTCCAGGAAGCATGCGGAGTGCTTGCCGCCCTCTATCACCGGCCCCTTGCTCGCTCCGGGCCGCTGGGACGCCACCTCGTACCAGGACCGCGCGGCCGCGCGGTCCTGGAAAGCGACCAGGGACACGTCGGCGGTGAGGGAACCCTGCCCGTTCCCACCCTTCAAGCGGTACGAGCGGAGCGCGAGCCCTTCGATCCCCATCCTGTCGATCTCCTTGTACACCTGCTGGCGTACGGCGGCGGAGTAATCGGCGCCGGCGGCCTTCACCAGCTCGATCGCCTGCTTGCCGGTCAGCTCGGTGTCGTTGCCGTATTCGCCCATGTCGGGTCCGAGCAGGTAGCCCGGCGGCACCGGCAGCAGCTTCCTGGTCAGGTCGGTGTCGGCGCGGCCTCTGCCGATGTCCCCGGCCGGGTCCTTGGGCGGCTTGGCCTGGCTCTCCGCCCAGACCGTGGTGGGAGCGCTCCGGTCCGCGCCGTCGACGACGGCTCCGACGAACACGGACCCGCCGGCGAGGGCACCGGCGACGAGGAGCGCGGGCAACGCGGTTCCGAGGAACCGGTGGGTGCGGTGGTCGTTCACAGGCGCTCCAACTGGCGCTCGATCAGTGTCCGGATGTCCTTCTTGCTGATCGGCTCGCTGTCGAAAAGGTTGATCTTGATGAGCACATCGCCCCGATGGGCGGCGGCGTACGCCTGGAACCGCGGACGATCGACCGCGTAATCGGCGTCGTAGACGTAGTAGCGGCCTTTGGCCGTGCCCTTGACGGGATCGCCGGCGTTACCGGATCGCGTGATCATTCCCAGGGGCAGCATGTCCAGCTCGGCCGGACCCTGCGCGTTGATGCTCGGACGGTACTGGACCAGGACGAGGTTTCCCTGCCGGCCGCCGCTCTCTTCCCAGGCCATGCCCGCGATCCGGCGGGTGCCGTTCTCCAGCATCGAGGAGAACGAATAGCCGCCGCCGTCGAAGTAGTGGGCGTAGGACCTGAGCGGCACCCAGCCGTTGTCGAGCCAGTCCGGCGCGATCTCCCGCACCCCGGCGGGCCTGGGGATCAGCAGCTCGCGCAGATCGCCGTCCGTCCTGACCTGGTGGTCCTCCTCGGCGGAGAGCGGCTCCGCCTCCTCCCCCGCCGGCAGGGGTTTCGCCGGATACCCGAGCCCCTGCTGGGCGAGCGGCGGCAGGGGCGTCGGTGGGCGGTCGGCCTGGATCGCGTACCCCGTGGTCGTGCCGCCGACGATGCCGAGCACGGCCGCCACGGCGATCAGCAGTGCCGTACGGCCGCGTCTTCGGGCCGGTAAGGCCGCCGGAGGCGGCGGCTGCGTCTCCGAAGCATCGGTCGGCTCCGGATCTTGCTGCGCTTCCAAAAGAGTCCCCCCACGAGACCTGAAGCGCGGGTTCCGTTACCCGCGCACAGATCCGACCCGCCAGGCCACGGGGAGGTTGTAGGGCGGCGGATTACGATTCGGCACATGCAATCCGCGCAGAACGCCAAGAAGCTCGTGATCAAAGTGACCGCAGGGACCGACGCCCCCGAGCGCTGCTCCCAGGCCTTCACGGTGGCGGCGGTCGCCGTGGCCAGCGGGGTGGAGGTGTCGCTGTGGCTGACCGGCGAATCGGCGTGGTTCGCGCTGCCGGGACGGGCCGCCGAGTTCGAACTGCCGCACGCC
Source organism: Streptomyces sp. NPDC056987 (assembly GCF_042673865.1). Lineage (NCBI taxonomy): Bacteria > Bacillati > Actinomycetota > Actinomycetes > Kitasatosporales > Streptomycetaceae > Streptomyces > Streptomyces sp. NPDC056987. The sequence goes on from NZ_JBHURV010000032.1 coordinate 54,119, forward strand.
GCGCCGCTGCCCGACCTGATCGAGTCGATCCAGGCGGCGGGCCGGATCACGCTGTGCACGCAGTGCGCGGCCCGGCGGGACATCACGGAGCAGGACGTGCTGGACGGGGTGCGGATCGCGGGCGCGCAGGTCTTCGTCAGCGAGATCATGGCGGACGGCGTCCAGGCACTCGTCTACTGACGGCCGCGCCTCGGTCGTACTGACGTGCTGACGGCCGCGCCTCAGTCACCCTCGGGCCGGGCCAAGGTGGTCAGTCCCGGAACGACGAGGGTGAGCCAGCGGACACGGTCGGCGGCGGGCCGGTCGGTGGGGGCGGTGGAGAACAGCAGGTAGATGTCGTTGACGGTGACGTCGGGGTGGATGTCGCCGTCGGCCTGACCGGCGCGGATGAGAGCGGCGACAGCCGCCCCCGCGCGGTCCTCGTCGGCCCGGTCGCCGGGCTCGGCGCCCAAGGCCTGGGCGGCGGCCTTGACGGCGCGGTCGGTCACGGACACCTCGACGACGCGGCCGAGGAACGCGGCCAGCTCGTCCACGGCGCGCGCGCCGGCGCCGACGCGCGCGAGCGCGGTCTGGGCGTCCTCGGCGACATGGGAGACGTACTCGGCGACGACGGCCGCGACCAGGTCCGTCTTGGTGGGGAAGTGCCGGTACAGGGTCCCCACGGCCACGCCCGCCGCGGCGGCGATCTCGTCCATCCCGACCTCGGGCCCGTGCCGGGTGATCTGCTCCCCGCCCGCTTCGAGGATCTTCTTGCGGTTGCGGACCGCGTCGGCGCGCGGCGCCCTGGCCTGGGTCACGGGATTCGCCTGCCCTTCCATGTGCATCCAGCACTTGCATCAAGATGAACCAAGGTTCAGGATAGAGAGTGAACCTAAGTTCATCTTACGTGTGAGGACACATCATGCCCGACAAGACCGCCCTCGTCACCGGTGCCTCCTCCGGCATCGGCGAGGCCACCGCCCTCAAACTGCACGAACTCGGCTACACCGTCTACGGGGCCGCCCGCCGCACCGACCGGCTCCAGAAACTCGCCGACCGCGGCATCCGCCCCCTGGCGATGGACGTCACCGACGACGCGTCCATGAGAGACGGCGTCGACCGCGTCATGGCCGAGACGGGCCGCGTCGACGTCCTGGTCAACAACGCCGGTTACGGCTCCTACGGCGCCCTTGAGGAGGTCCCTCTGGACGAAGCACGCCACCAGTTCGAGGTCAACGTCTTCGGCGCCCTGCGCCTGGCCCAGCTCGTGCTGCCCCACATGCGCGCCCAGCACTCCGGCACCGTCGTCAACATCACCTCCATGGGCGGCAAGATCTACACACCCCTCGGCGGCTGGTACCACGGCACCAAGTTCGCCCTCGAAGCCCTCAGCGACTGCCTGCGCCTGGAGGCCGCTCCCTTCGGCATCGATGTCGTCGTCATCGAACCGGGCGGCATCGCCACCGAATGGGGCGGCATCGCTGCCGACAAACTCAGGGACTCCTCCGGCAGCGGCCCCTACGCGGGCCAGGCCACGGCCGTGGCCACCGCGCTGCGCTCCGAGGCCGGCAACCGCCGCAACTCCCCGCCCACGGTCATCGCCGACGCCATCGCCAAGGCTGTCACCGCCCGCCGCCCCCGGACCCGCTACGCCACCGGCTTCGGCGCCCGCCCCCTCATCGCGCTGCGCCGCATCCTGCCCGACCGCGCCTTCGACGCCGCCATCTCCCGCGCGGTCGGCGTGCCCCGCTGAACGACCCGGGGGGGTGGGCCGTTAATCGGTTGACCGGGTGGCACCGTCTGGGCAGGCTCCAGCCAGGACCTGGACGAAAGCCTTCCTGAATCGGGGACCGAAGGATGACTTCCCACCTCCACGCGCTGTGCTTCGCCGCGCACGACCCGCACCGCCTCGCGGACTTCTGGGCCGGCGTCCTGGGCTGGGAGACCACCGACAACGCCCACGACGGCCTCACCCTCCTCCCCGGCGACGACACCGGCTTCCGGATCCGGTTCCTCTCTTCACAGGAGCCGAAGACCGCCCAGAACCATATGCACTTCGACCTGACGAGCACGTCCCTGGAGGACCAGCGGGAGACGGTGGCGAGGGCGCTCGCACTCGGCGGCCGGCACATCGACATCGGTCAGCGCCCGGAGGAGGGCCATGTGGTGCTCGCCGACCCTGAGGGCAACGAATTGTGCGTCATCGAACCGGGCAACAACTTCCTCGCCGACTGCGGATTCATCGGGGCGCTCGCCTGCGACGGCTCGCAGGAGGTCGGGTACTTCTGGAGCGCGGCGCTGGGCTGGCCGCTGGTCTGGGACCAGGACCAGGAGACCGCGATCCGTTCGCCGCACGGCGGCCCGAAGGTCACGTGGGGCGGCCCGCCGCTGATGCCGAGGACCGGGAAGAGCCGCCTCCATTTCGACCTCGCTCCCCCGGCCGGCGGCGATCAGCAGACGGAGGTCGACCGGCTCGTCTCCCTCGGGGCGACACGGACCGACACCGGCCGGGACAAGGCCGGCCGGGTGGCGATGACGGATCCCGACGGCCGTGAGTTCCGCGTGCTGACCGTCCCTCAGGGCTGATCAGCGGTCACCGTTGCCCCGATCAGCGTGATCCTTGGGAGCCCAGCCCACCCATCGCACTCCAGCCTCGGCGCCGGTTCGCGAAGGACGCCGCGCTGATCGTCGACGGCACCCTGGCGCCCACCCGGGACCACAGCATCGCCGAACAGTCGACCCGGCCCCACCCGCCGACTCGAAGGATGTTCAGTCGAGACAGAACTCGTTGCCCTCAATATCCTGCATCACAATGCAGGACTCGTTCTCGCCATCGGCACGCATCGTTCGCACATGCACCGCGCCAAGCGCGACCAGCCGTGCGCATTCGGCTTCAAGCGTGGCCAGGCGCTCCTCACCCACGAGCCCGATACCGGCCCGCACGTCAAGATGCAGCCGGTTCTTGACGACCTTTCCTTCAGGAACGCGCTGGAAAAGCACGCGCGGGCCCACACCCGAGGGATCACTGCACGCGAAGTAGACCACCTGATCCTCAGGCGGCAGCGAGCGGTGGTAGTCCTCCCAAGTGGCGAACCCCGTCGGAATCGGAGGTACGACGTACCCCAGCACCTCGCACCAGAAATCGGCGAGACGCGCAGGTTCCGCGCAGTCGAAGGTCACTTGGAACTGCTTGATCGTTGACATCGGCGCACGATAACAGGGGCCCTGCTCATCTCCTCTGGCGGGTGAGTCCGCACGTTGCCGGGAGGACGGCCCCTGCCATCCGCTGCCGTGCCATGCGGTCGCAGGGGCGAACCGAGATCGGTGCCTCCTAGAGGGTGGGACCCAGGATTCGATCCCGGCCCGGGCCGCAGCCAGTCGCCCTTGCCTCGATCGGCAAGAACTTGCGGGAGCCCCCGGCCGCAAGTCCCGCCGGGGCTCCCGCAGGAGAGATCAGGCGGCCCGCTCCACCTTCTCCTCCCGCGCCTGACCGTCAACATCGGGCCCGCCCGGCCACACCAGACGGGAAACGCATCCCTCGGCCCGCCCGAAATACCGCACGGCGCGATCCGCCGAGGCCAGCCGCCACCGTGACTCGCTCTCGACCGAGGTGACCTCGGCCTTCCCTTCCCCGTAGTCGAGCCCCCACGCGACGACAACCGCGTCCCGCTCCTGGTCCCCCGGGCCCTCGCGGTACTCCACGACGACGGCGAAGAGCCGGGGCGCGGTGTCACGGACGAGTTCGTACACCTCCTGCTCGAACTCCCGCTCAAAATCAGACGACTCCGGGGCAGGGTCCTGCGGCGATACGGTCACGGAAATCCCCTATCGGGAGATGGGCATGGCGAGTTGAAGGCGCCGTACGGCGCGGCCATCCGATGCGGCCTGCTTCACACCGTAGCGAGCGGGGTAGTATCAAGTCCACCTACAACAAAGAGGGTAGCGATCCCATTCACTCGCATGGGTAGTAATTCACTTGTGTGTACGAACCAGGAGAGGACGGCAACGTGCCACCCAGTAAGCTCCCGCCGACGATCCGACAGCGCCGCCTCGGCATCGAGCTTCGCCGCTTGCGCGAAGTCGCGGAGCTGTCCGCCACGGAAGCCGGCCGGCTGCACGGCACCACGCAGTCGCGGATCAGCAACATCGAATCCGGCGGGTATCCGGTGAGCGCCGACCGTGTGCGGACACTGGCTCGCCTGTACGGCTGCGTCGATCAACCGCTCGTCGACGCTCTCACGAGCAGGACCGGCGGACGGCCGCGCGGATGGTGGGACGAATACCGGGGAATCCTCCCGGAACCGCACCTGGATCTGGCGGAGTTGGAGCATCACACCCGGCGCATGCGCATCGCCACGGCGATTCACATGCCGGGTCTCCTCCAGACCACGGAGCACGCCCGCGCCCTGTTCCGGGACGTCGTTCCGCCGCTCGATCCCCCTGAGGTCGAGCACGCGGTCTCGTTCCGGATCAAGCGGCAGGCGGTGATCTACGGAGAGCGGCCCACACAGCTGACTGCGATCGTCCACGAAGCCGCCCTGCACATCGGGTTCGGCGGTCCGGAGGTGGCCCGCGCTCAGCTGGAACACCTGGTGGCCATGGGCGAACGGGACCACATCACCGTGCGCGTCGTCCCGTTCCGTACGGGCAGTTATCCAAGCTCCGGCTCGGGCATCATCTACCTCGAAGCCGAAGTCCCCCAGCTCGATACCGTACAACTGGACACAGACACCAACGCGGGTTACGTATACGCGCAGCCCCAACTGATCAGGTACCGCGCGGTACTCGACCGGCTTGAGGAGACCGCCTTGACGCCGACGGAGTCACGCGATCTGATCCGGCGTGTGGCCCAGAGCATGTGATGAGGTATTGAGCATGTCCCACTACGACTGGCAGAAGTCTTCCTACAGCGGCACCGCCGGCAACTGCGTCAATGTCGCCGCAGCCGACGACGGAACCGTCAAGCTCCGCGAGAGCGACGAGCCCGGCACCATCGTCACCGCCACCCCCAAGAACCTCTCGGTCTTCATACGCGGCGTCAAAGCAGGCCAGTTCGACCACTTCGTCAGCCAATCCTGACCCAGCAGGCCGCGCGGGCCGCCGGCCCCGGGGCGACGCGGACCGGCGGAAACAGGCAGCCGTGCACCGTCACCTCTACCGTGGAAGGAGAGGAAGGGGCGGCCACGGAAGCCCGGACCTGCGTGGGCCGCCCGACACCACGACGCCGGGGAGTGCCATGTCCCGCAACAGCAACCTCGCCACGCTGGAAAAGCTCGGAACAGCGGTCAACGAGAACCGTCTCGGTGAGCTCGACGCCTATTTCGTCTCCGATTCGGTGGATCACGACCCGGCTCCCGGCCAGGTCCCTGGGCCCGAGGGCTACGAAGAAATGTTCGCCACGATGCGGCGGGCCTTCCCGGATCTGCACATCGAGGTCGAGCACGTCGTCGCCACCGACGACGAAGTCGCCTTCGCGTACACGATCACGGGTACGCACCTCGGTGAGCTGATGGGGCACGCCGCGACGGGACGGACGGTGAGCTACCGGGGCATGCAGATCAGCCGGTTCGCCGACGGAAAGCTCGTCGAGCGCTGGGGCAGCAGCGACGAACTCGGCATGCTGCGTCAGCTCGGTCTCGCGATGTGACGCAGCCCGAGCCCTCGGCTGCTGTCGGGCTACGGGCGGTTTCTCCGCTCCAGCTCGTCCAGCCAGCGGTCCGCCTCGTCGTTCTCGTGGCCCTGTGGGGGCTCGTCCCACCAGCGGTCGTCCTTGTCCTTCGTGTTGCCCACGATGGCGGCGATCGGCGGGATCAGCAGGGCGACCACGCAGAGCGCGATGGCCGCGGGGACGGACCAGATACGCACGAAGGCCCAGGCGGAGACGAAGAGGAAGAGACATCCGCCCATCAGCGTGAAATACCGGCGACGGCGTCGCGCGTACATATCTTCAGCGTACGACTCGCAGGTGCCGAACGGAACGGAGCCGGAGCAGCGCGTAGGGCCCACGCCCCCGGTCCAGGTCGCGGGCCCTACGCGTGCGCGAGCGTCAGACCGCGATCGCGACCTCGGAGAGGCCACCGGTCTGCGCGACGACCGTACGGTCGGCCGAGCCGCCGGGGACGAGGGCGCGCACCGTCCACGTGCCCTCGGCCGCGTAGAAGCGGAACTGTCCGGTCGCCGAGGTCGGCACCTCCGCGGTGAACTCGCCGGTCGAGTCCAGCAGGCGTACGTAACCGGTGACGGGCTCGCCGTCGCGGGTCACCGAGCCCTGGATGGTGGTCTCGCCGGGCTTGATCGTCGAAGCGTCGGGGCCACCGGCCTGTGCTCCACACATACTGTTCAGTCCTCCAGGTCGGGGCGGGATTACTTGTTGGCGCCGAGCTCGATCGGCACGCCGACGAGCGAGCCGTACTCGGTCCACGAACCGTCGTAGTTCTTGACGTTGTCGACGCCGAGCAGCTCGTGCAGGACGAACCAGGTGAGCGCCGAGCGCTCACCGATGCGGCAGTAGGCGATGGTGTCCTTCGCCAGGTCGACCTGCTCCTGCGCGTACAGCTCCTTCAGCTCGTCGTCCGACTTGAAGGTGCCGTCGTCGTTGGCGTTCTTCGACCACGGGATGTTGCGCGCGGACGGGATGTGGCCCGGACGCTGCGACTGCTCCTGCGGCAGGTGCGCCGGGGCGAGCAGCTTGCCGCTGAACTCGTCGGGCGACCGGACGTCGACCAGGTTCTTCGTGCCGATCGCGGCGACCGCGTCGTCGCGGAAGGCGCGGATCGAGGTGTCCTGGGCCTTCGCCGTGTACGTGGTGGCGGCGCGGGTCGGGACGGCCTCGACCAGGTCGCGGGAGTCCAGCTCCCACTTCTTGCGGCCACCGTCGAGGAGCTTGACGGAGTCGTGGCCGTAGAGCTTGAAGTACCAGTAGGCGTAGGAAGCGAACCAGTTGTTGTTGCCGCCGTAGAGGACCACGGTGTCGTCGTTGGCGATGCCCTTGGCCGAGAGGAGCTTCTCGAAGCCCTCCTGGTCGACGAAGTCACGGCGGACCGGGTCCTGGAGGTCGCTCTTCCAGTCGATCCTGACCGCGTTCTTGATGTGGTTCTTGTCGTAGGCCGAGGTGTCCTCGTCGACCTCGACGATGACAACCTTCGGGTCGTCGATGTGGGCCTCGACCCAGTCGGCGTCGACCAGAACGTCGCTGCGGCTCATGCTTTTCTCCTCCGGGGCAGTGTGCGGGGGGCAGTGTGCTGCGAGGTGATGGTGCGGGCGTACGGCGCGCGAGTGGCCCTGAGAGCGCTCGAAGGGCCCGGGAAGACGAGGGCAGGGGATATGCGGAACTGAACGTCCCGCCGGCCCGGCGTCCCGCTCAGGCAGTGCGACAGAGCATGGCGGCGACGCGGCACAGGTCTACTGCCCGCCGCTTCGTGAGGTCCGCCTGTCCCCCCTGAGGGAGACCGCCGATAAAGCACTGCATGGGTCCGATCGTAGGGACGACCGGGCGGTCATGTCACCGGTGTGTCACATGCCAAGACACGATCATCCGCAATGTGGGACTCAAGGGTGGCACGTGGAACTCGTCCTACGAAGGCGGCGCGGCGCCCCGGGCCCGCCCCGGCGGATGGCGCGGGACGCCGTCCGGGGAGCGTCTGGGGAGCGGACGTGGCCGTCTCAGCATCCGGCCGGGTCATACACATATCGGTCGAACCGTACGCCGGACCGTTGCGGGGGCCGCTGCGTCGACCGCTGCGGTGGACCGTACGGAGCCGCCTGTCAGCCGGACAGGGAGACGTCCGTGCCCGTTCCGGAGAAGTCCAGGCCCGCCTCCGTCGCCGTGACCTTGTCGAGCTTGATGGTCGACGGCAGCCCGTCGATCTTCAGGTCGTAGTCGACGACCTCCCGCATCCGGTCCTCCGCGCCCGGCACGTACAGCTCGGGCAGGCTCGCCGCCTTCAGCCGGACCGTGTCGCCGTCGACCAGCGAGACCGTGCTGTACGCGGTGAGGGTCTTGCCGTCCAGCAGCCCCTTGAACGGGCCGGGGACGGTGATGCCCGCGCCGTCCAGCACCTCGCCCATCGGGCCCGAGAGCTTGACCTGCCCCTTGGCGGCCCGCTCGGCGCCCGCGTAACCGACCGTCGCGCCCTGCGGCGCGGAGCCCGAGAGGTCCGCGTACGAGATCCGCGCCGAACCGGTGGCGCTCGCGGCGGTCGCCGTGGAGAAGCTGCTGTCGAACTTCACGTCCTTCAGCTCCGCCTTGACCTCCGTCACCCGCACCGCGTGGCCGTCGGCGCTGGCGCTGACGCCGTCGAGGCCGATCCGGACGTCGTCCAGGGACGTGTTCACGACCTGGGTCAGGAAGGGGAACCCGTTGATGGAGACCTCCGGGTCGGAGCCGAGGCCCGCGCTGGACCTGATCCTGCTCGCCACCTGGTCCTCGGCGAAGGAGACCGCGACCCGGTCGGCGGCGACGAAGAGCCCGCCGAAGACCACGACGAGTATCAGCAGTGTCCGCAGTGCGCGCATCGTTCGGTGTCCCCAACCCTGGTCATGACCGGTCTGTGTGGTCCGGTTCGCTCCCCGGCCGTCCCCTGGTCGGATCCGGTCGTACTGTCGCAGGACGTCTGGCGGAGACGTACGGTTCCCGTCGTACGGTTCCCGCCGTCACCCGCCGTATGCCTCGCGGCCGGCGTCAGGCCAGCGCGCGGCCCAGCAGATAGACGGCGGGCGCGGCGGCCGTGAGGGGCAGCGCCACCCCGGCCGTCATGTGCACGAACTTGGACGGGTAGTCGTAGCTCGCCGCCCGCAGCCCGACCAGCGCGCAGACGCCCGCTCCGAGCCCCAGCAGCGCGCCCTGGGCGCCCAGGTCCGTCAGCCCGCCCGCCACGATCCCGCCGCCCGCGCCGGCCAGCAGGGACACCGCGACCGAGACGAAGCCCGGCAGCGGCAGCGCGCGGGCGACCGTGGCCGCGGCGACCGCCACGCCACCGACGGCCACCGCGTCCGGGGCGGCGGCCAGGTGGCCCGCGGCCAGGATGGCGAGCGCGGCGGAGACAACGGTGGCCATCAGGCCCGTCATGCGCTCGTCGGCGCTCGCGCGGCTGCGCAGTTGCAGGACGAGGACGAGCAGCACCCACACGCCGAGGGTCCCGATGATCGCGGCGGGACCGTTGGACCGGCCCGCGGCGAGCACGGCGATGTCCGCGACGACCCCGCCGAGGAAGGCGAGCGCGATGCCCTGCCGGGCCGGCCACATGCCGTTCAGCCGGAACCAGCCGGCCGCGGTGACGGCCTGGAGCAGCACGAGCGGTACGAGCAGCGCGTACGGGCCGAGGGCCGCGCCCCCGGCGAGCAGCAGCCCCAGCGCGGCCGTCAGCGCGGCCGGCTGGACACCCGGCGGGATGATCGGCGACCGGCCCTCGGCGCGGGCGCGCTGGGCGTCGGTGACGCGGGCGTTGCCGAGCGTGGTGGGCGCGCTGTAGCCGGCGGAGTCGAGGGAGCCGGGGCCGCCCGCCTGGGGCTGCCCCTGCCCCTGGGCCTGGGGCTGAGGCTGAGGCTGGGCCCCGGCCTGGGGGGCGTGCGGGGGCGCCTGCGCGGGCGCGGGGGCCGGGGCGGGCGCCGCCTGCGGCAGGGACGTGTAGGCGCCCTGCGGCGGCAGGTACGCGGTGTCGGCAGCGGCGGCGGCCTGCTGCTGGTACGGCTGCGCCGCCTGCTGCTGGTACGGGTGGGGCTGCGCCGGGGCCTGCCCGTAGGACTGCTGCCCGTAGGACGGCTGCCCGTAGGTCTGCTGGACGGGCTGCGAGGCCGGCTGCTGCACGGGCTGCTGTGCCTGCTGCTGGACAGGAGGCTGCGCGAGGGGCTGCACATGGGGCTGGTACTGGGTGTCCCAGGTCTGCCCCTCCCACGTCTGGGCGGCCGCCCCGTCCGGCTGCTCCGGCCCGGCCTGCTCGGGCGCGGCCCACCCCTGGGCCGGAGGCTGCGGGGCCGGCGGGGACTGCGCGTGTCGCGGGCCGTCCTGTCCCTGGTCCGGCGGACCGAACTGCCCCGGCCGGCCGTGCTGCCCGTACGGGTCCTGCTGCCCGTACGGATACTGCTGATCGTTGCTCATGATGTGCGGTTCACCCTCCTGCGAACGGCGGGAGCACCTCGACCGTGCCGCCCTCGGCAAGGCGTACGGTCTCATGCCCGCGAGTGCCCACGGGGTCACCGTCGACAATGAAGGAACACCTCTGGAGTACCCGGGTCAGCTCACCCGGGTGCCGGACCCGCGCGCCGTCGAGCGCCTCGGCGAGGCTGTCCGCCGCGTAGGGCTCCTCCGCGATGCCTGCCGCGGCTCTGGCCGCCGCCCAGTAGCGGATCGTGCCGGCTGCCATAGAGGCAACTCCTTTCGTCGGACTCCATGATGTACGGCGCGGACACGCCTCTGTGCGCCCCCTGTGCGATCCGCACAACCGGGGCCCGGCGGTCTACGGTCCAAGTCCTGCGTGAATCCCCCCGCGAACCCCCGGACGGACCACCCGCGCGAAACCCCCCGTACACAGGCAGTACACCGCTTCTTCGTGAGCGTTCCGGGCCCTCCCCACGCGGTTCCGGTGCTGCTCAGAAGCGGTTCCACGGGCCTGTGCCCGGGGTCCGGCGGACCGGTGCACTCGCATGATCTGCGTGATTACCCCTCTGACACGGAAGGAATGTGGGTTATTCTCCTCCGAAGAGGATCCGGGCAAAGCAGCCCCCGGGTCCTTTTGTGTTTTCCGATCGTTGTTACAGCCAGATGTCACAGACGGAAGACACGGACATCCGGGCCGCGCCCCCGGGGACGAGGGGCAGCGCGGACCGTACGGCAGTACAACAGCAGTAGGCAGTAGGCATGACGCAGTAAGCATTGAGCAGTGAGCAGTGCCGCATACGTCCTCGCAGGGACCGAGGAGGAACCGACGTAATGGGCAAACGAACCGTGAACGACAACAGTCCGGGCAAGAGTCCGGGCAAGAGTCCTGGCAAGATTCCGGCCGAGGCAGGTGAGCGGCGATGAGTTCTCTGCTGCTCCTGACGAACGCCCTCCAGCCCTCGACGGAGGTGCTGCCGGCCCTCGGACTGCTGCTCCACAACGTGCGGGTGGCCCCCGCCGAAGGGCCCGCCCTCGTCGACACCCCTGGTGCCGATGTGATCCTGATCGACGGCCGCCGTGACCTCCCGCAGGTGCGGTCGCTCTGCCAGCTCCTGCGGTCCACCGGACCCGGCTGCCCCCTGATCCTCGTCGTGACGGAGGGCGGTCTCGCCGCCGTCACCGCCGACTGGGGCATCGACGACGTCCTGCTCGACACCGCGGGCCCGGCCGAGGTCGAGGCGCGGCTGCGGCTCGCGATGGGCCGCCAGCAGATCCAGACGGACGACTCCCCCATGGAGATCCGCAACGGGGACCTGTCGGTCGACGAGGCCACCTACAGCGCGAAGCTGAAGGGCCGGGTCCTGGACCTGACCTTCAAGGAGTTCGAGCTGCTCAAGTACCTCGCGCAGCACCCCGGCCGGGTCTTCACCCGCGCCCAGCTCCTCCAGGAGGTCTGGGGGTACGACTACTTCGGCGGTACGCGGACGGTCGACGTGCACGTACGGCGGCTGCGCGCGAAGCTCGGCCCGGAGCACGAGTCCCTCATCGGGACCGTACGGAACGTGGGCTACCGCTTCGTCACCCCGGAGAAGGCCGAGCGCGGCTCCGAGGACGCCAGGGCGAAGTCCGCGGCCCGCGCGGAGGACCGCGCCGGGGACCGTACGGAGCCCCGCCACGAGAAGGCCGAGGCACCCGGCACCGACGCCGGGTCGGCCGCCGGAGCGGACGCCGCGCAGGAGTCGGCCGAAGAAGCCTCCGTACGGCCTGCCCAGCGATAGGTCACCACGCGTAGACTGCCGCGCGTGGCCAAGGTGACGCGGGACGATGTGGCGCGACTGGCGGGGACTTCCACCGCCGTCGTCAGCTATGTCATCAACAACGGACCCCGGCCGGTCGCCCCGGCCACGCGCGAGCGGGTGGTCAACGCCATCAAGGAGCTGGGGTACCGGCCCGACCGGGTCGCCCAGGCCATGGCGTCGCGGCGGACCGACCTCATAGGGATGGTCGTGCCCGACGCCCGGCAGCCCTTCTTCGCGGAGATGGCGCACGCGGTGGAGCAGGCGGCGGCCGAGCGCGGGAAAATGGTGCTGGTCGGCAACTCGGACTACCGCGACGAACGCGAGGTCCACTACCTGCGGGCCTTCCTCGGCATGCGGGTCTCCGGGCTGATCCTGGTCAGTCAGGGCTTCAGCGAGCGCGCGGCGGCCGAGATAGAGGCGTGGGACGCCCGGGTCGTGCTGCTGCACGAGCGCCCCGAGGGCATCGACGACGTCGCGGTCGTCACGGACGACATCGGCGGCGCGCAGCTCGCCACCCGCCACCTCCTGGAGCACGGCCACCCCTACGTCGCCTGCCTCGGCGGCGTCGAGTCGACCCCGGTGGTCGGCGACCCGGTGGCCGACCACGTGGAGGGCTGGCGCCGGGCGATGCTGGAGGCGGGGATCCCGGTGGAGGGGCGGCTCTTCCAGGCCCCGTACAACCGGTACGACACGTACCTGATCGCCCTGGAACTCCTCGCCCGCCCCGACCGGCCCTCGGCGATCTTCTGCTCCACCGACGACCAGGCGATCGGCGTCCTGCGCGCCGCCCGTGAGCTGCGCCTCGACGTCCCGGGCGATCTGGCGGTGGCCGGCTTCGACGACGTCAAGGAGGCGGGCCTGACGGATCCGCCGCTGACGACGGTCTCCTCCGACCGGCCCGCGATGGCGCGGGCGGCGGTGGACCTGGTGCTGGACGACGGCCTGCGGGTGGCGGGCTCACGGCGCGAGCGTGTGAAGCAGTTCCCGTCGGCGCTGATAGTGCGGCGCTCCTGCGGCTGCGCGTAGCCTCCAGGACCCGGCCGGGGCTGGGGGCTGCGCCCGGCCTTTATATGGGGCATACACGGTTTTGTTGCCCTTCTCAGCGCCTCCTCAGCCTGTTCTCATGTACGGCGCCGAGAGTCGTTGCCATGACCGACAACTACCGCGGCAGCGGCGACGCAGACAGCACGCAGCAGCACCCCACCCAGGGGTTCCAGGGCCCGGCCTACCCGCCGCCGCCCTCGTACGGTCCGGCATACTCCGCCACCCCCGCGCCCGGCCCCGCCGCCGCCCCCGCGGGTCCGTACCCGCAGGGTGCGCACGCCTCCGGCAGGACCGCGCGGCGCGCCAAGGCGCCCGTCGCGCTGCTGGCCGCGGTCGCGCTGGCCGCCGCCGTCGTCGGGGGCGGGTCGGCCGCACTGATCGGCGCGTACACGGGGAACGGCAACGGCGTCGGCAGCGGGGACACCGCCATCCACGGGACGACCGTCTCGCAGAGCAGCGCGGGCACCGTCGCGGGTGTCGCGCAGTCCGTGTCCCCGGCGATCGTCGAGATCAACGCGGCCTCGAACAGCGGTGAGGCCACCGGCTCCGGCGTGATCATCACGTCCGACGGCGAGATCGTCACCAACAACCACGTCGTCGCCGGAGCCTCGTCCGTGAAGGTCCAGCTCAGCACCGGCAAGACGTACACCGCGAACGTCGTCGGCACCGACCCGGACAAGGACCTCGCGCTGATCAAGCTGGAGGGCGCGAGCGGCCTGAAGACCGCCTCCCTCGGCGACTCCGGCCAGGTGAAGGTCGGCGACGAGGTCGTGGCGATCGGCTCCCCCGAGGGCCTGACCGGCACCGTCACCAGCGGGATCATCTCGGCCCTGAACCGCGATGTCACAGTCGCCAAGGACCAGGACCAAGGTCAGCAGCAGGGTGGCGGCAACGGGGGCGGCAACTGGCCGTTCGAGTTCGGCGGCCAGCAGTTCAACGGCGACACCGGCTCCTCGAAGACCACGTACAAGGCGCTCCAGACCGACGCCTCGCTCAACCCGGGCAACTCCGGCGGCGCCCTGATCAACATGAACGGCCAGATCATCGGCATCAACTCCGCGATGTACGCGCCGAGTTCGTCGTCCTCGATGGGCGGCTCCAGCGCCGGCAGCGTGGGCCTGGGCTTCGCCATCCCGATCAACACCGTCAAGGCGGACCTCTCGGCGCTGCGCTCCGGCGGCGCCGGCTGACCCCATCTACCCGCCCGCGCCCCACCCCGTACGACCCCGCAGGAGAGAGTCATGAACGGCAACACCCCCCTCACCCGTCCGGCGGGACCGAGCGACCTGGCGCTTCCGCTCGCCCTCGTCCATGATCTTGCCCAGGCCGCGGCGCCCACGCGCCGCGCGGACGAGATACGTACCGCCGCCGCGTCGAAGAGGCGTGGAACGGGCCGCCGCCGCAAGGCCGCCGTGCGAGGCTGAAGGCAGGCAGCACACCTCAGCGCCCACCCGCTGACCGAGACCGACGAGGTAGAAGCGAATGAGTCCCGCCGAAGGCGATCGCGATCCGCAGCGCATCCTGATCGTCGACGACGAGCCCGCCGTACGGGAGGCCCTCCAGCGGAGCCTCGCCTTCGACGGATACGGGACCGAGGTCGCCGTCGACGGGGTCGACGCCCTCGCCAGGGCCGCCGCCTACGCGCCGGATCTGATCGTCCTCGACATCCAGATGCCCCGCATGGACGGCCTGACCGCCGCCCGCCGGCTGCGCGCGGGCGGCTCGAAGGTGCCGATCCTGATGCTCACCGCCCGCGACACGGTCGGCGACCGCGTCACCGGTCTGGACGCGGGCGCGGACGACTACCTGGTGAAGCCGTTCGAGCTGGACGAGCTGTTCGCCCGGATCCGCGCGCTGCTGCGGCGCAGCTCGTACGCGTCGACCGCCACCGGCGAGGTACCCGCCGATGACGTCCTCTCCTTCGCCGACCTGCGGATGGACCTGACGACCCGCGAGGTCACCCGGGGCGACCGGCGCGTGGAGCTGACCCGTACCGAATTCACGCTCCTGGAGATGTTCCTCGCCCACCCCCGCCAGGTACTGACCCGGGAGCAGATCCTCAAGGCCGTGTGGGGCTTCGACTTCGAGCCCAGCTCCAACTCGCTCGACGTGTACGTGATGTACCTGCGCCGGAAGACGGAGAGCGGCGGCGAGCCGCGCCTGGTGCACACGGTGCG
Organism: Streptomyces sp. NPDC056987; assembly: GCF_042673865.1. Lineage (NCBI taxonomy): Bacteria > Bacillati > Actinomycetota > Actinomycetes > Kitasatosporales > Streptomycetaceae > Streptomyces > Streptomyces sp. NPDC056987. The sequence goes on from NZ_JBHURV010000032.1 coordinate 69,214, forward strand.
CGGGGTCGGATACGCGCTGCGCGGCGACACGGGAACAGGCCCCGCGGGAGGAGGGACCGGAGGCCTCGGTACGGGCTTCGGTACGGGCTCCGTTACAGGCTTCGTCACCGACGGCGGCCACGGCGGGCCTGGTGGGCCTGGTGGGCACGGCGGATTCGGCGGATACGGCCACCGGCACCGGAACGGCGGCCCGGCGTGACCGGTCCCGTCCAGCGGTTCCGTACGCTCCCGCTGCGCTCCCGCCTCGCCCTGCTGGTCGCCTCGGCCGTCGCGATCGCCGTCGCCGCCGTCGCCGTCGCCTGCTGGCTGCTGACCCGCACCCAGCTGCCGAGCGAGCTCGACTCGTCCCTGGAGAACACCTCCGCGCCGGCCAGCTCGGTACAGGAGGCCATCGCCGCCTGCAACGCGGGCACCAACCCCGAGTCCACCGCCACCTCCGGCTTCGCCTACGTCCAGGTGGTGCTGCCCAACGGACAGCGCTGCGTGTCCCCGGGCTCGGAGCCCGTGAAGGTCCAGCAGGACGACCTGGAGGTCGCGGACGGCACCCTCCACACCGCGCTCCACGACAGCGTGACCGACAACGGCGCCAAGGTCCGTGTCTTCACCCAGCGCGCCCCCTACCGGGGCGGCGGACTGGTCACCGTCTCCGTCTCGCGCCCCCTCGCCGAGATCGACGCCTCCCTCAACGAACTCGCCGTGCTGCTCGCGCTCGTCGCCGGGGTCGGGGTGATCGGCGCCGGGCTGGCGGGCCTCTGGGTCGCCCGGTCGGGGCTGCGGCCGGTCGACGGGCTGACCCGCGCGGTCGAGCACGTCGCGCGTACGGAGGACCTCACCGTCCGGATCCCCGTCGAGGGCGAGGACGAGATCGCCCGGCTGTCGCGCTCCTTCAACTCCATGACCGCGGCCCTCGCGTCCTCCCGGGACCGGCAGTCGCAGCTCATCGCGGACGCCGGGCACGAGCTGCGGACACCGCTCACCTCGCTCCGTACCAACGTCGAACTCCTCGCGCGCAGCGAGGAGACCGGCCGCGCCATCCCGCCGGCCGACCGCAGGGCGCTGATGGCGTCCGTCAAGGCGCAGATGACCGAGCTGGCCTCGCTCATCGGGGACCTCCAGGAACTGTCGCGGCCGGACGCCGCCGGCCCCGGGCCCCTCCAGGTCGTCGCGCTCCACGAGATCATGGGGAGCGCGCTGGAACGGGCGCGGCTGCGCGGCCCCGACCTGACGATCAGCACGGACCTGCGGCCCTGGTACGTACGGGCCGAGCCGGCCAGCCTGGAGCGTGCGCTGGTCAACGTGCTGGACAACGCGGTGAAGTTCAGCCCGCCCGGCGGTACGGTCGAGGTCGCGCTGAGCGGCGGGGAGGGCGGCACCGGCGAGCTGACCGTACGCGACCACGGCCCCGGCATCCCGGCCGAGGACCTGCCGCACGTCTTCGAACGCTTCTGGCGCTCCCCGACGGCGCGCGCCCTGCCCGGCTCGGGGCTCGGCCTGTCGATCGTCGCGCGTACGGTCCAGCAGGCGGGCGGCGAGATCGCGCTGCGCCAGGCGGCGGGCGGCGGAACGGTCGCGGCGATCCGCATCCCCGGCGCCCCGACACCGCCGCCGGAGGGCCTGGACGGGCTGGGCGGCCTCGGCAACAACCTGGACGGCGCGCACCGGGTGTGAGCGCCGGGGCGGTTCCGGCGGTCGCGGCGGCTCCCGGGCCCGGGAGTGTCCGCCGCCCCGCCCACCGACCGCCTCAGGCCGCTCCACCCACCGACCGCGTCAGGCCGCTCCACCCACCGGCACGGACGACCCCACCAGCCGCGCCCTGATCCCGTCCGGCTCCACCGTGATGTGCCGCAACCGCAGGTCACCCGGGGTCTTCGGCAGTTCGAAGGAGAGCGAGAGCCGGTCGGAGAGCTCCGGCGGGCGGAGGTTGAGCAGCGCGTCGACCAGCGTCGGGTCGATGCCGGCCCGTTTCAGCAGCCCCGGGTTGTCGGCGACGACATCGAGGAGATTGAGCCGCAACAGCTCCTGGACGAAGCCGGGCCGCCCGGTGAACCGGCTCAGCGCCGCCTCGCTGCGCAGTGCCCGGTCGACGTCCGCCTGCGGCACCCCGAGCGCCCGTACGACGGCGGGCACCTCCAGCAGCTCCCGGGCGCGGCCCTTCTCCTCCGCGATCCGCCCGGCGGCCTCGGGTGCCAGCCGCAGCCCGGAGTGGGCGCGGTCCCGGCCCGGCCGGTAGGTGGCCACGCCGGGGATGTCGAGCCGCATGCCGTCCACGGTGGTGGTGACGGCCCGGCCGCCCTCGTTCCCGATGTGCGCCTCGGCCCGTACCCGCAGGTCGTAACCGGCCACCGGCAGCGAGCCCGCCAGCCGTACGGAGCCCGCGCCGCTGTCGGTGAACTTCACCTGGGAGGCGCTGAGTTCGCGGCTGAGATCGTCGAAGCTGAGCAGTACGTCACCGTCCATCCGCCCGACGACCGCGCCCTTGACGGAGGACGGCAGATCGCCGACGACGCGGATGTCCCGGGCGCTGGCCCGTACCTCCGCCAGCGAGACACGGTCGGCGGCGACATGCGGGACGGTGACGTCCACGCGGTCGAGCCGCTTGCCGAGGACCTGGGTGAGGAACGGGAAGCCGTGGATGTCGACGGCCGGCCGGGCCGTGAGACCGAGCGACTCCTGAAGCCGCTCCTCGGCCTTGTCCTGCGCGTAGAGCTCGGCGGCACGGTCCGCGAGCAGCAGGAACGCCGCGCAGACGGCGAGGGCGACGGTCAGTTTCAGCGCGGCGGAGAGGGAGCCGGAGCGGCGGCCACGCCTCCCCTTCCGCCGGTGGTCGGGCGGGGACCAGTCGTCGTCGTCCGGGTCGGACGGCACCCCGAGGGGGGACGGGTCACCCGGCTCACGCGGGCCGCCGGGACCGCGTGATCCGGGGACGTCCTCCCCCTCGGGCGGGGCGAGCCGCGCCAGTTCGTCATAGGGGTTGGGCGCGAGGCGGGGCCCGGGGTCGGGCTCGGGGTCAGGCTCGGGGTCGGACACGTGCTCGGGTATGCGTGTGGGGGGTCGCATCGACTCATACCAACACGCCCCACCGGCCGGGCACACTTGTCCCGGCACCGCTATCGACCCGTTTACCCACGGTTGTCCGGCTATTCATGTGGGAGATCTCGCGATTCCCCGGAACGCCGGACAACCATTCGGCCCCGCCCCCCGCTCCCTCGCCCCCGCTCCCTCGCTCTCCTCAGCCGTTGTGCCGTATCAGCGACTCCACCAGCCCGGCCCGGGTGGCCGGGAAGTCCAGCGGCACGATCCCGAGCCCGCGCCAGCCGCTTCCCTCCGCCGAGTCCAGGAGGGTGTGCACCCTCGGGTTGAGTTCGTCGGAGTTCCAGCGGGGCGTCGACAGGAACGCCGTACTCACGTAGTTGACGTACAGCTTGCCCGGCTGGGTCGCGGCCTTCCGGAAGTGGGCCTCGATCTTGGAGTACTTGGCGCCCGGCGCCGCCTGGTAGTCGTCCTGGATGTCGAAGAGCCCGCCGTCCCCGTACCGCAGTCCGGGCAGCCCTCCGTTGTCCCCGAGTAGCACGACCCGCCCGCGGGCCTGGCCGAGCGTCGGCAGTCCGTTGTCGAGCCGGAAGAGGGAGCGCCAGCCCTTGCCGTCGAGATACGTGTCGAAGATCCGCCGGAACTCCGCGTCGCTCTCGGTGGAGTACTCCTGCTTGACCCGCATGAGGACGGTCTCGGAGGGGTTGGCCCGGAGGAAGTTCCGGCAGGCGTTGAGGACGTCGTCGAAGTTGAGGTTCTGGTAGAACGCGCCGTGATGGATGGTGAACGCGCCCTCGAACAGCCGGCAGCGGATGTCCAGGAAGCGGACGCCGCTGGTCAACTGCTCGGCTATGGAGGTGTTCTGGCAGGCCACGAAGAGGCCGCCGGAACGGGCGCCGGCGTTGTGCGTACCGGGAATGGTCAGGCGCTGCACGGGGGTCGAGTCGGCGAAGCCGCCCATCCAGTCGTGGGTGGCGAGTACGCGCGGGGGCGTGGCCGTGCGGGCGGAGGCCGCGACAGCGGTCCCGCCACCGGCGCCCACGCCCACCAGGGCGGTGGCGGACATGGCAACGGCGCCGGCGAGAAAGCCGCGGCGGGTACCGGGGGATGTGCTCATGTGGGGGTGCCTCCGTCGTCCGTAAGGGCATCAGGGAAACAGCCCTCGGATTATGACGGGTACACGTCACGAGTGGAACACGTTCACGGGGATTGGTCTGTACCAGGCCCGCGCACGCTTCCGCCGAACCCCGACCGGACACCCTTCACGGGACGCCTGCTCTCCCAACTGCTCTCCCGACTGCTCTTCCTACTGCTCTTCCTCCTGCGGATCGCCCTTCCTCCGCGGCGCCGACTGCACAGGCACGGGGGCGGCCTGCGTCGTCTCGGCGGCCGTGGCCGCGCGCTCGTGGGGGTCACCCTCGCTGCTCATCGTCATCCCGTTACCGACCGACGCCCCCGAGACCGCACCCTGGCGCTGCTGGAGCACATGCGCGGTCTCGTGCCGCTTGGTCTTGATGTCATGGCCGCCCTTGCCGAGCACGATGTGCTCGCCGGCGGTGTACGCACGCGCCCCGATACCGGCCGCCGCACGCTGCGCCTTCGCGTCGTCGTGCACCTGCACCCCGGAGAGGTCCGCACCACCGTGCCACGCCTCCAGTTCGCGGAGCTCCGACCCGGCGAACTGCTTCCCACGGGACTGCGTCACTTCTTTCACGAGGTCAAGAGCTTGTGTCTCGTCCTCGGGCTCACGCTCGGGGGCGCGCATCCGACGCTGCACGGGGAGAGACGCCCCGGCATCCCCATGACCGCACGTCGAGCTGTGGCTGTGCCGCTCGTCCGCCAGCATCCGCGCGACGGCCGCGTTGCCCACGGACCGCTGCAGCGCCAGCACCGACTCCCCGCTCCGGCCGCCCGGTGCCGCGACCGGCGAGAGAGGGGCAACGGGCGGGGCGGCAGCCGTCCGGCCACGCGCGCCGACGGCGGGCAACGGCATACCCCGCCGGGCGCCCCTGTCCGACTTCTCTTCGTGACCAAGCAAGGGATCGCCTCATTCGCGCAGCACCGACACAGGCCGAGACAAACTTAACCAATGACGGAGCGAGGAGCGGAAGGACCCGGAGGACACCGGTGAAGGCAGATGCGCTGCCCCTTCCGCTCCTCCCGCCCCCCTTGCTACGCGGCGCCGTCGCCCGCCGATCCGAGGCGGGTCAGAGGCGGGTCAGAGGCTTCAGAGGCTGTCGGTGTAGAGCAGCCGGTTGGGGGAGCCCGCTCCGATCGACGTCACCAGGTTCCTGGTGGACTCGTCGGTGATCCACCGGGAGACGGCCGCCGGGGAGGCCGTCGGGTACTCCTCCTTGAGCAGCGCGGCGACACCGGCGACATGCGGGCTCGCCATCGAGGTTCCGCTGAGCGCCTTGTAACCGCCGCCGAGCTTGGCGGAGATGATGCCGACCCCCGGTGCGTACAGCTCCAGACACGTACCCCAGTTGCTGAAGCTCGCCTGCCGGTCCTGCTCGTCGGTCGCCCCGACCGTGATCACCTTGGACGCGCCGGCGGGCGAGACGTCACAGGCGTTCTGGTTCTCGTTGCCGGCCGCCACGACCGGCACGACACCGCTGTCGGCGACGGCGTTCACCGCCGTGTTGACGGCCGTGGACCGGGGACCGCCCAGAGACGCGTTCATGACCGCGGGCTGCTCGGCGTTCTTGGCCACCCAGTCGAACCCGGCGAGTGCTCCGGCCCAGGAACCGCTGCCGTCGCAGCCGAGCACCCGGACCGAGACGAGCGAGGCGTCACGGGCCACGCCGTGGTCCGAACCGCCGGTGGTGCCCGCCACATGCGTACCGTGGCCGTTGCAGTCCTGGCCGTTCTGTCCGTCACCGATGGAGTCGAACCCGACGCTCGCCCGGCCGCCGAACTCGCTGTGCGCGGTCTCGATCCCGGTGTCGACGATGTACGCGGTGACGCCCCTGCCGGTGCCGGTCGCGTCGTACTGCCCGTCGAGCGGCAGATACCGCTGGTCGATCCGGTCCAGCCCCCAGCTCAGGGCCGGCACCCGTGCCTGAGGTTCGCCGGGGGCCCGGGTCGGGGCTGTCGTCGCCCGTGCTGTCGTCGGGGAGTCGGCCGTGACCACCGCGTTCTCCTCCACGGCGGCCACCCCCGGGAAGCCGCGCACCAGCTCCAGCTGGCTCGGGCTGAGGGTGACGGCGAACCCCGAGAAGACCTTCTCGTACGTGTGCAGGGGGTTGAGCCCGAGCTGCCGCAGTACGGTGCGCGGCGTGTGCGTGGACTTGAGGGAGACGATGTACTGCCCCGGGACCGCCTGGGCGGAACGCTCAACCGGGACGAGCCCCCTGCCGGGATCCGCCGCCATGGCATCCGTACCGGTACCGGCGAGCAGAGGAACGAGCAGCAGAAGGGCGGTCGATGCCCAGCGTGCGCGCAGGCGCATAGGTACTCCTTGAAGGTGGCTGACCGCTGAACGTGTCCCGGCCGGGACACATCCGCGAAAGTCCGATCACCCTTCCTTCGTCCGCGCCACCAGCACGGCTTGAGCGCTCTCGCGCACTGATGGCCGGATGGAGTAACGCGGCGGCGGCGGACCGGTGACCGGAACTGGTCCCCTCGACCCGAACCCGCCCGCACCCGCTCCCCCGCTCACTCCGCCGTGCGCATGAAGGCGAGCATCCGGGGGTTGACCTGGTCCGCGTGGTCGATCTGGGGGCCGTGGCCCGTGCCGGTGATGATGTCGGCGCGGGCGGCCGGGATCAGGCGCGGGACGCGCTCCGCCTGGCGCTCCGGGTGCAGGAGGAGGCTCCGCTTGCCGAGCACCAGGTAGAGCGGGGTGCGGATGGTGCGCAGTTCGTCCTCGGTCAGCGGGAGCGGCGCGGGGCGGCGGACCCGGTACGCGCGGACACCGGCCCGGATCATGGTGCGCAGCTCCGGCACCACGAGCACCGGTTGTTCCAGCCAGGCCGCCAGCCGGGGGCGGAGCCTCTTGGGGGCCGAGGTCGCGAAGAGGCTGACGAATATCCAGACGAAGAAGCGGAGGCCCACCTTCTCCAGCCCGCCGGGATCGAGAAGGGTGGCCGAGGCGAGGCGGCCGGGCCTGCGGTGCGCCTGGTTGAGGGCGAGCCATCCGCCGTACGAGCTGCCGACGAGGTGCACGCGGTCGAGGCCGAGGCCGGCGAGCGTCTCGTCCAGCCACTGCGCGGCCCGTTCGGGCTGGTGGATGGGTTCCCGCTGCACGCTGCGCCCCGGGTCGCCGGGGGTGTCGATCGCGTACACCGGGCGTTCGGCGGCGAGCGCGGCCGTGTTGGGGTACCACATGGCGGAGCAGCTGCTCGCCCCGTGCACCAGGACGACCGGGGTGCGGGACGCGGCGGCGGGGTCCGCGGGACCGTACCGGTAGACGTGGGTGGTACCGAAGGCGGTCTCCACGTCGGTCTCGGCGACGGCCGGCGCGCCCATCGCGTACAGCGCGTCGCAGGCCGCGAAGTAGCGGTCCCGCAGAGCGTCGCTCACATAGCGACCGACGTCGGGCCGGGCACGGGTCGTCGTCTCGGGCATGGCGGGCCACCTCCAGAGGCGTTCATGAGCCATCCTTTGTGGTACGACCGTACCATGATGATGGTACGGCTGTACCATGACGCCGCGGGCGGCGGGGGAACCGACACGTACGGAACCGACGAGTGGAGACGCGACCGATGCCCAAGCGGGTGGACCACGAGGAACGGCGCACCGAGATCGCCGAGGCGCTCGTGCGGGTGGCGGGGCGGCAGGGCCTGCACGCCGTGGGGATGCGGGACGTGGCGGCGGAGGCGGGGGTGTCCTTGCGGCTGGTGCAGTACTACTTCCAGACCAAGGAGAAGCTGCTGCTCTACGGACTGGAGCAGCTGGCCGCGCGGTTCACCGAGCGGATCACCGCCCGGCTCGCCGCCGCGGGCGACGATCCCGGCCCGCGCGCGGTGATCGAGGCCCTGCTGCTGGTGTCACTGCCGACCGACGAGGAGAGCCGTACCTTCCACCTCGTCTACACCTCCTACGCCGTACTGTCCGTGACCGACAGGGCCCTCGCCGATCAGCCGTTCACCGACAACCCGGCCGCCGCCGAGGACGCCGTGGCCGGCCTGCTCCAGCAGGCGCGGGAGGCCGGGCTCACGCGGCCCGGCACGGACCCGCGCAGCGACGCGATCAGCCTGCTCGCCCTGGCCGCGGGGCTCGGCACGAGCATCCTGGTCGGCCACCGGACGCCGGAGTCCGCCACCGCCGCGCTCCACCACCAGCTGGACCGGATCTTCCTCGACGGCCGGGCCGGCACCGCGCCGTCGCCCGCGTAGCAAGCCCGGCGTACGTCGAAGGGCGGCGGGCCGTCGGCCCACCGCCCTTCGGGCAGAGATTCTCGTTCAGTTACTACTGGTCGAGCTAATACTTCGTGATCGCGTGCTACTTGACGATCGTGATGCGGTCCGCCGCCGGGGGCGCCAGCGGCGCCTGCGCCGTGGAGTTCGCCGACAGGTAGGCGTTGAACATGTCCAGGTCCGACGCGCCGACCAGCTTGTTCGTCCCCTGGCCCAGGGCCGCGAAGCCGTCGCCGCCGCCCGCGAGGAACTCGTTCATCGCGACGCGGTACGTCTTCGCCGGGTCGATCGCCGCACCGTTCAGCTTCACCGAGTCCGTGACGACACGGGCCGCGCCCGACTTCGTCATGTCCAGGGTGTACGTGAGGCCCTTCGAGACCTGGAGGATCTTCGGGGACGCCTCGTTCGAGCCGCTGACCTGCTGCTGGAGCGCGGTGATGACCTGCGCGCCGGTCAGGTCGACCGCGTTCATCATGTTGGTGAACGGCTGCACGGTGAACGCCTCGCCGTACGTGACGACCCCGTCGCCCTCACTGCCCGACGCCTTGAAGACCAGGTCGGAGCGGATCCCGCCCGGGTTCATGAAGGCGATCTGCGCGCCGCCCTTGTCCGCCGGGGACATGCCCGCGAGCTGCGCGTCCGCGATCACGTCGCCGAGCGGGGTCTCGGGCGTCGTGGCGCCGCGGCCGTTGATGTCGGCCGAGATGTAGCCCTTGGGGGTGTTGGCGATCGGCGCGGCCAGCTTGTTCCAGCGCGTGATCAGGTCGGTCATGTCCTTGGCCTTGGCCTGGTCACGGCTGACGACGTGGTTCGCCGACTTGACGCTCGTCCGCACGATGTCCTGGGTACGGAGGTCGTAGGTGAGCGTGGTGTCCGTGTAGAGCTTGCCGAACGACGAGGCGGACGTCACCAGGCGCGGGTTGCCGGACGGGTCCGGGATCGTGCACGCGTACGCCTGGTGCGTGTGGCCCGTCACCAGCGCGTCGACCTTCGGCGATATGCCCTTGGCGATGTCGACGATCGGACCGGAGATGCCGTCACCGGCGCCGGGGCTGTCGCAGTTGTAGTTGTACGAGGTGGAGGCCGGGGAGCCGCCCTCGTGGATCAGCGCGACGATCGACTTGACGCCCTGCTTGTCCAGCTCCTTGGCGTACTTGTTGACCGTCTCGATCTCGTCGTGGAACTTGAGGCCCTTGACGCCCTCGGCGGTCACGATGTTCGGCGTGCCCTCCAGGGTCACCCCGATGAAGCCGATCTTGACGCCGTTCTTCTTCCACACCGTGTACGGCTTGAGGACCGGCTTGCCGGTCTTCTCCGACGTCACGTTGGCGGCGAGGTACGGGAAGTCCGCGCCCTTGAACTTCTTGCCCTTCTCGTAACAGCCCTCGGTCGGGTGGCAGCCGCCGTTCTGGAGGCGGCCCAGCTCGGTGGCGCCCTCGTCGAACTCGTGGTTGCCGACGGCCGTCACATCGAGGTCGATCTTGTTGAGCGCCTCGATGGTCGGCTCGTCGTGGAAGAGACCGGAGAGCAGCGGGCTCGCGCCGACCATGTCGCCGCCCGCGGCGGTGACGGAGTACGGGTGCCCCTTACGGGCGTCGCGCAGCGAGGTCGCCAGGTACTCGACACCGCCGGCGGGGATCGCCTTGGTCGTACCGTCGGCCTGCTTCTCGTTGACGGTTCCGGCGGAACCGGCCGGGGGCTCCAGGTTGCCGTGCAGGTCGTTGAAGGACAGGAGCTGTACGTCGACCGTCTTGGGGTCGGGCTTGGGCTTGGAGTGACCGAAGCCGTTCCCGGCGCTCTGGGCGCTCTCGGCGGGCGTCCCTGCGGAGGCCGGCAGCGCGGCAAAGAGCGCGCCCGCGGTGGCCAGACCTGCGGCAGCGGCGAACACCCGCCGTGCCGCTCGGTTTTTCTGCGGTGTCGCTGACATGGATCCCCTTATGAACTCAAAAGTCTGAGGTTGCGAGCGGCAGCCTAGAGTCAACGCGCGTAGCTATACAGGGCTCGCGGGTTACGAGTGGGTTGCCTTTACGCGTACGTCACCGGTCGGTGCCCCGCGCACCGCGTGCGGCCGGTACGCGCCCAGGGGAAGCGCCGCCGCCGTACCCTCGACGCATGACTGACGCAGTAGCCCGCGAGTCCGGCCGGCAGATCCAGACCCTCGACGCGCTCACCCCCGAACAGGCGGAGGACGTCCTCGGCCTGCTGGCAGAAGCAGCCGCGACGGACGGCGTGCAGGCCGTCTCCGAACAGGGGCGGCTCCAGTTGCGCGGCGGTCACCGGGAGGGCGTACGGCACTTCCTGGTCACCGCGGACCGGGAGGGCGGCGACGGCGAATCCACCCCGTCCGCCCCGTCCGCCGGGTCCGGCGCCGGCCAAGGGGACGGCGGGGCGCGGGAACTGGTCGGGTACGGGCAACTGGAGGACACCGACCCGATCGAGGCGCCCGCCGTCGAACTGGTCGTACGCCCCGGGCGCCGCGGCCGGGGCCACGGCCGGGCGCTCGGCAACGCGCTGCTGGGCGCCTCCGGGAAGCGGCTGCGGGCCTGGGCGCACGGCGGGAAGCCGGCCGCCCGGCATCTCGCGCAGGTCCTCGGGCTGACGCTCTTCCGCGAACTGCGGCAGCTGCGCCGCCCGTTGGCCCCGCTGGACATCGCGGATCCGGTGCTGCCGCCGGGGGTCACCGTCCGTACCTTCGTCCCCGGGCAGGACGACGCGGCCTGGCTCGCGGTCAACGCGGCCGCCTTCGCCCACCACCCCGAGCAGGGCGCGCTGACCCAGCGGGACCTGGACGACCGGATCGCCGAGCCGTGGTTCGACCCGAAGGGGTTCTTCCTGGCCGAGCGGGGCGGGGAGCTGATCGGCTTCCACTGGACGAAGGTGCACGCCGAGGAGCAGCTCGGTGAGGTGTACGTCGTCGGTATCCGCCCGGACGCGCAGGGCGGCGGCCTCGGCAAGGCGCTCACCGCGACCGGCCTGCGCCACCTCGCGGCGCAGGCACTGCCGACCGCGATGCTGTACGTGGACGCGGACAACACGGCGGCGGTGACGGTGTACGAACGGCTGGGCTTCGCCACGCACGAGGTCGACCTGATGTACCGCACGGAGTCCTGAGCCCGCCCGGGTGCCCGGGTCCGGCCCGACCCGGACCCGGGCACCCGAACGGCGTACCGTACGGTCGGCTCAGGGGCGGCCGGCGCGCCGCCCGCGGGTGGCGCCGGTACGGGGCGACTCGTACATGCCGGGCCATACGAGCAGGGCCGTACAAGCCGGGCCGTACGGGAGATCCGTACGAGCCGGTCCCCGGGCCGCCCCCGGGGGACCCGCCCCGCTTCCCTGCATGTCATGTCGCCGTTACCGGCCATTCAGAAGCCCTTGCGACCCTCGGTGAATGCAGCCCGAGCCCGCTGTACCCCCCACTCCGAACGGCACTCCGAACGGCAGGACCACCGCGAACGGGAGGGCCCGTCTCACCCCCGCGCTCTCCGACGCGCCTGTCGTACCCTCCGCGCGGAAGAATGGGGACATGAGCCACCAGCCCGCCGAGGTTCCGGTCCAGCCGTCCCAGCACCCTCAGCAGCCGTCCGTCGGCTTCATAGCTTCCCACCGGCCCCGCACGTTCGCCACGACCGGGTCGGCGGGCGACCTCGAACCCGATCTCGACTCCGACCTCGACGCGTACGAGGAGGACCGCGGCCAGGACGGCAACGGCAATGGTCACGGCAACGGCAACGCGCTGCCCCAGGGCCGGTTCCTGGACCGCGAGCGGAGCTGGCTCGCGTTCAACGAGCGGGTGCTGGAGCTGGCCGAGGACCCGACGACACCGCTCCTCGAACGCGCCAACTTCCTGGCGATCTTCGCCTCCAACCTGGACGAGTTCTTCATGGTCCGGGTCGCGGGACTCAAACGGCGCATCGCGACCGGCGTCGCCACCCGCTCCGCCTCGGGCCTCCAGCCGCGCGAGGTGCTGGACCTGATCTGGACCCGCTCCCGCGAGCTCATGGCCCGGCACGCCGCCTGCTACCAGCAGGACATCGCCCCCGCGCTGGCCGACGAGGGCATCCACATCATCCGCTGGCCCGAGCTGACCGAGAAGGAGCAGGCGCGCCTCTTCACCCTCTTCCGCCAGCAGATCTTCCCGGTCCTCACACCCCTCGCGGTGGACCCGGCCCACCCCTTCCCGTACATCTCGGGGCTCTCCCTCAACCTCGCGGTCGTCGTCCGCAACCCGGTCAGCGGCCACCGCCACTTCGCGCGGGTGAAGGTGCCGCCGCTGCTGGCCCGCTTCCTGGAGGCGTCGCCGCAGCGCTACGTCCCCCTCGAAGACGTGATCGCCGCCCACCTGGAGGAGCTGTTCCCCGGCATGGAGGTGCTCGCGCACCACATGTTCCGGGTCACGCGCAACGAGGACCTGGAGGTCGAGGAGGACGACGCCGAGAACCTCCTCAAGGCGCTGGAGAAGGAGCTCATGCGGCGCCGCTTCGGGCCGCCGGTGCGCCTGGAGGTCGAGGAGTCCATCGACCCGTACATCCTCGATCTGCTGGTGCGCGAGCTGAAGGTGTCCGACGCGGAGGTCTATCCGCTGCCGGGGCCGCTCGACCTGACGGCGCTCTTCCGGATCGCGTCGCTGGACCGGCCCGAGCTGAAGTACCCGAAGTTCGTCGCGGGCACGCACCGCGATCTCGCCGAGGTGGAATCCGCCTCCGCGCCCGACATATTCGCCGCGCTGCGCGAGCGCGACGTGCTGCTGCACCACCCGTACGACTCGTTCTCCACCTCCGTCCAGGCCTTTCTGGAGCAGGCGGCGGCCGACCCCGACGTACTGGCCATCAAGCAGACGCTGTACCGGACCTCCGGCGACTCCCCGATCGTGGACGCGCTGATAGACGCGGCGGAGTCGGGCAAGCAGGTCCTGGTCCTCGTCGAGATCAAGGCGCGCTTCGACGAGCAGGCCAACATCAAGTGGGCGCGGAAGCTGGAGGAGTCCGGCTGCCACGTGGTGTACGGGCTGGTCGGGCTGAAGACGCACTGCAAGCTCTCACTGGTGGTGCGGCAGGAGGGCGACACCCTGCGCCGCTACAGCCATGTCGGTACGGGCAACTACCACCCGAAGACCGCCCGGCTCTACGAGGACCTGGGGCTGCTCACCGCGGACCCGCAGGTCGGCGCGGATCTCTCCGACCTGTTCAACCGGCTGTCCGGCTACTCGCGCCGGGAGACCTACCGGCGGCTGCTGGTCGCCCCGAAGTCCCTGCGCGACGGGCTCATCGCGCGGATCAACAAGGAAGTGGCGCACCACCGCGCCGGGCGGCCCGCGTACGTCCGTTTCAAGGTCAACTCGATGGTGGACGAGGCGACCATCGACGCCTGCTACCGGGCGTCGCAGGCGGGTGTCCCGGTGGACATCTGGGTCCGCGGGATCTGTGCCGTACGGCCCGGGGTGCCGGGCCTGTCGGAGAACATCCGGGTGCGGTCGATCCTGGGGCGCTTCCTGGAGCACTCCCGGGTCTTCGCGTTCGGCAACGGCGGCGAGCCGGAGGTCTGGCTCGGCAGCGCCGACATGATGCACCGCAACCTCGACCGCCGTATCGAGGCGCTGGTCCGGATCACCGACCCGGCGCACCGCGCGGCGCTCACCCGGCTCCTGGAGACCGGGATGTCCGACACGACGTCCTCCTGGCACCTGGGCGCGGACGGCAACTGGACGCGGCACTCCACGGACGCGGAGGGCCAGCCGCTGCGGAACGTACAGGAAATGCTCATAGACGCCCGGAGGCGCCGGCGTGCAGCACCATGAAGTGGACACCGACCGTGACGCCGGCCGCGCCGCGGACCGGGTGACGGGCCAGGTCACAGGCCGGGTGGCGAACCGGGGCACCGGCCGCGTGACGGCGTCCGGCACGGCCGTGCCGGGCTCCGATTCCGCCGCCCCGGGGCGGCGCACGGCGGGCGAGGTCCTGTCCGGGTACCTGCACGCCCGCGCGGGCGACTTCCTGCGCGGGCTGCGGCTGTACGGCGAGAGCGGCGCGGACACGGCCGCCGCCGAGGAGGCGGCCCGTACGCTGCGCGGCGCGGCGCGGCGGATCGGCGGCGCCCTGCACACGTACCGGCCGCTGCTCGACCAGGGTCCGGCGGACCAGCTCCGTACGGAACTGGCCTGGCTCTCCGGCACCCTCGCCCAGGAGCACGCCTGCACGGCCCGGCTGCACCGGCTGGTGGGGGCGCTGGCCCGGCTCTCGGGCGCGGTGCCCGTACCGTCCGCGCGGACGGAATCCGACGTTCCGGCAGGTGTGCCGACGGCCGGCGCGCTCCCCGCGGGCACGCTGACGGTCGGGGCGTCCCGCGCGGGCGCGCTGCTGGAGCGCCAGCTCACCCTGGCCAGGACGCGCGCCCACTCCTCGGCGCTCCAGGCGCTGGGCTCGTCGCGCTTCCACGCCGTGGCGGACGCGGTGGCCGTACTCGCCTCGGAGGTGCCGCTGGCCCCGCTGGCGGGCGCGCCCGCGATCGAGGTGCTGGCGGGGCCCGGCGAGACGACGGAGGCGCAGCTCCTGGACGCCGTGGCCGCGCTGCCGCTGACCCGCGCGGCCCATCCCTACAACGCGGAGGCGCTGGTCAACGGCCTGGCCACGGCGGCCGACGGGGAGGCGCAGGACGCGCCGTGGCACCAGGTCCGGCGGCTGCTGCGGCTGCACCGCTACACCCAGGAGGTGTGGTGCGCGGAGGGCATCCCCGACCCGGCCCTGCTCGCGGCGGGCCGGTCCCTGGACCGGCACCGCGACGCCGCCGAGGCGGCAGCGGCGGCGGCGAACGCGGCCCGTACGCCCCGGATCGCCCCGACGACGGCGTACGCGCTGGGCGTGCTCCACGCCGACCAGCGCCACGAGGTCGAGGCGGCGCGCTTCGCGTTCCAGCAGCTCTGGCAGAAGGCGGCGGTGTCACGATGACCGAGGCGACGGGCCCGGCCGGGACGAGCGGCACGACAGGGACGACAGGGACGACCGGGACGGCCCACGCGGCTGACCCGACCGGGACGGCGAACCCGGCCGGAACGACCCGCGCGGCCGGTGGGCCGAAGGGCCGGGGCACGGTCCTGGCGGCGGGGTGCGTGCTGTGGCGCCGGGTGCCGTCCGCGGACGAGGGCGTCGAGATCTGTCTCGTGCACCGGCCCAAGTACGACGACTGGTCGCACCCGAAGGGCAAGCTCAAGCGCGGCGAGTCCGCCCTGGCCGGCGCGGTCCGCGAGGTCCTGGAGGAGACGGGCCACCACTGCGCCCCGGGCGCCCGCCTGGACACCGTCCACTACCTGGCCCAGGGCCGCCCCAAGGAGGTCACCTACTGGGCGGCCGAGGCGACGGCCGGCGTCTTCGTCCCGAACCACGAGGTGGACACCCTCCTCTGGCTGACCCCCTCGGCGGCCCGGGACCGGCTCACCCAGCCCCGCGACCGCGTCCTGGTGGACGCCCTGCTCAACGCCCTGCACCTTACGTAGCGGGCCCCGGCACCCGGGTCCCGCCTACGGCCGCCGTACCTCGAACTGGAAGCAGCCGTACTCCACGGCCCGCACGTGCACCAGCACCACCTCGGGCTCCGCGAACGCCTCGCCGAGGGCCCGGTCGAATCCGGCCGTGGCGTCCTCGGGGACTTCGAGCAGCCGGCCGCCGACGATCCTCCCCCCGGCGTCGTACCGCCGGACGGTCCGCAGCGCCCCCGGCCGCGCGAACGGATAACCGGCGACGCCCCGCGGCCCCCCGCACTCCCCGGCGTGGATGAACACGGGCCCCGATTCGTCGTACGCCCCCGGCTCGGCCTCGCGCGCCGCCGCCCAGCGCCGCAGCGGCGCGTACGAGACGAGCGCGACCCGGTCACCCGCGACGGCGGCCCGCAGACAGCACCGCAGCGGGCTGCCCACACAGTCGACCGGGGCGTCGTCCGCCCCCGCGGTGAACGGCCGTACGGGCCGCCCCGAATCGTCCGTCCCGCGGAGCTCCCGGAGCGCGCCGGGGGCGATGGGCAGGGGCGTGTACGCGGTCAAGGTCGTCTCGGTAGTCATGGGTCAAGTCTTGGCGGCCCTTCCCCTGCCCGCTGGCGGAAATCGGACGAGAAGATCGGCCCGCGCCCCGGGCAGGGCCGGGTCGCGCACCCCACCGGCCCCAGTGGTCCCCGTGGCCCGGGCGGCCCCAACGAGCCCACCGAACGCGCCCCTTCCACGCCCCCCTCCACGCTCCCTTCTACGCCCTCTACGCGCCTCACACGAGCGGCCCGCACCCGAACCCAGGGTGTCCGACGAGGTTCACCTTCCGTTCACTCTCTTCCGTCGGCGGCTTCACCTGATCTGCCTAATTTCGGCCTTACACGGTGACGGTTCAAGCGCCGCACCGGCCACCCCGACGCACGCCGCCGTACAACGGTTCAGACCGGCGGCTCCTGGAAGGAACACCCGAAAAGTGAAGCTCAAGCGCAAGAACGGGCTGCGCGCCACCGCGCTCGGTGCCCTCGCCGTCTCCGGCGCCCTGGTTCTCACGGCGTGCGGCTCGGACGACAACACCGGCGGCGGGGCCGACGGCAGCAAGAAGCCGACCGCCGCCTCCAGCGAGGTGTGCAAGGACGCCAAGGGCCAGCTGCTCGCCTCCGGTTCCAGCGCGCAGAAGAACGCCATGGACCTCTGGGTGAAGAACTACATGGCCACCTGCTCCGGCGTGGAGGTCAACTACAAGTCCTCCTCCTCCGGCGAGGGCATCGTCGCGTTCAACCAGGGCACGGTCGGCTTCGCCGGCTCCGACTCGGCGCTCAAGCCCGAGGAGGTCGCCGACTCGAAGAAGATGTGCACGGACGGCGGCCAGGGCATCAACCTGCCGATGGTCGGCGGACCGATCGCCATCGGTTACCACCTGGAGGGTGTGGACAACCTCGTCCTCGACGCCCCCACCCTCGCCAAGATCTTCGACAGCAAGATCAAGAACTGGGACGACGCGGCGATCAAGGCGCTCAACCCGGACGCCAAGCTCCCCAACAAGCCGATCATGGCGTTCCACCGCTCCGAGGACTCCGGCACCACGCAGAACCTCGGCAAGTACCTGGGCGCCTCCGCCGCCTCGGACTGGAAGTACGAGGCCGAGAAGAAGTGGCCGGCCCCCGGTGGCCAGGCCGCTTCCGGCTCCGCCGGTGTCGCCGCCCAGGTCAAGCAGGTCGACGGCTCGATCGGTTACTTCGAGCTCTCCTACGCCACCTCGCAGCAGATCTCCACGGTCAAGATCGACACGGGTGCCAGCGCCCCCGTCGAGGCGTCCTCGGAGAACGCGTCCAAGGCCATCGCCGCCGCCAAGATCAAGGGCACCGGCAAGGACCTGGCGCTCGACCTCGACTACACCACCAAGGCCGACGGCGCCTACCCGATCGTCCTGGTCACGTACGAGATCGCCTGCGACAAGGGCAACAAGCCGGACACGCTGGCCACGATGAAGTCCTTCCTGACCTTCACCTCCAGCGAGGACGGCCAGAAGGTGCTTTCCGAGGCGGGCTACGCCCCGATCCCGGCCGAGATCAACGCCAAGGTCCGCGAGACCGTCGCGTCGCTCTCCTAGGCCCTGACGCCCTGCCGGTACGGGATCCCCGTACCGGCAGGGCATCGGCACTTCCGGCAGCAGTCAGCAGTCAGCAGTCAGCAGTCGAAGTGTCCGCCGTACCGCACGCTCCACGGTGACGGCAGCCGGCCCGGCGCACCCCTCCGGGCCGGTGGCCGTCGCCCATCCCATCCGGTGCACCGCCGCCAGGGGAGCCGGCGCTCCCCCACACAGACCGGAAAGACATGGCTTCGACCACACCCACAGAACGTCCGCCGCTATCCCCGGCCGACTCCGCGCCCCGCCCCTCCACCGGCCGCGCGGGAGACAAGATCTTCTCGGGCCTCTCCAAGGGCTCGGGCATTCTGCTGCTCGTCCTCATGGCGACGATCGCGGGCTTCCTCACCTACCGCGCCGCCATCGCCATCTCGAAGGACGAGGGCAACTTCCTCACGACCTTCGACTGGAACCCCTCCGCGAGCCCGCCGGTCTTCGGCATCGCGGTCCTCCTCTTCGGCACGATCGTCAGCTCGATCATCGCGATGATCATCGCGGTCCCGGTCGCCGTCGGCATCGCGCTGTTCATCTCGCACTACGCGCCGCGCAAGGTCGCCGCGCCCCTCGCGTACGTGGTGGACCTGCTCGCCGCCGTGCCGAGCATCATCTACGGCATCTGGGGCGCCCTCGTGCTCGTGCCGTATCTCGGCGGTCTCAACAGCTGGCTCGACGAGTACTTCGCGTGGACGTACATCTTCGACCAGACGCAGGCCGGCCCCGCCAGGAACATGCTGACCGTCGGCATCCTGCTGGCGATCATGATCCTGCCGATCGTGACCAGCGTCAGCCGGGAGGTCTTCCTCCAGGTCCCGCGGATGAACGAGGAGGCCGCGCTCGCGCTCGGCGCCACCCGCTGGGAGGTCATCCGGCTCTCGGTGCTCCCCTTCGGGCGCTCGGGTGTCATCTCCGCCTCGATGCTGGGCCTCGGCCGCGCGCTCGGCGAGACGATGGCCGTCGCCACGGTCCTCTCCCCGAACTACCTGATCTCGCTCCACCTGCTCGACCCGGGCGGCGGCACGTTCGCCCAGAACATCGCGGCGAAGTTCGACGAGGCCAACGAGCTGGGGCGCGACGCCCTGATCGCCTCCGGTCTGGTCCTCTTCATCCTCACACTGCTGGTGAACGGTGCGGCCCGGCTGATCATCGCGCGCCGCAAGGAGTACTCGGGGGCCAACGCATGAGCCACGCGACCATCCAGGACACGCCGACCCCCGTACCGCCGCCGAGCGGCCGGCGGGGCAGCCTCAGCCAGCGCAGCCTGCCGCGCTGGGCCCCGGCCGGCTTCGCCGCGGCCGGCCTGCTGATCGGCTCCGCCGTCGGCGCGGGCGCGGGCCTGACCAGCAAGGTCCAGTGGGGCCTGATCGCCGTCGTCGCCTTCCTCGTCATCTCGTACGCCGTCACGACCACCGTCGAGAACCAGCGCCAGGCCAGGGACCGCCTCGCCACCAGCGTGGTCTGGGTGTGCTTCCTCCTCGCGGTCGTCCCGCTCTTCTCGCTGCTGTGGACGACGATCGTCCGCGGCATGAAGGCCCTCGACATCGACTTCCTGACGCACTCCATGGCCGGGGTCCTCGGATCCGAGGCGAACGGCGGCGTCTACCACGCGCTGATCGGCACGCTGGAGCAGGTCGGCATCGCCACGGTGATCGCCACCCCGCTCGGTCTGCTGACCGCCGTCTACCTGGTGGAGTACGGCAAGGGCTCGCTCGCCAAGGCGGTGACGTTCTTCGTGGACGTCATGACCGGCATCCCGTCGATCGTCGCCGGTCTGTTCATCCTCTCGCTGATGCTGATGACCGGCACCGGGCCGTCCGGCTTCATGGGCTCGCTCGCCCTGACCATCCTGATGCTCCCGGTCGTGGTCCGCTCCACCGAGGAGATGCTCAAGCTCGTACCGAACGAGCTGCGCGAGGCCGCGCTCGCCCTCGGCGTACCGAAGTGGCGCATGATCCTCAAGGTGGTCCTGCCGACCGCGATCGGCGGCATCACGACCGGTGTGATGCTCGCGATCGCGCGCATCGCCGGTGAGACCGCGCCGATCATGCTGCTGGTCTACGGCAGCCAGCTGATCAACAACAACCCGTTCGCCGACGCCCAGTCCTCGCTTCCGCTCTACATTTTCGAGCAGTACAAAATCGGTGAAGTGGCGGCGTTCGACCGTGCCTGGGCAGCGGCTCTGGTGCTGATCGCGTTCGTGATGATCCTCAATCTGGTGGCGCGCGGTGTAGCCCGCTGGAAGGCCCCGAAGACCGGCCGCTGAGGCCCGAGACCCGGCTCCGCCGCGCGGAGCCACGAAAGAAGCAGTGGTTGTAATGGCCAAGCGCATCGACGTCAGCGGACTGACCGCCTTCTACGGCTCCCACCGGGCCATCGACGACATCTCGATGACCGTCGAGCCCCGCTCCGTGACGGCCTTCATCGGCCCGTCCGGCTGCGGCAAGTCCACCTTCCTGCGGACCCTGAACCGGATGCACGAGGTCACCCCCGGTGGCCGCGTCGAGGGCAAGGTGCTCCTGGACGACGAGAACCTGTACGGGACGAACGTCGACCCGGTCGCGGTGCGCCGCACGGTCGGCATGGTCTTCCAGCGCCCCAACCCGTTCCCGACCATGTCGATCTTCGACAATGTCGCGGCGGGGCTGCGGCTGAACGGCTCGGCCCGCAAGAACGAGCTGGCGGACGTCGTCGAGAAGTCCCTCAAGGGCGCGAACCTCTGGAACGAGGTCAAGGACCGCCTGAACAAGCCGGGCTCCGGACTCTCCGGCGGCCAGCAGCAGCGGCTCTGCATCGCCCGCGCGATCGCGGTCGAGCCGGAGGTGCTGCTGATGGACGAGCCGTGCTCGGCGCTCGACCCGATCTCCACGCTCGCGATCGAGGACCTGATCGGCGAGCTGAAGGAGCGCTTCACGATCGTCATCGTGACGCACAACATGCAGCAGGCGGCGCGGGTCTCGGACCGTACGGCCTTCTTCAACCTGGCGGCCGTCGGCCAGCCCGGCAAGCTCATCGAGATAGACGAGACCGAGCGGATCTTCGCCAACCCGTCCGTACAGGCGACGGAGGACTACATCTCCGGCCGCTTCGGATAGTCGGATACGGCGACACAGACGTCCTGCGGTGCTGCATGGCGGTGCCACCGCAAGACGAAGGGCCCGCCCCCTCTCCCAGGGGGGCGGGCCCCATCACGTGTACGGGACGGTTGTACGGGACGGCTGTACGGGACGGCTGTACCCGACGTCGTCAGCCGAAGGCGAGGTTGACCAGCCAGAAGCTGACCGCGGCCACCAGTGCCGCCGCCGGCATCGTGATGAACCAGCCGAGAATGATGTTCTTGGCGACGCCCCAGCGGACCGCGTTCACCCGCTTCGTCGCCCCCACGCCCATGATCGCGGAGGTGATGACATGCGTCGTCGAGATCGGCGCGTGGAAGAGGAACGCCGAGCCGAACATGATCGACGCCCCGGTCGTCTCCGCCGCGAAGCCCTGCGGCGGGTCCAGCTCGATGATCTTGCGGCCGAGCGTCCGCATGATGCGCCAGCCGCCCGCGTACGTACCGAGGGAGAGCATCAGCGCGCAGACGACCTTCACCCAGATCGGGATCGCGTCGCCGGAGTCCTCGACATCGGCGATGACCAGCGCCATCACCACGATGCCCATCGTCTTCTGCGCGTCCTGAAGACCGTGCCCGAGGGCCATTCCGGCCGCCGAGACGGTCTGGGCTATCCGGAAGCCGCGCTTGGCCTTGTGCGGGTTGGTCCTGCGGAACATCCACATGATCGCGACCATCACCAGATAGCCCGCGACCAGGCCGATGACCGGCGAGACGAACATCGGGATGACGATCTTCTCCAGGACCCCGGACCAGATCACCTCCGTACCGCCGGCGAGCGCCGCGCCCACCATGCCGCCGAACAGCGCGTGCGAGGAGGAGGACGGGAGCCCGAAGTACCAGGTGACCAGGTTCCAGACGATCGCCCCGACCAGCGCCGCGAAGAGGATGCCCATGCCCCGCGCGCCGTGCGGGGTGGCGATCAGCCCCTCGCTGACGGTCTTGGCGACGCCCTGTCCCAGGAACGCGCCCGCGAGATTCATGACGGCGGCCATCGCGAGCGCGGCGCGCGGCGTCAGGGCCCGGGTGGAGACCGAGGTCGCGATGGCGTTCGCGGAGTCGTGGAAGCCGTTGGTGTACGTGAAGCCGAGCGCGACACCGATGGTCACGATCAGCGCAAAGGTGTCCACGTGGTTCAGGACTCCTTGACGGCGATGGTCTCCACCGTGTTCGCGACGTGCTCGAACGCGTCGGCGGCCTCTTCGAGCACGTCGACGATCTGCTTGAGCTTGAGCACCTCCATCGCGTCGTACTTACCGTTGAAGAGGTGGGCCAGCAGCTTGCGGTGGATCTGGTCGGCCTGGTTCTCCAGCCGGTTGACCTCGATCCAGTACTCGGTGAGGTTGTTCATCGTCCGCAGGTGCGGCATGGCCTCGGCGGTCAGTTCGGCGGCGCGCGCGAGCACCTCGATCTGCTGCTCGACGCCCTTGGGAAGCTCTTCGACGTTGTACAGGACGACCAGGTCGACGGCCTCCTCCATGTAATCCATGATGTCGTCGAGCTGGGACGCCAGGCTGTAGATGTCCTCGCGGTCGAACGGCGTGATGAAGGAGGAGTTGAGCTGATGGAAGATCGCGTGAGTGGCGTCGTCGCCCGCGTGCTCCGCTGCCCTCATCCGCTCCGCGATCTCGGCCCGGGCGGAGGAATCCGCACCGAGGAGTTCCATCAGGAGCTTGGAGCCCGTGACGATGTTGTCCGCGGACGCGGCGAACATGTCATAGAAGCTCGTCTCCCTGGGGGTCAGACGAAATCGCACGTGGGGTCCTCGGGTTACATGGATTCGGTCAGAGGTGATGCTAGGCGCATCATCCGGCCACAGCTAACCGGCATACCAGTGTCACTCATAGGTCAAGCAGATGAGCACAGGGCCCTACCCCAAGGCTCACAGACGGGTAGGATATACCCACGTGGGGTATATCCCCCTTTTCGGGCAACGCGCACGGAGCGCACAGAACACCTGCGGGAGGACGCGATGACGACCACAGAGGCGGCCGGCGCGGCGACGGGCGACGCGCCCTCCGTGACGAACGTGACGAAAGCGACGGACACCATGGGCAGAACACCCGCGGCGGCGGCCACGGACCCGGCCGTCACGGACGCGGCCGGCGCACCGGCCGTGACCGAAACCGACCATGACCGCGGGGTGCACGGCTACCACCACCAGAAGGCCGAGCACCTCAAGCGGCTGCGCCGGATCGAGGGCCAGATCCGCGGGCTCCAGCGCCTGGTCGACGAGGACGTCTACTGCATCGACATACTCACTCAGGTCTCCGCGTCGACGAAGGCGCTCCAGTCCTTCGCGCTCCAGCTCCTGGAGGAGCACCTGCGGCACTGCGTGGCCGACGCCGCGGTCAAGGGCGGTGACGAGATCGACGCGAAGGTGGAGGAGGCGACGAAGGCGATCGCCCGGCTGCTCCGCACCTGACCCCGCCGCGATGCCCGGCCCGGCCGCCGCACCCGGCCCGGCCGCCGCGCCTGGCCCGGCCGCCACACCTGACCCGGCCGCCGTGCCTCACTCCGGGCAGGACTCCCGTCGGCGGGGGGTCCTCGGCGGCTGCGGGTGGCGTGGCTGCGCGGGGCGCTCGGTCCGGGGGGCGGGGCGCTCGGCCCGTACGTTCAGCACCTCGTCGATGCGGTCCGGGCTGAGCCGTTCCCCGTCCGTGGCGGACGCCGCGATCATCAGCTCGCCGCACCACTCGATCTCGGCGAGGGCCACATGGTCGTGAACGGGCGGCGTACGCACCAGAGCCACGTGCCCTCACCTCTTCCTGCCGGTCCGTCCGGTCCCGCCGGTCTCGGCTTCCTAGCGTAGGGAGGGTGATACACACCGCGCATGGCACGTCCGGACCATTTCCGCCTTGGTCCTCCCCGGTTACGGCTTGATCTGATCTTGCCGTGCCGTCCGAGGGACCGGACGAAGCCGCTCGCTCAGGTCTTGATCTCTCCGGTGAAGATGTCGTCCTCCGGCGGCAGCGTCACCGCGACCCGCTCACCGAACGCGTAGAGCAGCGTCGTCGAGGCGACCTCGACCGGGTGCCCCTGGTTGAGATAGCTGAAGCGGAGCCTGACCTTGCGCGGCCGCCCCTCCTCGTCCAGATACGCGTCGAACGGCACCGCGTCCTCGCCGAACCCTTTCGCCGCCGCGGCCAGCGCCCCGCGCACGTCCGCCGACGCCGACCTCGCGGCCCGGCCGAGCTCCGTGACCCCCCGGTAGTGCCAGACCCGTACCCCGGCCAGATCCTGCTCCGCGACGAAGGTCACATCCCGGGCGGCGCGCAGCAGTTCGGTGGAGATCAGCGGGTCCGTCACCCCGCCGGTGACCAGATTCCCGTCCTCCAGGGCCGTCGAGTCCACCCGGACCCACTTGTCGGCGGGCACCCCGGCGCCGCGGTTCTTCATGTACAGCACGCCCGGCGAGAGGAGTTCGGTGATCGGCCGGTGCTCGCTGGTGCCCGCGGCGTCACCGGGCAGCAGGACCCGCAGCCGCCCCATCCGCCGGCCGAAGTCGTACCCGCCCTCGCCCCTGATGGTCACCCGGGTCCCGCCGGCCGCCATCTCCATCGACGTACGGGCCCTGGAACTGCCCGAGGCACGGAGCACGTCGGCCGCCTTCCGCACCGCCCCGGGGTCGCTGCCCGGCCGGTCGTCGGCGGCCGCGCCGCCGGTCGCGGCACAGCCGCCGGCGGTGGCCACGACCCCCGCCACGGCCATGGCGGCGAACGCCGCCCCTCTGTGTCCGTGCTGCCGCACCACCATCGCCTGCCAACCCCCAACGCGTGACCGGCGCCCGTCCGCGGCCCGCCCGTTCCGGATAACCCGGATAACGACGCCCGCCGTGACTCGTCACGCCCCGCCCGGTGCCCCGCCCGGTCATGGGAGCGGTCACGCCGCGCCCGGTCACGGGACGCGAACTCACCGGTACGGTGGAGAGGTGAGCGAGCATGACGTCTCCGAACCCCCCACCACCCTCCGCGCCATACCCCTGGCGTCCCCCGCGCCCCCCGCGCCCGCCGACGCCGCGGCGCACACGGCCACCACCGTCGAACGCGGGTCGTTCTGTCTGGCGCGCTGCACCTGCGGCTGGTCGGGCCCGGCCCGAAGAGCCCGCGACCGGGCCCGCGCCGATGCCGACCACCACGCCGACGGCTACACCGGGACAGCCCCTCGCTGACCGTCCGGCAAACGCCCGGTGGAACCCGGTGGAACCCGCCGCACCCCGTGGACCGTCCCGTACACCGGGACGTCGTCATGGGGAGGGCACAGATGGAACGGCGCACACTGCTCGCCGCCGCGGCCGGACTTGCGGCCACCGCCACGGCCTGCTCCGGCCCGGGAAGCGGTACGGAGAGCGGATCCGGAGGCGGCGGGCAGAGCGGTAAGGGAGCCGCGAGCGGTACCGCCGACTCCGGCAAGGCGCCGGTCAGGGGCACGTCCCCCGCTCCGGACTCCACCGCGGCCGCCGCCCCGGCGTCACCGCGCTGGGACGCCCTCGCGCGGGGGCTCGACGGCGACCTCGTCCGGCCGGGCGACGCCGAGTACGCCACGGCCCGGCAGCTCTACAACACCCGCTACGACAACCTGAAGCCCGCCGCCGTCGCCTATGCCGCCGGCGAGGACGACATCCGCGAGTGCCTCGCCTTCGCGCGCACGCACCGTACGCCCGTCTCGATCCGCGGCGGCGGCCACTCGTACGCGGGCTGGTCCAGCGGCAACGGCCGGCTCGTCATCGACGTGTCGAAGCTCGACTCCCTCTCGTACGCGGGCACGGAGACCCGGATCGGCGCGGGCGCCCGGCTCTCCGCCGTCTACCGCGCCCTCGCCGCCCGCGGCCGTACGATCCCCGCCGGCTCCTGCCCCACGGTCGGCGTCGCCGGGCTCACCCTGGGCGGCGGTCACGGCGTCACCTCCCGCGCGTACGGGCTCACCTGCGACAGCCTGCTCTCGGCGACCGTCGTCACGGCCGACGGCACCCGGCTGACCGCCGACGCGCAGCGGAACCAGGACCTCTTCTGGGCACTGCGCGGCGCCGGGAACGGCAACTTCGGCATCGTCACCGAGCTGCGTTTCCGTACGCACCCGGCGCCCGAGGTGGTCGTCGCGGACGCGAGCTGGCCCTGGTCGAAGGCGGACACGCTGCTCGCCGCCTGGCAGAAGTGGGGGCCCGAGCAGCCGGACGAGATCTGGTCCGCGCTCCATCTCGCGGCGGGCCCCGGCGGCAGCACGCCCACGGTCTCGCTCGCCGTCCTCTCCCTCGGCACCGAACAGGACCTCAAGAACGCGGTCGACCGGCTCGCCGACGGCCCCGGCGGCCCCGGCTCCGCGCGCTCCGTCTCCGTACGCCGCCGCGGCTACGAGGAGGCGATGCTCGGGTACGCGGGCTGCGCCGGCTACCCGGAGGAGCAGTGCCGGCTGCCCGGTACGACCCCGGGCCGGGACCCCAGGGGCGCGCTGGGGCGCGAGACGTACGCCGCGGCCTCCGACTTCTTCGACCGCTCCCTGTCCGCCGCGGGGCGGCGGGCGCTGACCACCGCGGTCGAGGGGTTCACCCGGCTCCCGGCGGCCCAGGGCGGCGGCGGTTCGGTCGCGCTCACCGCGCTCGGCGGGGCGGTCAACCGCGTCGATCCGGCGGCGACGGCCTTCGTCCACCGGCGCTCGCGGATGCTCGCCCAGTACATAGGCGCGTGGCGTCCCGGCATCGAGGGAACGGAGCAGCAGGCCTGGCTGAAAAACGCCCATGGGTCGATGCGCAGGTACGCGTCGGGCGCCGCCTACCAGAACTACGTCGACGCCACCCTGACCGACTGGCGCGCCGCCTACTACGGAACGGCGGCGGACCGGCTGAGCAAGCTGAAGCGGCAGTACGACCCCGACCGGCTCTTCGACTTCCCGCAGGCGCTGTAGCGCCCGAACGGAGCGCTTCAGGCCGAACGGAGCTTCAGGCCTCGGCAGTGCCGAGCTCAGCCGCCCGGCTCGGTCGGGCCCGTGGCCGGTGGCCAGCCCCGCAGGGCCATGTCGGCCACCTGTTGGAGGTCGTCGCGCGTGGCGCCGCTGGCGGCCTGGACGGCGATGCCGTTCGCCACGGTCATGAGGTAACGGGCGAGCAGCTCGGGGGCGCTGCCCGGGGGCAGGTCGCCTTCCTCGACGGCTTGCCGGAGCCGGTCGCGCAGGAGGGAGGTGTGCTCGTTGCGCCAGGCGACGAGGTCGTCGCGGGCGTTGCGCCCCGGGTCACCGGCGGCGAGGGACCCTTGGACGCCGAGGCATCCGGTGGGGCAGCCGGGGCGGGTGGTGGCCCGGACGGAGCCGTTGAGGAACGCGGTGGCCACCTGGCGGGCGGTCGGCTCCCGCAAGGCGCGCGCTCCGTACGAGGCGGGGCCCTCGGTGTAGCGCTCCAAGGCCTTGCGGAACAGGTCCTCCTTGTTGCCGAAGGCCGCGTACATGCTGGTGCGGGTGATGCCCATGGCGTGGGTCAGGTCGGTGAGGCTGGCTCCGTCGTAGCCCTGTTCCCAGAAGACCCGCATGGCGTGTTCAAGAGCCTGGTCGGTGTCGAAGCCTCTCGGCCGGCCGATCGGCGCCTTCCGTCGTGTCTCCATGCAGGGGATCGTACCTCTTTTGTACTGGTCGGTTCGGAAAGTGTACAGTCTCATTCGGTATCGTTCGGTACACATATTTGTGGAGGTGATGCTGGTGGGACAGCTTGAGGGCAGCATGAGTTTCACCGCATGACCGAGTTCGTCCGCTCCGCGTGGAGTGCTCGCTTGCGCGGAGTGCTCGCTCAGCCTTCGCCGCGGCAGCTCACGCCGTACGGGCCGCCTGATCGACTGCCAGGCCGTCAAGAACCTCCGTTTCCCGAAGATCGCTCTGCGGGACGCCTCCCGGGTGGTCCCCTCAGACACCCGCGTGGTCCCCCCACCCGACCGCGACGGTCCGCGGGCTTACTCGTCTAGGCCGTACGGCCCACCGCGGTGGCCCCCCGGCACGCCCGGCGATGACCTGGTACCAGACCCGCACCGCCGGGTTCCCCGCCAGGCCATCGACCGCAAGGGCGTACTCATGCACCGACCCGGAAACCGCCCCGGAACCGGACTCCGGATAGCCGTACTCGGCACCGCCACCACCCTGCTCCTCCTCGCGCCCGGCGCCGGCGCCGCGTCGGCCGTGGACCGGCCGACCGATCCGGGTGAGCTGACGCTCATCGACACCCCGGCGGGCCCGGCACTGGCCGACCGGGCGGGCAACCCGCTCTACATGCGGACGGCGGACCGGCCGGATGCCCCGCCGTGCACGGGCGAGTGCGCCAGGACCTGGCCCGCGGCGACAGGCTTCCCCGCCAAGGCACGCGGCGTCATGGGCACGACCTCCCGGACCCTGCTGCGCGCGGCGAACAGCGGCCGGCCGCAGGTCGTCTACAACAACCACCCGCTGTACTACTACAAGAACGACCGGCCCAACCGGCCCCGGGGACAGCACATTCCGGGCTTCAGCCTGGTCGCCCCCGACGGCGCCGCGCTGACGGCGGCGGCCGGCGCGGGCGCGTCGGCGTCACCGAGGCGGCCGGCGCCGGCGACATCAGCGGCCTCACGGAAGCCGTCGACGGCCGGGACGATCTCGGCCACGTCGAGGGCGAGACCCCCGACCACCACACCCCCTCCCACGCCCCCGCGCACACCTCCGGCGCCCCGGAAGTCCTCGACCGCGCCGAGAACCGCGGTGACACCCAAGGCCCCGGTCACTCCCCGAACTCCCGTCACACCGAGGACATCGGCGATCCCCCGGACGTCCGTCACCCGGAACACCTCCGTCACCGGTCTCCCGTCCGTAGGGGCGCTCCAGGTCACCCCGTCCGGCGCGGCGCGCGGCGGGGCCGACCACCCGGTCGCCGCCGCCGCGGACACGGACCGCTCCGGCCGTGACCAGGTCGCCGAGGTGTCCCTCGCCATCGGCGCCACCGCCGCCGCCTTCGCGGGCACGATCCTGCTGGTACGCCGCCTCCAGCGCCGCACGACGGGCGGGGAGCCCTGACCGGACGGGCGAGGCGGGCGGAGGGCACGCCCGCCTCGGCCGCCGGCCCGCGCCCGGCCTCCGGCCCGGGCTCCACATCCACATCCACATCCACCACCTCGCCCTCGGACGTGGCGATACGCACCCTGCTCACCGTCGCGGTGCTGGGCGCGGTCACCGCCGTACTGCTGCACCTGACGGCCGGCCGGCCCGCCGCGCCGCCCCCGCCGGCCGCGGCCAGGGAGCCCCGGCTCGTCCGGGTCACGGATCCGCCCTCCGCGCCCGTACGGCTGCGGATCCCGGCGCTCGGCGTCGCCGCCGCGGTCCAGCCGCTCGCCCTCGCCCCGGAAGGCACGCTGGACCCGCCGAGTTTCCGGCACGCGATGAAGGTCGGCTGGTACGCGGCGGGACCGCGCCCGGGCGAGCCGGGCCCCGCCGTGCTGGTCGGCCACCGGGACGCCCCGGCCAACCCGGGCACCGTCCCCGTCCGCAACGGCCGGGACGACATCAAGAACGCGGTCTTCGCCAAGCTGGGCCGACTGCACGTGGGCGACCTGATCGAGACGGAGTCCGGCGACGGCACGCGGCAGCCGTTCCGGGTGACGGCGGTCGACACGTACCTGACGAGGCGGTTCCCGACGGAGCGGGTCTACGGTCCGGTGCCCGACCCGCAGCTGCGGCTGATCACCTGCGGCGGCGTCATCGACGCGAACGGCCACTGGGACTCGAACGTGGTGGTCAGCGCGGCGGCGGTCCGGTAGGCGCCCCGCAACGGGCGGCTCAGGCGGCCAGGTTGTTGTCGTCGGGGCGCTGCTCCGGGATGCCCAGGGGCCGCGTACCGCCGACCGCCTCGGCGCCCGCCGTACGGTCCGCCTCCCGCGCCCGCCGCGACCGTACGAGCGGGCCGAGCCGCTCCGAGCGGGAGACCGCCGAGACCAGCGGCGTCAGCAGCGCGAGCGCGAGCGGGGTGAGGAGCAGGGCGACGGCCGTGCCGAGGGCGAAGCCGCCGATCACGTCGGTCGGGTAGTGGACGCCCATGTAGACGCGGCAGAAGCCTTCGAAGAGGGCCAGGCCGATGGCGACCAGACCGAACTTCCGGTGGGCGATGAAGACCCCGACGCCGATGGCCATCGCCATCGTGGCGTGATCGCTGACGAACGAGTAGTCCGTCTTGCCCGTGACGAGGACTTCGAGGCCCCTGTGGTCGACGAACGGCCGCGGCCGTTCCACGAACCCGCGGATCGGGATGTTGACCAGCAGCGCGATCCCCGCGGCGAGCGGCGCCCAGACCAGCCCGGCGACGGCCGTGACCGAGTCCTCGGCGGAGCCGCGCCCGCGCACGCTCCACCAGCACCAGAGCACGACGAGGACGAGCGCGAGCATGATCCCGTACTCGCCGGTGAACCCCATGACGCGGTCGAACCAGGACGGGGCGTCCTTGGCCAGTCCGTTGATGTCGTAGAGCAGACCGACATCGGGGTTCGATCCGTCCAGTACGAGTCCAGCCATCTGCTGCGGCCCCTTAAGCCTTGTAGCCCGCCACGGCGCACCTCCGGGTGCGCCGCTTCCGCCAACCCCCGTGGTCGGTACGGAATTGCTGCGCGGCCTGCCGCGTGGCGCGTGCCGTGACATCTGTACTTCTGTACTTCTGTACTTCTGTCGTGACGCCTGCACACCCGCCGCGCGGACTGCCGCGTGATCGAAGTGATCAGTACCGCAGCTCTCGTCCAGGGAACGGCCCACACACCGCCGCCGTTCCGGTCTCTACCGAACGATCACCATGACGTTATCGAAGAGTGACACAAAGTCGCAGCTCAGCGCCGTTCCGGGAGGGCTGCGGACGACCACTTCCGGCCAATCGGCCGGTTCACGCATGGCTCGCACCCGGCTCACGTCCGCTCCGTACACGGTCCGAGAAGGCGGCCGTGCGGCCCGGTTCAGCTCTCCGGCCGGCTCCCCGGCAGATCGGTCGGGAGCGATTTCGCGCCGTCCTCGGTAACTCTGGTCGCCCCGAAGTAATCCGGGGTGTCGATCTTGTCGAACCGGATCACGGCACCGGTGTACGGCGCGTTGATCATGTACCCGCCCCCCACGTAGAGCCCGACGTGCCGGATGGCCCGCGAGTCGGTGAGATCGTCCGAGAAGAAGACGAGGTCCCCGGGCAGCAACTCGTCGCGCGAGGGATGCTTGCCCGCGTTGTACTGGTCGTTGGCCACCCGGGGCAGCTCGATCCCCACGGTCCGGTACGCCGCCTGCGTCAGCCCCGAGCAGTCGAACCGCCCCCCTTGGTCGGCGGTTCCGTTCCCACCCCACAGGTAGGGCGTGCCGAGCTTCTGCTGCGCGAAGTAGATGGCCGCGGCGGCCTGCTTCGACGGCTCGACGCGTCCGACCGGCCGGGCGAAGCTCTTCTCCAGCGTGCGAATGATCTTGACGTAGTTCTGGGTCTCCCGGTACGGCGGGACACCCTGGTACTTGATGACCGCGTACGCCCCGGCGTTGTACGCCGCGAGCATGTTGCTGGTCGGGTCGCCGGGCACGTCCTTCACGTACTTGGCGAGCTCACAGTCGTACGAGGCGGCGGAGGGTATCGCGTCCTCCGGGTTCCAGATGTCCCGGACGCCGTCCTTGTTCCCGTCGATCCCGTGGGCCTCCCACGTACCGGGGATGAACTGCCCGATGCCCTTGGCGTTCGCCGGGCTCTGGGCGCTCGGATTCCACCCGCTCTCCTGGTACAACTGCGCGGCGAGCAGGGCGGGATTGATGGCGGGGCAGAGGTTGCCCCAGGTCGACACGGTGTTCTGGTACGCCGCCGGAACGGCCCCCTTGGCCAGCCCCACGGCCCGGCCGCCCCCGGCCGCACCCCCGACGAGCCCGGCGGCGGCTGAGTAGGTCCCCACGACGAGCAGCGCGACGAAGGACGTCGACAGCCCGCCCACGCCGGCCACGACCAGCCATGCCTTACGCACCGTCACCCACCCTCCGACTCAGGGCCACTGCCGATTGGCCAGTGTAGGCGGGAGGCCCGCGCAACAGGGGGTGCACTCCGAGGACATGAGGACACAGGGGGCGCACGGCCCCGCGCGGCCGGCCCCCGCACGAGACCTCCGGCGGCGGACCGGACCCGTACCGGGGGGAGATCGAGCCAGGGTGACCGAGGCCATAAAGGTGTATCAACGACACTCATTGCCCGGAGTCACGCAGCGTGATACACAGAGTAACCGACAGAGAAACCATACGCGTCCGCGCATACTCCGATCCGTGGCAGGTCAGCGCCCCGGGTCGGTCATCTGTGCGGGGATCGGGTAAAGAGAGCCGCCAACCGGCATACGTGGCCCGTTCCATCAGCGAAGATAGAGCGTGACCCGTGTCATGGGGCACGGGCGTGAATGACCCAACAGGGGCGGTGAGTTACATGTACCTGGCGGCCGAAAAGGGCGACATCACCACCATCATCGGTGGCATCGCGCCCAACTGGGGGCCCTTCGGGACACTGGGCAACGAGGCCCGAGTCATGATCGAGGTCGTGATGGCCGTGGCCATCCTTCTCTGCCTCGGTATCGCGATCTGGGGCGCGGCGAAGCAGCGGATCGGGGCGACGGCGCTCCGGGACACGTTCAGCGCCGAGCAGGGCAAGGGCCTGATCGTCGCCGGACTGACCGGCGTCTTCATCATCGGCTCGCTGGGCACACTCTTCACCATCGTGTACGGCATGGCCGTCTGACGCGGCCCCGCCTCCCCCGGCCCAGCCCTCCCTCTGGCCCTCCTATCCCCCGTCCACCCCTCGACCCCACCTGTCCTTCGCATCCACCCGCTGAGGTTGCGTCACCCTGATGTCGAGTCACCACACCGCGCCCGCGCGGGAACCAGCACGGCTACCGTCGTACTACGCGGAATCGCACACGGCTGAGGGAGCGTACCCGGCATGAGCTTCGGCGACGAGCACGGCTACGGCGGCGACCCGGGCCGTAAGGGCGACGGCTTCGGCGGCTCGGGCCAGACCCGTACCCGCCTGCCCGACGGCAGAGGCACCGACCCCTACGGCGGCCCGCGCCGCCCGGCCCGGACCTCGCGCTCCCTCGTCACCGTGGTGGGCGTCGTCGTCCTGCTCATCGCCGCCATCGCGTTCGTGAACCGCGGCGGCAGCGGCACCACCGGCAGCAACGGCACCAAGGGCGCGGCGGGCGCGGGCGCGGACCCGACGGCGGCGACCGGCGTGAAACCGGTGACGGGCAAGAACGGAACGATCCCGTCGGGCTTCGCCAGGAACGAACAGGGCGCGGCGAGCGCGGCGGCGAACTACGCGGTGGTCCTGGGCTCGAACGGCATGTTCCACCAGGACAGCCGCCACACCATCGTCGACGGCGTCTACACCCCCGAGGCGGCGGCCGGCCTGAAGGGGCCGCAGGACCGCGCGTACTCCACGGAGTTCCTGAGCAAACTGGGCCTGGACGAAGACGGCAACCCCCCGCAGGGCAGCGACTTCATCTCCCGGACGATCCCCGTGGGGACGAAGGTCGAGACCATGTCGGGGGACACGGCGAAGGTGTCGGTCTGGTACACGGGCCTGATCGGGATGTCGGGCCCCGACTCCACGGACCCCGTGCGTACGACCTGGCAGACGGGCACCTTCGAGCTCAAGTGGGTGGGCGACGACTGGAAGATCGTCGCGGACTCGCAGAAGGACGGCCCGGCGCCTGTGCCCGGCGATGTCGCGGCGTCCACGGCGGACGAGATGAGCAAGGCTGTCGAGCAGTACGGAGGCTTCACCTATGCCAGGTAGCTCCCGGCGCCGCGTACGCTCCGTCGTCACCGTACTGGCGGGCCTTCAGACGGCACTTCTCCTGTTCGCCACGCGCGCCGCGGCGGCACCGACTCCGTCCCCGACCCCCACGCCCAACGACGACAACGTCGACTGCGAGGCGCTGTCCGGACTCAGCAAGCAGTACTGCGAGAGCGGCGACTCCGGCGTTTCCGGCGGCGGCACGCCCAGCGTCACCGACGCCCTCGACCCCCTCGCCTCCCTCGCCCGCGGCTGCGCCGACGCCGCCGCCTGGATCGTCGGGAAGCTCAGCGACGCCGTCAAAGAGACCGCCAACGTCGACTTCACCAACGCCTCCTTCCTCCGCCAGTACGCCGTCGTCTTCGCCGCCTCCACCGTCCTCACGCTCGTCCTCTGGCTCCTCGCCGTCGCCAAGCGCGCCATCCGGGGCGTCCCCCTCACCACCGCGCTCTCCGAGGCCATCGGCTTCCTCTGGCTGACCGTCCTCGCCTCGGCGTTCACGCCGCTCATCCTCTACACCGTCGTCTCCGCCACCGACAGCGTCACCGAGATCATCTCCACCTCCAGCGGCGGCCAGACGGACGTCTTCTTCGGCGGCTTCGCCGAAGCCCTCAAGAAGGGCAACGACATCGGCGGCGGACCGATCATGCTGATCGTCGTCTCGCTCGTGTCGATCCTCGCCGCCGGTGTCCTCTGGCTGGAGCTGGTCATCCGGGCGGCCCTCCTGTACGTCGGCGCGCTCCTCGGCACCGTCGTCTACGCCGGGCTCGTCGACAAGAACATGTGGGGACACGTCCGCCGCTGGGCCGGAATCATGATCGCCGTCATCATGGTCAAGCCGGTGATCGTGATCGTCCTCGCCCTGGCCGGCGCGCTCTCCGCCGACAGCGGCCCCGACGCGCTCTCCGCCGTCGTCTCGGGCCTCGCCATCATCATCCTCGCGATCTTCGCCTCGGCGATGATCTACCGCTTCGTGCCCGGCTTCGGCGACGAGATCGCCTCCGCCCGCACCAACCGCAAGCAGGCCACCGACGGTTCCCAGGCCGCCGCGCTCATCAGCTCGCCCGCCGCCCTCGTCTCGCAGGGCATCAAGACCCACAGCGGCCGCGGCGGCCAGGGCGACGGCGGAGGCGGCGCGGGCGCACGCCCCGCCAACCCGGTCTCCGGCGGCGTCGCCGCCCACAGCTCCCGCGGCACCTCCGGAGGCGGCGGAGGCGGAGGAGGCGGGCCGGTTCCCTCCGCCACGCCCCCGCCCCGTAGCAGCAGCCCCACCAGCTCCACCCCCCACAGCGCACGCGGCTCCCGCGGCACCGGTACCGGCAACAACAGCACTGGAGGTGGAGGGCGTTGACGACCCAGTCCCAACCGATGGCGCCCCGCCGTACGTATCTCATCGGCCGCGCCAGGCCCAACGCGATCGTCGGCAAGAACCGCGAGACCGGCGAGATCGCCCTGATCATCGCCGGCGCGTTCGTCGGGATGATGTGCGGCCTGCTCGTGCCCGTCCTGTCCCTGCGGATCGTGACACTGACCGGCTTCCCGCTCCTCGCGCTCGCCGCCGTCTACATGCCGTACAAGCAGCGCACGGTCTACAAGTGGTTCGAGATCAACCGCAGCTTCAAGCGCACCCTGCGCAACGGCACCGCCTACCGCTCCGGCGCCATGGAGGCCGGCACCCGCGCCGACGGCCGCGAGGTCGAGGTCGGCCCGCCGCCCGGCATCGGCCGGATCAACTGGCTGGCCGCGCCGTTCGGCCCCGACGAGATCGCCGTCCTGCTCCACGCCGACCGGCGCACCGTCACCGCCGCCATCGAGATCGAGGGCCCCGGCGTCGGCCTGCGCGACAGCGAGGACCAGGAGGCCCTGGTCGACCGCTTCGGCACCCTCCTCAAGCATGTCGCCAACGGCGACGGCTTCGTCACCCGCCTCCAGATGCTCGCCCGTACGCTGCCCGCAGACCCCGACGCGCACGAGAAGGACGTGGCCCAGCGCGGCGACGCCAACTCGCCGGGCTGGCTCCAGGACTCGTACGACCAGCTCCAGTCGATGGTCTCCACCTCCAGCGAGCAGCACCGCGCGTATCTCGTCGCCTGCATGCACTACACCCGCGAACTGGCCGCCGAGGGCCAGGCCATGGCCCGCGCCGCCCGCACGGCCGCCGGCACGAAGAAGCTCGACCGGGACGCGGGCCTCGCCGTCGTCATGGCCCGCGAGCTGACCGACATCTGCGCCCGCCTCGCCGAGGCGGACATCCGCGTACGGCAGCCCCTCGGCCAGGGACGGCTCGCCTCGCTCGTCCACTCGATGTACGACCCGGACCACCCCATCGACCACATCCAGGCCATGACGAAACGAAACGCCTGGCCGGCCGAGCTGGACGCCATGGAGCCGACGTACCTCCAGGCCAAGACCCGTGAGTCGTCGACGCGCGCCCCCTGGTGCCACTCCACCGCCTGGGTCAAGGAGTGGCCCATGACCCCGGTGGGCGTCAACTTCCTGGCGCCGCTGCTCGTCCACACCCCCGATGTGATCCGTACGGTCTCGGTCACGATGGACCTCGAACCGACCGAGATCGCCATCGAGCGGATGCTGACGGAGAAGACGAACGACGACGCGGAAGCCAGCCGCGCCGCCAAGATGAACCGTACGGTCGACCCGCGCGACATCGCCGCGCACGGCCGGCTGGACCAGCGGGGCGAGGACCTCGCCAGCGGGGCGGCGGGGGTCAACCTCGTCGGGTACATCACCGTCTCGTCCAGGTCCCCCGAGGCCCTGGCCAGGGACAAGCGGACGATCAGAGCGTCGGCCGGCAAGTCGTACCTGAAGCTGGAGTGGTGCGACCGCGAGCACCACCGGGCCTTCGTGAACACCCTGCCGTTCGCGACCGGTATCCGCCGCTGACACCGGCGGCCACGGCATCCCTCACCGCCGTACCCGCCGTACCCGCCCTGTCCACCTCACCTGCCCTGTCCGCCGTACCCGCCCTATCCGCTGTACCCGTCACATCCGCCGTAGCCGCCGTAGGAAGAGTCGAAAGGGGCCTGTGGTGCGAGATCCGCTGTCCGTCCTCACGGAAGCCTTCACCAGCTTCCTCTTCGGGAAGGTGGAGACGACCCGGCTGCCCGTCCGTACGTCGACGGGCCAGGCCCAGGCCGTCTACCTGCCCACCGCCGCCCCCGGCCTAGGCGACTCGGGTGTGATCATCGGCCGTGAGGTCTACAGCGGCAAGGGCTACATCTACGACCCCTTCCAGCTGTACGGACAGCAGCTGCCCGCCCCGCACTGGCTGGTCCTCGGCGAG
The DNA here is from genome assembly GCF_042673865.1 of Streptomyces sp. NPDC056987. Taxonomy (NCBI): domain Bacteria; kingdom Bacillati; phylum Actinomycetota; class Actinomycetes; order Kitasatosporales; family Streptomycetaceae; genus Streptomyces; species Streptomyces sp. NPDC056987. Next base: position 106,406 of record NZ_JBHURV010000032.1, read on the forward strand.
TCCGGCAACGGCAAGTCGGCCCTGGAGAAGACCTACGTCCTGCGCCAGCTCCGCTTCCGCGACCGCCAGGTCGTCGTCCTGGACGCCCAGGGCGAGGACGGCGCCGGCGAGTGGAACCTCATCGCCCAGGAACTGGGCATAACCCCCATCCGGCTCGACGCGATGGCCGCCCTCGACGACGGCATCCGGCTCAACCCGCTCGATCCGTCGATCACCACCACCGGGCAGCTCGCCCTGCTCCGTACGATCATCGAAGTCGCCATGGGCCACGGCCTCGACGAACGCTCCGGCTTCGCCCTCAAGGTCGCGCACGCCTACGTCAACGAGACGATCGTCGAACGGCAGCCCGTGCTGATGGACATCGTCGAGCAACTGCGCCACCCCGAACCCGAGTCGGCCCAGGCCATGAACGTCGACCTGGACGACGTACGGGCCTGGGGCCTCGACGTCGCCCTGGTCCTGGACCGGCTGGTCGACGGTGACCTGCGCGGCATGTTCGACGGCCCGACGACCGTCGGCATCGACCTGGACGCCCCGCTGATCGTCTTCGACCTCTCGCACATCGACCGCAACTCGATCGCGATGCCGATCCTGATGGCGATCGTCGGCGTCTGGCTGGAGCACACCTGGATCCGCCCCGACCGCAAGAAGCGCATCTTCCTCGTCGAGGAAGCCTGGCACATCATCAACTCGCCCTTCGTGGCCCAGCTCTTCCAGCGGCTGCTGAAGTTCGGCCGGCGGCTCGGCCTCTCCTTCGTGGCGGTCGTCCACCACCTCTCCGACGTGGTCGACGGGGCGGCGGCCCGCGAGGCCGCGGCCATCCTCAAGATGGCGTCGACCCGGACGATCTACGCCCAGAAGGCCGACGAGGCCAGAGCGACGGGCCGGGTCCTCGGCCTGCCCCGCTGGGCGGTGGAGATCATCCCGACGCTCACCCCCGGCATCGCGGTCTGGGACGTCAACGGCAATGTCCAGGTCGTCAAACACCTGGTGACGGAGGCGGAACGGCCGCTGGTCTTCACCGACCGGGCGATGACCGAGAACTCCGAGGCGTCGGACGCCGCCGACGCGGCCCAGGCCCGGCGCGCCGGACTGCTGCCACCGGCTCCGTACGAACCGCGCGAGCCGCACGAGGACATGCGGGCCGCGGAGTGGGAGGCGGAACAGCGGGCGGCCCTGCTCGAACGGCAACGGCAGTACAACGAGTCCTCCGAGTCGACGGTGGCATGACATGTCGCGCCACCAGGAGGAGCGGCGGCCAGGACCGGGCGGCCAGGGCGGGCCGGGCGGCATCCCCGACGGGCTGCTGGTGGGCCTGCTGGGCTTCCTGCTCGGGCTGACGCTGCTGGTCTGGACGGCCACGGGGCTGGCGGGACTGTTCACCCACGGCGCCTGGCCACAGGGCGTGACCTTCGTCCGTACGCCCATGGCCATGCGCGAACTGGCCTCCGCACCCCACGACCTCCCGGGCGCCTGGCCGGAGACCCCACCGGGGGAGCTGTCGGGATACGGGCTGTTCTGGGGCCTGCTGATCAGCCAGCTCATGGTGCTGACCGTCCTGACGGTGTTCGTGCTCGGGGTGACGGCGCGGTACCGGGTGGTACGGGCGAGACGCAAGGAGCAACAGCGGTACGAGCAGGACGCACGCGACGAGCGGGACGGACGGGGCACGGAGGACGCACGGTACGAACGGTACGGACAGAACGAACGCGAGGCACAGCACGGCTGGGACACCCGGGACACCCGGGACACCCGGGACGTACGGGACCCACGGGACGTACGGGACCCACGGGACCCACGGGACGCCGTACCCCGGCAGACCCCCGCGCCGGCTCCCGCGCAAGCCCACCACCCCGTCCACGAGCCGGCACCGGAACCCGCCCTGGAACACGCGCCGCCGACGCGGGACCCGCTTCACGCCCCACAGGGGAGACCGGGCTCGACACCAGGCCCGGCACCGGTTCAGGGTCAGGCCCAGGAACCGGCCCCCGTGCCCGCCCCGGCCTCCGCACCGCCCCCGCACCCGGCATCGGCCCCGCTCCAGGAGCCACCCCCCGCGCAGACCGCCGCGCCCGCCCCCGCCACGGTGTCCGTCCCCGCCCCGCGCGTACGGTACGGCGACCCCGCCACCCGCCGCCCCGCCGCCGTCCAGGCCGTCCTGGACGCCGCGGGCCCCGCCCTCGTCGTCACCTCCGCCCCCGCCGTCTGGGACGAGACCAAGGACGCGCGCGCCAAGCTCGGCCCCGTCCTCGTCTACGACCCGGGCCACCTCTGCAACACCCCCGACCGGCTCCACTGGTCCCCCACCGCCGGATGCGAGGACCCCGCCGTCGCCGGCGCCCGCGCGACCGCCCTGCTCTCCCCCGTACGCCCGCGCGCACTGCTCGACGCCGCCATGGCCGACACGGCCGAGACGCTGCTGCGCTGCTGGCTGCATGCCGCGGCCGTGGACGGGCGGCCGGTGAAACAGGTGCTGCGCTGGGCACAGGGCGGAGGCGCCCAGGAAGCCGTACGGATCCTCCGTACGCACCCCAAGGCCGCCTCCGGCCTCGCCGGACTGCTGGAGTCCGCCCTCACCGCGCACCCCGAACGCCGCGACGTCGCCCAGCAGTTGACGGCCCGCGCGCTCGCCGCCCTCTCATCGGTGCACATCCGCGACGCCTGCACGCCGAACAGAACCGATGCCCTCGCGCTGGATTCTTTTGTGAGCGAGGGGGGCACGCTCTATGTGGTGGGCGAGCCGATCGAAGATCCCCGCGCCCGCCCGGGTGCGATGCCGCTGCTCACCGCACTCACCTCAAGCGTGGTCGAGCACGGCCGCCGCATGGCCGCACGGTCATCTGACGGTCGGCTCGACCCACCAATGTCCCTCGTCCTGGAGGATGTGGCCGCGGTAGCCCCGTTCCCTCTGGTCCCGGAGCTGCTCGCCACCGGCCAGGACCGAGGCATGCCGACGCTCGCCCTGCTGCGCTCCCGGCAGCAGGGCAAGGACCGCTGGCCCCAGCGGGAGCTGCCGGGCGCCGGTTATTAGCCGACGGGCTGCGTGAAGCGGATACTGTTGCCGAAGGGGTCACGGAGGCCGCAGTCGATCCCGTAAGGACGCTCCGTGGGCTCCTCCGTGAACTCCACGCCCCGGGCCAGCAGCGTCTCGTACGTCGTGCGGCAGTCGTCCGTGCTGAAGATGAGCGAGCCGCCCGTCGCGCCCTTGGTGACCAGCTCACGGACCTGCTGGGCCGTCTCCTCGGACATGGCCGGAGGCCCCGGCTTCTCCAGCAGCACCTGGCGGTCCGGGTGGCCGGGGACATTGACCGTGAGCCAGCGCATGAAGCCGAGGTCGACATCGGCATTGACTTCGAGGCCGAGCTTGCCGACGTAGAAGTCGAGGGCCTCGTCCTGGTCGAGTACGTAGATCTGCGAGTGCGTGATGGCGTTGAACATGCACATCACGCTAGTGCGCGAGCCCGGCGAAAACTTATCCAAAAGTGCTCGGCCTCGTCCACGCCATGGTGAAGCAGTTCGGTACGCCCACCGCTGCCGTCGCGGCCGCGACCTCCCCATCCGCGCCCCTCCCGTCCGCGGCCTCCCCGTCCGGCGCCTCCCTCGCCCCCTTGCGGTAGTCCCGCGGTGACCGGCCGACGATGTCGTGGAACGTACGGCTGAAGGTCCCCGGGCTGCCGAAGCCGACCTCGAAGCAGATGTCCGTCACGCTGTGATCGCTCTCCCGCAGCAGGAACATCGCCCGCTCGACCCGGCGGCGCTGCAAGTAGCGGTGCGGCGTCTCGCCGAACGTCGCCCGGAAGGTGCGGGTGAAGTGCGCCGGTGACACATGGGCGATCCTGGCCAGGGCCGGAACGTCCAGCGGCTGCGCGTACGAGCGGTCCATCGCGTCCCTGGCCCGCAGCATGCGGCGGTTGGTCTCTTCTGCGGCGCGGCTCACGCCACCATCACACCACGCCCGCCACCCCTTCCCCTCAGGGCCGCCCGACCGCCAGCTCCAGCTCCTTCGCCGAGGGATCCCCCGCCATCGGGACGCACCCGCCCGTCGGTACGAAGCCGAGCTTGCGGTACGCGGCCGCGGCCCGCGGGTTCCCGTCGTTCACGTGGAGCCGTACGCGCGCGAGCCGCGGGTCCTCCAGCGCCCACGCCCAGTCGAGCGCCGCCCCGACCAGCGCCCCGACGACCCCGCCACCGCGGTGCTCCGGCCGTACGAAGACGCCGACGAGCTGCCCCTGGTCCCGCTCGACGCGGGCGCCGAAGAAGTCCTCGCGCCCGGCCTCCTCGACCAGCACGGCCACCGACCCCGACCAGCTCCCGTCCGGGGCCTCGGCGACGAACTGCCGGGAACGGGTCCCGTGCCGTGCCGAGAAGCCGGTCGCCTGCTCCCGCCAGACGGCGTCGGGGTACTCCACGGCCTGCTCGTACGTCTCCAGGAAGGCCACCGGCGCCGCCGGGTCCCGGAGCGCGTCGAGCCGGAGTTCCCTGGCCCTGGCCCATTCTCCGGGCCGTACCGCCCGTATCACGTGGTTCATGCACCGATCCTCCGCGCGCCCGGGCCCCACCCGCAACGGGGTTTCTCCCCGCGCGCGGTCCGGGGCACGCCGCCACCCGCGGCGCCACCCGCGACGGCGCGCGCCCCGGCCGGCCCCTACATCCCCGGTACTACGCACCACCCCATCACCCGTCCCCGGTACGACGATCCGCGCCCGCCCGCTGCCTACCGTCGAGCCCATGACCAGCACACACGGCCTCGAAGCAGCGGGCCTCACCAAGCGGTACGGCGACAGGACCGTCGTCGACGACCTCACCTTCACCGTCGGACCGGGAACCGTCACCGGCTTCCTCGGCCCCAACGGCGCCGGCAAGTCCACCACCCTGCGCATGCTGCTCGGCCTCGACGCCCCCACCCGCGGCCGGGCCACCGTCGCAGGCCGCTCCTACGCCGCCCACCCCGCCCCGCTCACCCAGGTCGGCGCCCTGCTGGAGGCCCGCTCCGTCCACCCGGGCCGCAGCGCCCAGGACCACCTCCTGGCGCTCGCCCACACCCACGGCATCCCGCGGCGGCGCGTCACCGATGTCCTGGAGCTGGCCGGTCTCACGGCGGTCGCCCGGCAGCGGGTGAAGGGGTTCTCGCTGGGCATGGGCCAACGGCTGGGCATCGCGGCGGCGCTCCTCGGCGACCCGGCCACCCTGATCCTCGACGAACCGGTCAACGGGCTCGATCCCGAGGGCGTCCTGTGGATCCGCAACCTCCTCAAGTCCCTCGCGGCGGAGGGCCGTACGGTCTTCATCTCCTCCCACCTCATGAGCGAGACCGCACTCACCGTTGACCGCCTGATCATCATCGGCCGCGGC
>NZ_JBHURV010000033.1:0-101557 GCF_042673865.1 Streptomyces sp. NPDC056987
CGCGAGGTGGCGCCTTCACCCGTTTCCCGGAGCTACGGCCCTATGGCGTTACGGTCCTGCGGTGCTACGGCTCTACGTGCTACGGCCGTACGGTGTTACGGCGTGATGCGCGTCCGGCGCGTCAGCGGTCCACCAGCCGGTCGAACTGCGTCGTCGTATGGCGCAGATGCGCCACCAGCTCATCCCCGACCCGCGGCTCCTGCGCGTCCGACGGCACGAACAGGATCGACACCTGCATGTGCGGCGGCTCCGCGAACCAGCGCTGCTTGCCGTCCCAGACGAACGGCGACAGGTTCCGGTTCACCGTCGCCAGCCCCGCCCGGGCGACCCCCTTCGCCCGCGGCATCACCCCGTGCAGCGCCTTCGGGGCCTCCAGCCCCACGCCGTGCGACGTGCCCCCCGCCACGACCACCAGCCAGCCGTCGGACGCGGCCTTCTGCTGCCGGTAACCGAACCGGTCCCCCTTGGCGACCCGCGTCACGTCCAGCACCGAACCCCGGTACTCGGTCGCCTCGTGGTCGCCCAGCCACAGCCGCGTGCCGATCCGCGCGCGGAAACGGGTCTGCGGGAACTGCTGCTGAAGCCGCGCCAGCTCGGACGCCGCGAGGTGGCTCACGAACATCGTGTGCAGCGGAAGCCGGGCGGCGCGCAGCCGGTCCATCCACGCGATGACTTCCTCGACCGCGTCGGAACCGTCCGTACGGTCCAGCGGAAGGTGCAGGGCGAAGCCCTCCAGCCGTACGTCCTCTATGGCGGCGTGGAGCTGGCCCAGCTCCTCCTCCTTCACCCCGTGGCGCTTCATCGAGCTCATGCACTCGATGACCACACGGGCGCCCACCAGGGCGTACACGCCGTCGACGGACGAGACCGAGCGCACCACCCGGTCCGGCAGCGGCACCGGCTCCTCACCCCGGCGGAAGGGGGTGAGGACCAGCAGATCGCCGCTGAACCAGTCCTTTATGCGGGCGGCCTCGTAAATCGTGCCCACGGCCAGCATGTCGGAGCCGAACCGCGTGGTCTCGTCGGAGAGACGTTCATGACTGAAGCCGTAGCCATTGCCCTTGCAGACCGGGACCAGCCCCGGGAACTGCTCGATGACCGACTTCTGGTGCGCCCGCCAGCGCGCGGTGTCGACGTAGAGGGAGAGCGCCATTGCCGGTCCGGAACCTTTCTCTCGGCTGCGGTGTATCAGAGTGCTGCGGTGATAAGAATATGAATCGTCGTGCGGGTGGGAGTTCCTTGTCAGAAGGATCCACCCCGCACCGCCGCCGGAAACCTACGGCGGCACCTCAACCGGTCGGCCGACCGATCAACCGACCGATCAGCGGCGCGACATGTACATGTCGAGCGCCTTGTGGAGCAGCTTGTTCAGCGGGAAATCCCATTCCCCGATGTACTCGACGGCCTCCCCGCCGGTGCCCACCTTGAACTGGATCAGACCGAAAAGATGATCGGTCTCGTCGAGTGAGTCGGAGATACCGCGCAGGTCGTACACCGTCGCACCCATCGCATACGCGTCCCGCAGCATCCGCCACTGCATCGCGTTCGAAGGCCGCACCTCGCGCTTGTGATTCGCCGAAGCACCGTACGAATACCAGACGTGACCACCGACGATCAGCATCGTCGCCGCCGCCACGTTCTCACCCTCATGACGCGCGAAATACAGACGCATCCGATTCGGGTCCTCGGTGTTCAGCACACTCCACATGCGCTGGAAGTACGACAACGGCCGCGGCCGGAAATGATCCCGCTCCGCCGTGATCTCGTACAACCGCTGCCATTCACCGAGATCCTCGTAACTCCCCTGCACCACATCGACGCCGGCCTTCTCGGCCTTCTTGATGTTGCGCCGCCACAGCTGGTTGAACCCCTTCAGCACATCGTCCAGCGAACGATTGGCCAAAGGCACCTGGAAGACATAACGCGGCTGGACGTCGCCGAACCCCGCGCCCCCGTCCTCCCCCTGCTGCCACCCCATCTTGCGCAGCCGGTCCGACACCTCGAAGGCGCGCGGCTCGATGTGCGACGCCTCGACATCACGCAGGCGCTTCACATCCGGATCCTGAATACCCGACTTGATCGCCGCGGCATTCCACCGCCGGATCACCACCGGCGGTCCCATTTTCACCGAGAAAGCACCCTGATGCTTCAGATGCGCCAGCATCGGCTGCATCCACTCGTCCAGATTCGGCGCATACCAATTCAGCACCGGACCCTCGGGGAGATACGCCAGATAGCGCTTGATCTTCGGCAACTGCCGGTACAGCACCAGCCCCGCGCCGACCAGTTCACCGTTCTTGTCGAACCAGCCCAGGTTCTCGGAGCGCCACTCCGTCTTCACGTCAGCCCACGCCGGGACCTGGCAGTGACTCGCCGCGGGCAGACTCTGGATATACGCCAGATGCTGCTCACGGCTGATGGTCCTCAGGGTCAGACTCATACGGGGCGCTCCTCGGCAGGTGTGTCCCCATCGATACAGGGGCTCCGGCTCTCGCGCCGAAGCCTACTGCGCCGATGGAGCGCCCCGTCTGGGCGTCGGCCGGAGCCGACCGGGAAAGTGCGTGACCGGGCCTGGGCCCGGCCGGTAGGAGAGGCCTACCCGATGACCCCGCCGAACAGACCGCCGTGCGCCATACCGAGGAAGAAGCCGACCGCCGAGGCGCCCAGCCCGATGATCAGCAGGAACCGCTCGCGCGTCGTCACGGAGATGAACTGCCCGTACGCGCCCGTCAGGATCCCCACCAGCCCCGCCCACGAACTGATCAGATGCAGCTGGTGGAAGAACGCCGTGACGAAGGCGAGAAGCCCCAGCGCCACCGTCACCACCATCAGAGTGTCCTGAAGCGGATGGGGCTTCCCGTCCGTCGAGAAAAGCGACGTGGAGGGGTTCGGTCGCATTGCCTGTGCCATCTGGCACCTCCTGGCCTTGCCGGAGGCGGCGCATCGTAGCGCCGCGCACACCCGATGTGTACAGATTGCGCCCGCGGGCGGCAGGATTTCAACAGGAAGCCACCGGGCGGGTAGTCTGTACGGTCTGCACCGGTGTCTGCCCTGGCCAGAACACGATCCGCTCGTCCGACGAGCCGGATTGTCAGTGGCCGCCGATACCGTTGCTCACGCATCACGACCCTCCTGCCACGGAACGACCGTGGCCGCTGAGTCCAAAGGAGGTGGGTTCCACATGCGTCACTACGAGGTGATGGTCATCCTCGACCCCGATCTTGAGGAGCGCGCTGTCTCCCCGCTGATCGAGAACTTCCTCTCCGTCGTCCGTGAGGGCAACGGAAAGGTCGAGAAGGTCGACACCTGGGGCCGTCGTCGTCTCTCTTACGAGATCAAGAAGAAGCCCGAGGGCATCTACTCGGTCATCGACCTCCAGGCCGAGCCTGCGGTCGTCAAGGAGCTCGACCGACAGATGAACCTGAACGAGTCGGTCCTCCGGACCAAGGTCCTCCGCCCCGAGACCCACTGAGCCACCGGCTCAGCGTCATCGGGACCGAGTAGCAGCAAGCAGCCAGAAGCAATCCCCGCCGAGAGGTTCACCCAATGGCAGGCGAGACCGTCATCACGGTCGTCGGCAATCTCGTCGACGACCCCGAGCTGCGCTTCACCCCGTCCGGTGCGGCGGTCGCGAAGTTCCGCGTCGCGTCCACTCCCCGCACCTTCGACCGGCAGACCAATGAGTGGAAGGACGGCGAGAGCCTGTTCCTCACCTGCTCGGTCTGGCGGCAGGCGGCGGAGAACGTCGCCGAGTCGCTCCAGCGCGGCATGCGCGTCGTCGTGCAGGGCCGGCTGAAGCAGCGGTCCTACGAGGACCGCGAGGGCGTCAAGCGCACGGTCTACGAGCTGGACGTCGAGGAAGTCGGCCCCAGCTTGAAGAACGCCACGGCCAAGGTCACCAAGACCACCGGCCGCGGTGGCCAGGGCGGTTACGGCGGCGGCCAGCAGGGCGGCGGCGGAAACTGGGGCGGCGGCCCCGGTGGTGGCGGTCAGCAGGGCGGCGGCGGTGCTCCCGCCGACGACCCGTGGGCCACCAGCGCGCCGGCCGGCGGCGGTCAGCAGTCGCAGTCGCAGGGCGGCGGGGGCAACGGAGGCGGCTGGGGCGGAAGCTCCGGCGGCGGCTACTCGGACGAGCCGCCCTTCTAAGGGCGGGCTCGCACCCCACTTCTTGATCACACAGGAGAAACACCATGGCGAAGCCGCCTGTGCGCAAGCCTAAGAAGAAGGTCTGCGCATTCTGCAAGGACAAGACCCAGTACGTGGACTACAAGGACACGAACATGCTGCGGAAGTTCATTTCCGACCGCGGCAAGATCCGTGCCCGCCGCGTCACCGGCAACTGCACGCAGCACCAGCGTGACGTCGCCACGGCAGTCAAGAACAGCCGTGAGATGGCGCTGCTGCCCTACACGTCCACCGCGCGATAAGGGAAGGGTGACCGAATCATGAAGATCATCCTCACCCACGAGGTCTCCGGCCTCGGCGCCGCCGGCGACGTCGTCGACGTCAAGGACGGCTACGCCCGCAACTACCTGGTCCCGCGCGGTTTCGCGATCCGCTGGACCAAGGGCGGCGAGAAGGACGTGGCGCAGATCCGCCGCGCCCGCAAGATCCACGAGATCGCCACCATCGAGCAGGCCAACGAGATCAAGGCCCGCCTCGAAGGTGTGAAGGTGCGTCTGGCCGTTCGCTCCGGCGACGCCGGCCGCCTCTTCGGCTCCGTCACCCCGGCCGACCTCGCCTCGGCGATCAAGTCCGCCGGTGGTCCGGAGGTCGACAAGCGTCGCATCGAGCTCGGTTCGCCGATCAAGACCCTGGGCTCGCACCAGGTGTCGGTGCGTCTGCACCCCGAGGTCGCCGCGAAGCTCGGCGTCGAGGTCGTCGCCGCCTAAGCGACGCGCTCGGCAGAGCACGCAGGAAGAGGGCCGTATCCCGGTGGGGTACGGCCCTCTTCTCGTTCCCGCTCTCTTCGTTCCCGCAGCCCGGCCCTGTTCCCCTCGCCTCGGCGTCGTGCCAGGTTTCATATGAAACGGGCACACTGGGTGTTTCACGTGAAACGGTGGCCCGGTCGGGGTGTGTCAGCGTGTAGCGCCCGTGACCAGCCACTGGCCGGAACGGGTCCGCAGCCAGAGCGTCAGCATGCGGACCGTCATCATCAGCCCCATCGCCCACCAGAGAGCCGTCAGCCCGCCGCCCAGGACCGGCACGAGCAGAGCCACCGGCGCGAAGACCACCAGCGTCACCAGCATGGCCCCGGCGAGATACGGGCCGTCCCCCGCGCCCATCAGCACGCCGTCCAGTACGAACACGATCCCCGCCAGCGGTTGCGTCACCGCCACCACCAGCAGAGCGGGCACCAAGGTCTCCCGCACCGCCGGGTCCCCGGTGAACAACGGAATGAACAAGGGGCGCGCGACCACGATCAGCACGCCTAGCACCACACCCGACACGATGCCCCACCGCACCATGCGCCGGCACACCTCCCGGGCGCCCGTGGTGTCCCCCGCCCCGAGATAGCGGCCGATGATGGCCTGCCCCGCGATGGCGATCGCGTCGAGCGCGAATGCCATCAGGCTCCACAGCGACAGAAGAATCTGATGTGCCGCGATGTCCGCGTCCCCGAGCCGTGCGGCGACCGCCGTGGCGATCATCAGAACTGCCCGCAGCGAGAGCGTACGGACCAGCAGTGGCGCACCGGCCTGTGCACTGGCCCGTATCCCCGCCGCGTCGGGCCTCAGCGATGCGCCGTGCCGACGCGCTCCCCGTACGACGACGACCAGATAGACGGCGGCCATGGCGCACTGCGCGATCACCGTGCCCCAGGCGGAGCCGGCGATGCCGAGGCCGGCGCCGTAGACGAGCGCGACGTTGAGCGCCGCGTTGGCGCCGAAGCCGCCGATGGCGACGTACAGCGGAGTACGGGTGTCCTGAAGCCCGCGCAGCACGCCGGTGGCGGCCAGAACCACCAGCATGGCGGGGATGCCGAGGCTGGAGATCCGTAGATAGGTGACGGCGTACGGGGCGGCGGTGTCCGAGGCGCCGAAGAGACCGATGAGCCAGGGTGCGGTGGGCAGGGCGACCGCGACGACGGCGGCGCCGAGCAGCAGGGCCAGCCAGATGCCGTCCATGCCCTGGCGGATGGCGGCCGGGAGGTCGCCGGAACCGACCCGTCGGGCGACGGCCGCGGTGGTGGCGTAGGCGAGGAAGACGAAGACGGACACGGCGGTCGTCAGCAGGGCCGCCGCGATGCCCAGTCCGGCGAGTTGCGGGGTGCCGAGATGGCCGACGACGGCGCTGTCGAACATCACGAAGAGCGGCTCCGCGACGAGGGCCCCGAAGGCCGGAACGGCGAGTGCGACGATCTCGCGATCGTGCTGTCGCCGTACCGTCCTGGATGGCGAGGGGGCCTGTGTCATGCGCTCAACCTAATCTTCCACAGGTAAGTGATGCAAGCGGTAGGTGATCCTTACTTCTGTCTCTGCTGAAGGATCGGTTGTGCGGTGGTTCCGCTGATCTTGGCCCAGTCGGGAAAGTTTTTCTCCCCCACAGCCGGTGGATGGAAAAAGCCCAGGTCAGTAGCAGTGTGGGGCCGCCGGTATGACTTTGTCCACAGCACTGTCCCCCGCTCCGTGCACAGGTTCGCGCACGTTCTCCACAGCATCTGGTCTTTCGTCCACACGGCCTGTGGATAACAAGATTGGCTGACGTCGCTGACGGGCCTACCGTGGACCGGCGTCCGACGCGCCGGAACCGGAGTCAGACCTCTCGTTTTGTCAGTGTCGTGCCGTACAAAGAGTGGCACGGCGAGGTCCGCTGGGCGGACATGAGGAGGTGGCCGGTGAGCATTCCCGAGCCGTTGGACGACCCCTGGACCGATACCGGTCCCAGCGACCGTCTGCCTGTCTCCCGGCAGCGCCGTGGGGAGGGCCGGGGCCGCGAGGAGCAGCACGACCGGGGCAGCGAGAGCGGCCCCTGGGACGGCGGTTCCGGGTTCGAGCGGGTGCCTCCGCAGGATCTCGACGCGGAGCAGTCGGTGCTCGGCGGCATGCTCCTGTCCAAGGACGCGATCGCCGATGTCGTGGAGATCATCAAGGGCCATGACTTCTACCGTCCGGCGCACGAGATGGTCTTCCAGGCGATTCTCGACCTCTACGCCAAGGGGGAGCCGGCCGACCCCATCACGGTGGCGGCCGAGTTGGTCAAGCGCGGTGAGATCGGCAAGGTCGGCGGGGCCTCGTATCTGCACACCCTCGTCCAGTCGGTGCCCACGGCGGCGAACGCGTCGTACTACGCGGAGATCGTGCACGAGCGGGCGGTTCTGCGCCGGCTCGTCGAGGCGGGTACGAAGATCACACAGATGGGGTATGCGGCCGACGGGGACGTCGATGAGATCGTCAACTCCGCTCAGGCCGAGATCTATGCCGTCACGGAGCAGCGGACGAGCGAGGACTACCTGCCGCTGGGCGACATCATGGAGGGCGCGCTCGACGAGATCGAGGCGATCGGTTCGCGCAGCGGTGAGATGACCGGGGTGCCGACCGGCTTCACGGACTTCGACTCCCTCACGAACGGTCTCCACCCCGGCCAGATGATCGTCATCGCGGCCCGTCCGGCCATGGGTAAGTCCACGCTGGCGCTGGACTTCGCGCGTGCGGCGTCCATCAAGAACAATCTGCCGAGCGTGATCTTCTCCCTGGAGATGGGGCGGAACGAGATCGCGATGCGTCTGCTGTCGGCGGAGGCGCGGGTGGCGCTGCACCACATGAGGTCGGGCACGATGACGGACGAGGACTGGACTCGGCTGGCCCGCCGGATGCCGGACGTCTCGCAGGCGCCGCTGTACATCGACGACTCGCCGAACCTGTCGATGATGGAGATCCGGGCCAAGTGCCGTCGTCTCAAGCAGCGCAACGACATCCGGCTGGTGGTCATCGACTACCTCCAGCTCATGCAGTCGGGCGGTTCGAAGCGCGCCGAGAGCCGGCAGCAGGAGGTCTCTGACATGTCGCGAAACCTGAAGCTGCTGGCCAAGGAGCTGGAGCTGCCGGTGATCGCGCTGTCGCAGCTCAACCGTGGTCCCGAGCAGCGTACGGACAAGAAGCCGATGGTCTCCGACCTGCGTGAGTCGGGCTCGATCGAGCAGGACGCGGACATGGTGATCCTGCTGCACCGTGAGGACGCGTACGAGAAGGAGTCGCCGCGCGCCGGCGAGGCGGACCTCATCGTGGCGAAGCACCGTAACGGTCCGACGGCGACGATCACGGTGGCGTTCCAGGGGCACTACTCGCGCTTCGTGGACATGGCGCAGACCTGAGTCGGCGGCCCGGCTCTCGGAGTTTCGTGCGGGTTCCGCGTCGACCAGGTCGACAGGCGCGATCGTCGTTATGCCGTTTCGCCGGTGCCGGCGACCATGCGGACGAGGGTGTCGATGAGTTCGTCGGCGGTGGTGTGCAACGAGCCTGTCTCCAAGTGGCCGCTGAGCTCCATGTCCGTGATGCCGTGGGTGCTGGTGAGCAGCAGGGCGCCGTAGTGCCGTGCGCTCCGCTCCCCCACGAGGGCGGCGACGATGGCCAGGAACTCGTCCTGGAAGCGTCCTGCCGCGCGGATGCGGTCCGCGGTCGGGTCGTCCGCCGGTCCGCATAGCTGACGCCGGACGTGATCGAGCCCTTCACCGAGTTCTTCGGGGCGGTGTCCGGGACGCCTGAACAGCATCTGGTACAGGTGCGGCCGGTCCCGGCCGATGCCGACGAGGGTGTGGAGAGCACCGCGCAGGGTGTCCGGGGCCGACAGGGAAGGGTCGGCCCTCAGCGCGTGGACCTGGTCGCCGATCCGTTGCCAGCTCTCGGTCGCGACGGTGGTCAGCAGGCTGTCCTTGCCCGTGAAGTGCCGGTACGGCGCTCCCCGGCTCACGCCTGCCCGCGCACCCACCTCGCGCAGGGTGACCGCTTCGGGGCCGCCGAGGTCGAGGAGTTCGGCGGCCGCGTCGAGCAGGGCGCGGCGGGTGACGGCGGCGGACTCCGCACGGGTGACCATGACGTCCATCCTACAGTTGACGGTGTCATCCGAACTGGTATCTTAATCGAGGTGACAACGTCATCTGAAATCCAGAAGCTGGTCGTCGTAACCGGAGCCTCCACGGGCATGGGCGCGTCAGTCGCCCGCGAACTGGCTCGCCGGGGATTCCACGTCCTGGCCGGCGTGCGGCGCGACCAGGACGCCGACGCCATCCGGTCGACCGGCATCGAACCGGTCATCCTCGACATCACCGACGCCGAGCACGTGGAGGCACTCGCCGCGCGGGTCGCCGACGACCCGCGGGCGCTGCACGCGCTCGTCAACAACGCCGGCGTCCAGGTGAACGCCCCGGTCGAGGCCCTGCCGATGGCACAGTGGCGGCGGGTGTTCGAGGTCAACCTGTTCGGCCACATCGCCGTCACCCAGGCGCTCCTGCCCGCCTTGCTGCGCAGCAGGGGCCGTGTGATCAACATCAGCTCGGTCGGTGGCAAGGTCGCCATGGCCACGTACGGCGCGTACGCCGGTGCGAAGTTCGCCCTGGAGGCGGTCAGCGACTCGCTGCGCCGGGAGGTCGCGCCGCTGGGCGTACAGGTCGTCGTAGTCGAGCCCGGCGGCGTCCGAACGGAGATGGCCACCCGCGGGATCGCGACGGCGAACGACCTGGCCGCTCGGATGACGCCGGAACACGACGGGCGCTACGGCAGCCTGGTCCGGGCGAACAACACGTTCATGGCCTCGGGCACGGCGTCGGGCCTGACCGCCGACGCCGCAGCCCGGGTCATCGCGAAGACCGTGACGACCCGCAGACCGCGCACCCGCTACACCGTGGGCCGGGATGCCGCCCTGGTCACCCGCCTGGTCCGGATGGTGTCCGACCGCACGCTCGACCGCATCCTCGCCGCCAACCTGCGCCGCCACTACCCGAAGGGAGCCACCCCCGTCCCCACCACCCGGGGCCGTCGGGTGGGACCCGCCCGGTGCTAGGGCGGACCGATCAACGAGCCGCCGGAGCAACCGTTCCTTGCCGGGGGAGGATGACCGCATGGCATCGCGACTGGAGTTCGGTGAGAGCGTGTGGGCGGAGCTGGGGCGGCCGGTGGGGGCGCGTCGGCTGGAGAGCAGTCCGCGTTCGCGGGTGTGGCGGGTCGGGCTGGCCGGGGGATCCGCGGTGGTCAAGCAGGTGGTGGAGGGACCGGACGCGGATGAGCGGTACGCCCGTGAGGTGACGGCGTTGCGGCTGGCGGCGCGGGTTGATCCGCCGGTGGTTCCCGCGGTGCTGGGGACGGATCCCGGGGAACGGGTGCTGGTTCTGGAGGATCTGGAACATCTGCGCCCGCCGGGTGACTGGGTGGTGGCGTACGCGGGCGGGCTGGCGCGGTTGCATGCGGCGACCGGTCCCGGGGACGCGGGGGTGCTGCCGCGATGGGCCGGGCCGACGCGGGGCGATGTTGCGTCGTTTCTGGCGCTGGCGGAGTCGCTCTCCGTCCCTGTGGCACGTGAGGTACCCGGTGAGCTGGACGCCTTGGTGGCGCGGCTCGGCAGTCTGCCCGGGGACGCGTTGCTGCACGGGGATCCGTGCCCCGGCAATGACCTGCACACCGCCGCGGGAGTTCGGTTCATCGACTTCGAGCAGGCGTCCCTCGGCAGTGGTCTGGTGGAACTGGCGTATCTGCGGATCGGTTTTCCCACCTGCTGGTGTGTGACCGAGGCGTCCGCGCCGCTGTTGGGGCGGGCGGAAGCGGAGTATCGCTCGGTGTGGCGCGCGGAGACGGGGAGCGAGCTGGAGGGCGATGCGGTGGACGCGTGTGTGGGCTGGTTGCTGCGGGGGGACGCGCTGGTGGAGCGGGCGTTCCGGGGGAGCGCCGACCATCTGGCGCGGGTTCCGGACGAGGACTGGACGTGGGGCACCGCGACCGCGCGGCAGCGGCTGGTGCACCGGCTGGGTGTCGTCGGGCGGGCGGCTTCTGGCCGGCCCGGGCTGGGGGCGGTGAGCCGTCTCTCCCTGGATCTGCGCGCGCGTATGCGCGAACTGTGGCCCGGGGTGCGGCCGTTGCCGTCGCGGCGCCCGGAGGGCTGACCGGTTAGGCGGGGGCGCTGTGTGCGGACGGGTCAGGCCGCTCGTTCGGCCGCGTTGCGCTCCACGCAGAATTCGTTGCCCTCGGGATCCGCGAGGGTCACCCAGCCCGAGCCGTCGGGGCGGCGGCGGTCGGCCACGAGGGTGGCGCCCAGCGCGAGGATGCGTTCCACCTCTTCGTTACGGGTGCGTTCCTGGGGCTGGAGGTCGAAGTGGACCCGGTTCTTGGCGATCTTTTCGTCGGGAACGGCGATGAACAGCAGGGTGACGCCTCGCGCTTCGAGGAGCGCTTCCGAGTCCCCGGGCAGGTCGTCGTCGGCGAGGGAGGCACCGAGGACCTTGCCCCAGAAGGTGCCGAGAGCGTAGGTGTCGCTGCAGTCGATCGATATGTGATGCACGAGAGAAGTCATGGGGGTCACAGTGGTGATGGCCGGCGGTGCTTGTCCAGCACTTTTTGAGGCGGCGCCCGGTTTCCCGGCGGCGCGGGGTGGCGAGGGTTTCGGCGCACGGCGAAATGTGGTCGACGCGGCGGTGCGGCGCGGGTAGATGTGGTTCATGACCACACCCTGGGAAGAGTTGTTGCCCGGAACACGACGGGCCTTGCTGCATCGTGTCGCTGTCGCGCAGGCGGAGGCGCGGGTGCCTTCGGTGGTTGCGGCGGTGGCTCGCGACGGGCGGATGGTGTGGTCGGGGGCGCGGGGTTCCGTGGGCGGGCAGGAGCCGGACGCCGGTACGCAGTACCGGATCGGGTCGATCACGAAGACCTTCACGGCTGTGCTGGTGCTGCGGTTGCGCGACGAGGGGCTGATCGGTCTCTCGGACCCGCTGGAGAAGCACCTTCCGGGCACGGGGGTGGGTGAGGTCACCGTCGCGCAGCTTCTGGACCACAGTGCGGGGCTCGCCGCGGAGAGTCCGGCTCCGTGGTGGGAGCGGACGCCGGGTGAGCTGCGCCCGGAGCTTGCGGATGTGCTGGGTGAACGGCCGGTGGTGCACCCCGCCGGACGGCGGCACCACTACTCCAATCCGGGGTTCACGCTGCTGGGTTCGCTGGTCGAGGCGGTACGTGGCATGCCGTGGGCGGAGGCCCTGCGGCGTGAGGTTCTTGAGCCGCTGTCCATGGACCGTACGACACCGCAGCCGGTCGCGCCGGCCGCCGGCGGCTGGGCCGTGCACCCGTGGGCCGACGTGATGCTGCCGGAACGGGTCGAGTCTCTGGGGCTGATGGCGCCCGCGGGTCAGCTGTGGTCGACCGCCGCCGACCTCTGCCGGTTCGCGGGATTTCTCGTGGAGGGCGATGAGAAGGTCCTGAGTGCGGCATCCGTGGCGGAGCTGCGCACGCCGTCGGTGGCACCTGAGACGGGTCAGTGGGACGGCGGCTACGGCCTCGGGACGCAGTTGATGCGGCACGGCGACCGGACACTGGTGGGGCATACGGGGTCGCTGCCAGGGTTTGTCGCCGGCCTGTGGGCGAGCGTGGCCGACGGGGTGGCGGCGGTGGTGCTGGCCAATGCCACGTCGGGGCTGGCGTCCGGTTCGGTGGCGGCGGAGCTGATCGGGATCGTGGCGGACGCGGAACCACGGATCCCGGCACCCTGGAAGCCGCTGCCCGAGGTGGACCAGGAGCTGCTGGCGCTCACCGGGCCCTGGTACTGGGGTACGCAGGCGGTCGCGCTGAAGCTGACGGCGGACGGCGGGCTGGAGCTGTGCCCGTTGCGCGGTGGCGGACGGGGTTCGAGCTTTGTCCCGGCGGGCGACGGCGGCTGGACAGGGCTCGACGGTTACTACGCGGGGGAGACCTTGCGGGTGGTGCGGCGTCCCGACGGATCCGTGAGCCATCTCGACCTCGGCTCGTTCGTCTTCACCCGAGGGCCGTACGAGCCGGGTGACGCGGTTCCCGGCGGGGTGGACGCGGGGGGCTGGCGCGGGCTCGACGGGTAGCGCCGATGGTGATGTTTCACGTGAAACCGGACGCTCCGGTCGAGGGGCGGTAGAGTGCTACCGGGCCCGAAGCCGCAAGCGTGAATTGCGACTTCGGGCCTTGTCGTTGAGGTGGGTCAGTTGCGGAACGCCTGGAGTTTCGCGCCTCCGTGCCATGCCTCCAGCAGACCCCGGTGGACGGCGGTCATGTCATGGCGTCCGGCGAGCAGCAGTGCGTCGCGGGTGAAGGGGCAGGTGGCGACGAGCAGGGCGATGTCGGCTTTGTGGTCGAGCTTGGCCATGCCGATGAACCGCTGTACGTCACCGCTGGTGATGGTCGCCGCAGGGGTGCGTGCTCTGCACTGGACGACCACGCGGCGTCCGTCGGGCGTGTAGGCGACGATGTCGGCTCCGGTGCCGCCGTGGCCGCCGGTCACGATGACCGGATCGCATCCGTCACGGCGGCAGAGCCACGCGATGTGTTGCTCGAACTGGCTGCTGTTCATGGCGTCGAGCGCGCCCATGGAACCGGCTGCCTCGCTCTCGCGCAGGATGCGCTTGAGACGGGTCACCTCGTCCTCCAGGGCTTCGATCCGGGCGCGCTGCTCGCCGTCGTTCCGGATGGCTGTGTTGAGCGCCGGGACGACCGCCGTGCCGATGGTGGTGCGGACGATGTCCTCGGCGATGCGCACCGCGTCGGCGTCGGCGGGCGCGGTGGGGTGCAGGGCGAGGGCGTCGGTGATGCGGGTGTCGATCCACTCCTTCAGCCTGTGGATTAAGTTATCCACAGGCTCTGCGGAGTGGCTCCGCTCGCTGTCGAGCAGGTATGTACGCACCTGACGTGCGACGATGCTGTCGCGGAGCAGCATCGCGATGTTCAGGACGGCGCGACGGGAGAAGATCCCGAGGGAGCGGCTGCGGGACCTGATTCCACAGACTTGCTTGAAGTAAGTCAGTTCCTCACCGCTGAGAACGCGGTATCCGTTGGCGTCGAGTTCGCTCCGATGGTCGTGGATGACAGCCCAGATCGCGTTCTCGCTGACCTCGAAGTAGGCGGCGACGTTCTTGGTCGTGGCATGCAGGCCGTCCGGTGAGAGGGCCAGTTCTTTGACTCTGTCGAGGACTTCGTCGCGTTCCGCGACGCTTGCGCGCAGGGAGCTGGACTCCAGCAGAGCCATCTCGTCGAGCATGTGGTCCGTCTCCTCCTGGCCGTGCGGCCCGTGGGAGGGGCGGGATCCGAATGGGCATATGTCCCGCCCCCTTGCCGGGGGCAACGAGCCGGATCGGATAAGGATGCGGTTTTCAGATACTCAGTTTGAATCCGACGTGGGAGGCGGTGAAGCCGAGTCGCTCGTAGAAGCGGTGCGCGTCGGTGCGGGTGGCGTCGGAGGTCAGTTGGACCAGTTGGCAGCCCTCGCGGCGCGATACGTCGATCGCCCATTCGATGAACCGGGTGCCGAGGCCGCTGCCGCGTTCGTCGGAGTGGACCCGTACCGCTTCGATGAGGGAGCGGGTGGCACCGCGGCGGGAGAGCCCGGGGACGATGGTCAGCTGGAGGGTTCCGACCACGCGGTGGCCGCGTACGGCGACGACGAGGTGCTGGTTCGGGTCGGCGGCCAGCCGGGCGAAGGCCGCGGTATACGGAGTCAGGTCGTCGGGCGACTCGCGCTGTGCGCCGAGCGCGTCGTCCGCCAGCAGGGCCACGATGGCAGGGATGTCGTCGGGGACCGCGGGCCGTATCTCCACGTCGTTCATGGTCGGCAGCGTACGCCGCCGGGGTGTGGCCGGGGTGGGCGGTCAGCCCGTGGCCAGGGTCAGTGGTGCGAAGCGGCGGGCCCGGTCGCCGGGCAGGTCGGGGAGGCCGTACGTCATGAGCGTGGTGTGGTTGGCGAGTTCCAGACCGTGTTCTTTCAGCCAGTTCAGCAGCCCTTCGTCGCGTACGTCGACGGAAGTGCGCAGCGGCCGGTCCGGACCGGGGGCGAGGGCGGAGATCAGGGCCTTCGCGGTGTCGGTGTCCCGGGCGACGAGGGGGCCGATGACATCGGTCGCCGGGGTGGGCCAGGCCGCCGCATAGCCGGTGATCGCGGAGGCTTCCTCGGCGACAGCGAAGCGGTCGGCGAAGGCGGGGAGTCGCGCGAGTAGGTGGGTGCGGTCCGCTCCGAAGACCTCGTTGTCGAGGCGGACGATGGCGGGCAGGTCGGCGGCGGTCGCGGGCCTCGTCGCCGGGAGCGGTGTACCGGGGCCTGAGGGCCGGAAGCGGCCGAGGACGGTCTCGATGGTGCCGATACCGGTGAAGCCGAGCCGTTCGTAGAGCGGTCTGCCGTGGGGCGTGGCGTAGAGGACGAGCGGTGTGGTGCCGGCCTCACGCAGGACATGGGTCATCAGACGTTGTCCGAGTCCCTGACGGGCGTGCCGGCCGGCGACGAGGAGCATGCCGACGGCGGCGAGTTCACGGCCGTAGGAGGTGACGACGCAGACGGCGGCCAGGCCCTTGCCGTCCGGGTCGTCGATGCCGTGACCGACGCCCGCCGACAGGAGCAGGCCCCATCGGTGTTCTTCGCGTGCCCAGTCACGGTCTTCGGCGAGGTCCGCGCAGGCCGTGAGATCTCTCATGGTCAGGCGCCGGACGGGCAGTGCGGAGTGCGGTGTCGGCATGGAGATCAGGCTGTCGGAGCCGGTGATCGTTCGTCCACCGTTTTACGGGAAGTGGCCAGGACCCGGAGGCGTCGGCCGCGGCGGGTGAGCCCCCAGGGCTTGAGGACGGAGATGGCCGTCAGGAAGAGGTAGGCGGTGGCGGAGACGACGGGGGCCGCGACGAGGCTGAGGTCGGGCTGTCCGTCGGCCGCGGCCTGGTGGATGTTCGGCCGCAGGGCGAAGACGGTCGCCGAGAGCGTGACGAGAGTCAGCCAGAACTTGATCCGGACCCAGTGGTGGCGCGCCAGGCCCCAGGGGGTGCCGAGGGAGAGCAGTACGCCGCTGAGGAAGGCGAGCAGGGCGAGGGGGACGATCAACCAGTCGGCGACGATCTGCATGGCGCGGTAGGCGGCCTGCGTGGTGGCGGGGTCTTCCGCGGTGTAGGCCGCGATACCGAGGGCCAGCAGACCGAGGGCGAGTCCCAGCCAACTCACGGAGACGATGACGTGGAGGGCGAGGAGGGTCCGGCGCATGGGCCGCTTGAGTTGTTTCACGTGAAACACGGTGCCTGGCGGGTGGGCGGCGGGCGTCTGCCCACGGGAGTAACCGCGCGTACTAGCCTCGGCGTACATGGCGAGTATGACGAGCACGGCGAGCGGACCCAGGCTTCATCTCTTCGACCTCGATGGCACGCTGATCCGTGGTTCGGCCGCCGCCGTAGAGATCTCCCGGCAGTTGGGGGTGGGCCGCGAGATCGCCGAGCTGGAGCGGGACTTCGTCTCTCGTGGGCTGCCGCCTGACGAGTTCGCGGTACGGGCCCGGGAGCTGTGGGCCGAGCTGACGGTGGAGCAGGTGGCAGCGGCTTTCGAGGGTGCTCCCTGGCTGTCGGGAATCCGTGAGGTGTGGGGTGACATCCGGAAGAGAGGTGATTACTGCGCTGTTATCTCCCTCTCGCCTGATTTCTTTGTTTCGCGGCTGCTGGAGTGGGGTGCGCACGCCACGCATGGTTCGCGGTGGCCGGGTCTGCCTTTCACCGAGCCGGTGGACCGGGCGGGCATTCTCAACCCCGCCGCGAAAGTGAAGATCGCGAATCGGCTGTGTGCAGAGTTCGGGGTGGGGCTGGACCGCTGTGTTGCCTATGGTGATTCGATGTCCGATGCGGAGATCTTCACGGTGGTGCCCTGTGCCGTGGCCGTGAATGCCGATCATCACCTGTCGGGGCTCGCCACGTACACGTACGCGGGAGACGATCTGCGCGAGGTCTATGAACTGGTGAGCCTCCAGCAGTAATACTCTGGTCCGGAGGTGCCGTGGAAACGCGGCGGGGATCCGGCGATTGAGTGCGGGAGCGATGCACCCTAACGGTAAATCCAGTGTGGATGCCCGAACTTCACGCTCTTTGTCCGCTGTCGCGGCATGGCCTGCCATGCTGCGACGACGGGCGTTGCGCGCTGTGCCGTATTCCCGCGCTTCCTGTCCCCGCGGGGGCTGAGGCGGGGGTTGGGCGGGCTGTCGGCAGTCCGAGTCAGAACGGGGAATTGCCTGCGTATTCCGGACCAGCGGATGTGCGCAGACCGACCGAAAGATGTTCGAGGCGAGGCACACGATGGACGCTCCGACCACCACGTCGGCTGACAACGGCACTCCCGGGGACGACGGCGGCTCCGGGGAGCGCGCGGGCGGCGGTTGGTTCTCCCCTCGGCGGGCGCCGAGCGGCGAGGGCCGGCCGGACCCGACGGCGTCGGGCGGTGCCGGAGAGGCGGCCGGCCGGGACCGAATACCCCCCCAGGGCCGTACCTTCGCCTCGCTGCGCCCGGTGGGCTCCGGCGGGACCCGTACGGCGCCGCCGTGGCGCGACGGCCCGGCCGCCCCGGGCCAGGATCCTGGTACGGAGCAGCCGTCGCCCGCGCAGCCGTTCCCCGCGGACGAGAGTGTTCCCGACGCGTTCCGGCCGCGGCCCAAGGGCACGCGCGCGGGGGAGGGTCCCGCGGCCCATCCGCAGGTCTCCGAAGGACCCGGGACGACAGCCGGCGGGATCGGCGGGCCCGTTTCCGCGGCCGCCGCGGAGGCGGCCGTACGCTCGGCCGCCGCGCGCCCCGGCCCCGTACCGCCGTATGCCGACGACGCCGTACGGCACCATCCCGTGCAGCCGGAGTACGAGCGACCCCTGGGCGGCGAGAGCGCCGGTGCGGCGCCCGAACCGGCTGACGCCGAGTGGGCCGCGGAGCCTTCGGGTGGCGAGGAGCGTGTGCAGGATGCCTCTCCGGGCGTCTCTCCGCCGCCGCAGATGTCCGTGTCGGCGGCGCTGCCGCCCGAGGCGCCGGCCGCCGCCCCGGCGGCACCGGCGGGGCAGCCGTCGGTCGTGCCGCCCGCTCCCGCGGCGCCCGATCCGAACGCCTCGCCGGACGCGATTCTCGTCCGCCGGACGCTGGCCGAGGTCGCCCCGGTGTCCGATCAGCTCACCTCGTACTTCTACTCGCTTCTCTTCGTGCGCCACCCCGATCTGCGCGGGCTGTTCCCGGTGGCGATGGACGCGCAGCGCGACCGGCTGCTCAGGGCGCTGCTGACGGCCGCGGAGCACATGGACTCGCCGGCCGTTCTCACGGACTATCTCCGGCAGCTGGGCCGCGGGCACCGCAAGTACGGCACCCAGTCCGCGCACTACCCCGCGGTCGGTGAGGCCCTCATGGGCGCGCTGGCGCGTTACGCCTCGGCCAGCTGGGACGAGGAAACCGAGGGGGCCTGGGTCCGGACGTACACGACCATCTCCCAGATCATGATCGACGCGGCGGCCGAGAACGAGCAGCACGCTCCGGCGTGGTGGCAGGCCGAGGTCGTCGCGCACGAGTCGCGGACCTCCGACATCGCCGTGGTGACGGTCCGTCCGGACCAGCCGTACCCCTTCCTCGCCGGGCAGTACACGAGTCTGGAGACGCCGTGGTGGCCGCGGGTCTGGCGGCACTACTCCTTCGCGTCGGCGCCCCGCCCGGACGGTCTGCTGTCGTTCCACGTCAAGGCGGTGCCGGCGGGCTGGGTGTCCAACGCGCTGGTCCATCACGCGAAGCCCGGCGACGTGCTGCGACTGGGGCCGCCGGCCGGCTCCATGACCGTCGACCACAGCACGGACAACGGCCTGCTCTGTCTGGGCGGAGGGACCGGCATCGCACCGATCAAGGCGCTCATCGAGGATGTCGCCGAGCGCGGGCAGCGGCGTCCGGTGGAGGTGTTCTACGGCGCGCGCAGTGATCACGACCTGTACGACATCGAGACGATGCTGGAGCTGGAGAGTGCGCACCCGTGGCTGTCGGTGCGCCCGGTGGTCGCGGAGGGGCCCACGGCGGGACTGACGGGGCGGCTCCCCGAGGCGGTGCGCGACCACGGCCCGTGGCACGAGTTCGACGCGTATCTGTCGGGGCCGCCCGGGATGATCCGCAGCAGTGTGGACGCGCTGCGGGGCGCCGGGATCCCCTCGGACCGGATCCGCCACGACTCTCTCGAGGAGCTGGTCGCGGCGGCCACGTAGTACCCGGTCACGGAAGACCCGACCGCGGAACGTCCGGGGCACCGCTCCCCGGCCGGGTCGTGTCGGCCGGGGCCGCCGGTCAGCCCAGGTCGGGGGCGTGCATCGCGCGCACGCCCTCGATGTTGCCGTCCAGGTAGTGGCGCAGGGAGAGCGGTACGAGATGGACGGCGGCGATGCCGACCCGGCTGAACGGCACCCGGACGATCTCGTACTCCCCGAGCGGCTCGTCGATCTCGGGGCCGTGCCGCAGCGAAGGGTCCATCGAGTCCAGCCGGCAGACGAAGAAGTGCTGCACCTTCACGCCGGTGACGCCGCCGTCGGCGATGTGCTCCACGGTGTCCACGAAGCACGGCACCACATCGATGATCTTGGCGCCGAGTTCCTCGTCCACTTCGCGGTGGAGGGCGTCGACGACGGTGGCGTCCGTTCTCTCGACCCCGCCGCCGGGTGTGAGCCAGTACGGATCCACTCCTGGCTTGGTCCGTTTGATCAGGATCAGGTCGTCGCCGTCCAGCAGGATGGCGCGTGCGGTGCGCTTGACCACGGGCCGTTCGGTCATGGGAAGAGGTTCGCCCGTCCCACCACTTCTGAAACTCCCGGCGCCGCTCCGGCTCGCCGCCCGTCACCACTCCACGGCGGCCCGCAGCAGCCACTCGTGCGCCCGCGCGACCGGCGGCAGGGCGAGGGTGCCGGTGCGCACGGCCAGGAAGTACGTGCGCAGCGGGGGGACGGGCGGGTCGAGCAGGGCGATGACCTCACCGCGCTCCAGGGCCGCCTCGCAGAGGTAACGGGGCAGGACGGCGAGCCCGGCGCCCGCCGCCGTGCACTCCAGCACGGCCCGTAAGTCAGGGGCGATCACGGTCCCCGCCGCCGCGGGCCGGGTCTCGAACACGGTGGCCCAGTAGCGGGAGACGAACGGCAGGGACTCGTGGACCTCGACGACCGGAAGCTGTTCGAGCACCACGATCCGCTCGCGCAGCACCTCGTGGCCGAGGCGGGCCGCCCAGCGGGGAGCCGCGATCAGGACGTGCTCCTCGTCGCAGAGCGGAGTCGAGGTGAGCAGCCCGCCGCGCGGCCGGGCGGTGGTGATGGCCAGATCATGATGTCCGGCGGCCAGCCCTTCCAAGGTTTCCTCGGAGTTTCCGAAGAACGAGGTGCGCAGGGCGAGGCCCTGGGCGGTGAGCGCGGTGAGCGCGGGCAGGGCACGCAGGGAGGTGAATTCGGGCGGACCGGCGAGATGGAGGGTGCGTACGCCGGACTCCTCGTCGAGTCCGGTCTCGGCGATCTCGACCAGGGCGTCGAGGTGGGGTGCGGCGCGGTGCGCGAGTTCGTCGCCGATGGTCGTGGGGGTGACGCCGCGGGCCTGGCGGAGGAAGAGAGGGCGCCCGAGCTGCCGTTCCAGGGTCCTGATCTGGCCGGTCACGGCGGGTTGGGAGAGGCCGAGCAGGGCCGCGGCGCGGGTGAAGGAGCCGGCGCGGTGCACGGTGACGAACGTGCGCAGCAGAGCCAGGTCCATGTCCCGCTCTCCCGTCTCGAACCGCGCCTGCGCCCTGTCCGGACAGGGCCTCGCCCCGGTGGCGACCCCGCGTCGCCAACTATAAATAAGTCGATAGGCCGCTGTCGCTACTGTGATTGGACACTGACGCAGAGTCAACTAGCCTTGGTTAAATGGTTCTCCGCGCGTGGAACCTGGGACGGTCCGAGCCATGAGGGGGGAGGCTCGGACCGTCTCTTTTCGTATACGGCCAGGTACGGCGACAGTGGACGGCGGGCCGCCGCCGGTCCTGCCTCGCGCGGTCGGCGCCCGCCGCGTCCGGTCAGCGCCCCGTTTGCCGGCGCACCGTGTCGAGGGCGTTCAGGACATCCGCGAGCAGGTCCTCGGGGTCCTCGGCGCCGACGGAGAAGCGGATGAAGCCGTCCGGTACGGCGTCGCCGCCCCAGCGTCCGCGCCGCTCGGCGGTGGACCGTACGCCGCCGAAGCTCGTCGCGTCCTCCACGAACCGCAGCGCGCCGAGGAAACGTTCCGCCTTGTCCCGGTCGGGCAGGACGAAGGAGACCACGGAGCCGAAGCGGCGCATCTGGCGCGCGGCGACGGCGTGCGAGGGGTCGCCGGCCAGCCCCGGGTGGCGCACGCCGCTGACGTCGTCGCGTTCCGCCAGCGCGCGGGCGAGGACCAGCGCGTTGGCACACTGGCGCTCGACACGGAGCTGGAGGGTGGCGAGCGAGCGGTGGGCGAGCCATGCCTCCATCGGCCCGGGGATCGCCCCGACGACCTTGCGCCAGCGCCGCACCCCCGCGGCGAGCTCCGGGTCGCCGCTGGTCACATGGCCGAGGAGGATGTCGCCGTGGCCGGTCA
This sequence comes from Streptomyces sp. NPDC056987, assembly GCF_042673865.1. Classification (NCBI taxonomy): domain Bacteria; kingdom Bacillati; phylum Actinomycetota; class Actinomycetes; order Kitasatosporales; family Streptomycetaceae; genus Streptomyces; species Streptomyces sp. NPDC056987. The sequence goes on from NZ_JBHURV010000033.1 coordinate 21,520, forward strand.
TGCCCTTGGTGTCGCTGGCCACGGAGAAGTCCGCGCCGAGCTCCAGGGGCCGCTGGCCGAGCGGGGTGGCCAGGGTGTTGTCGACGGCGACGAGGGTGCCGCCGGCGTGCGCCTCGCGCACGAGCCGGCGGATGTCGCAGACGTCGAGCCCGGGGTTGGACGGCGTCTCGATCCACAGGAGGCGCGCCCCGGCCAGGACCCGGAGCTGGGCGTCGCCGCCGGTCGGCGCGGTCCGCACCGCCACGCCGTACGCCTCCAGCCGTTCGCGCAGCAGCGGAAGGGCCTGGTAGCCGTCGTCCGGCAGGACGATCGCGTCGCCGGCCCGGAGCTGGGAGAAGGCCACCGCGGAGATCGCGGCCATGCCGGAGGCGAAGGCGACGGTCTCGACGGACCTGCCGGGCGCCTCCAGCTCGCTGATGGCCTGTTCGAGATGGGTCCAGGTGGGGTTCTCGTCCCGGCCGTAGGTGTACGGGCCGGTCGGATCGCCCGGCAGGTGGTAGTGGGCGGCGAAGACCGGCCCGGGGAGGGTCGGTTCGTGCTTCACCGGCTCGGGCAGCCCGGCCCGTACGGCTCGCGTGCCGTCGCCGATGTCAGGAGAGTGGTTCACGGCCGGCCTCAGTCGTTGTCGTCGGGGAGCGCGACATTCAGTGCCCACGACACCACGGAGATGACCAGACCGCCGAGCACGGCCGTCCAGAAGCCCTCGACATGGAAGCTCAGGCTCAGGCTCTCCGCGAGCCACGAGGTCAGCAGCAGCATCAGGGCGTTGATCACCAGGGTGAACAACCCGAGGGTGAGGATGAACAGCGGCAGCGTCAGCAGCTTCAGCACCGGCTTGACGAGGAAGTTGACCAGCCCGAAGAGCAGCGCCACCAGGATCAGCGTCAGGGCCTTCCGGCCGGTGCTCTCGCCGGTCAGGGTGATGTTCTGGATCAGCCAGATCGCCACCGCCAGGGCCGCTGCGTTGGCAATCGTCTTGACTAGGAAATTCTTCATGGTCTGATCGTGGCATGAAGGCATTTCGACTGGATGAGCTGGAGGCGGAGCGTGCCGCCAACGACGGCGCGTATCTGCAGTTTGTACGAGAACGCAACATGTCCGTGGGCCTGTACGCGCTGGACGCCGGCGCGACCGACCCGCAGCAGCCGCACCGGCAGGACGAGGTGTACTTCGTCGTCAGCGGACGGGCGTCGATCACGGTCGGTGCGGAGACCACGCAGGTCAGCCGCGGCAGCGTCGTCTACGTACCGGCCGGGGCCGCGCACAAGTTCCACCACATCACGGAGGATCTGCGGGTGATGGTGGTGTTCTCACCGCCCGAGGGATGACCCTCAGATGTGTCTCAGGGTCGGATCAGGGGAGAGCGGGGGCTGTGGGGCCACCGCGGGCGCTGCCGCGGCTCTAGCATCGAAGACGTACAGCGGATACATCACGACTCGGTGAAGCGAGGTAGGGACGATGGCGGTTCGGGAGATGTTCACGGGCATGCCCTGGTGGGTCAAGTGGATCGCGGTGCCCGCGATCGCCATCGTGGTCTTCGGCGGGCTGATCATCAGCCTGCTCGCGTTCGTGATCGGCCTGCTGTTCAAGGTGCTGATATTCGTCGCCCTGGTCGGCGGACTGATCTACGTCGTACGGAAGTTCACGGCGTCGTCCTCGTCGCGCGGTGACTGGTAGGGCTGTCAGTCCATACGGCTGTTAGCCCGCCCGAGGGAAAGGTGAAGGGGAAACCAACCCCCGCCCCGACCTGCCCCTAGAGTGGCTCACCTCTGCCGCACCCGGCGGGCCTCCGGCCCGTCAGCACGCCTGGGGGTGATCTTTGGTCACAGCTACATCCGCCGCGGCTCCCACCCTGATCGGATCGGTGCGGCGGGCGCTGCGACTGCTGGAGTCGGTGGGAGCCCATCCCCACGGAGCCACCGCGAAACAGCTCGCGCGGGAAGCGGGGCTCGCCCTCCCCACCGCCTATCACCTGCTGCGCACCCTCACCTACGAGGGCTATCTCCGCCGCGAGAGGGGCGTCTTCGTTCTCGGGGACGCCGCCCAGCGGCTGGTGTGCGCCGGAGCCGCCCGGAGCCGCCGCGCCACCCTCGCCGAGGTCCTCGGCCGACTGCGCGACGCGCTCGGCGTCCCCGTGTACTTCGCGGTCTACCACGAGGGCGAGATGGACCTCCTCTGCGTGGCCGACAGTCCCGCGTGCCCCGCGGTCGACGCCCGCGCCGACTTCCGCGCGACCGCCCATGCCCACGCGATCGGCCAGTGTCTGCTGAGCCAGCTCGACGAGGCGTCCCGCCGGGACCACCTGGACCGCTATCCCGTCCGCCCGCTCACCCCGTACTCGGTACGGGACCGGAGCACCCTGCTGGAGCGTCTCGACTCGCTGGGGCGGATGGAACCGGTCGTGGCCCGCCAGGAGTACCGGCTCGGGACGGTATGCGCCGCCGTGCCGATCACTGTCGGATCCGCCGCGGCCGCGCTGGCCATTTCTATACCGCTCCGTCAACAGGAACGACTGCTTCCGGCGGCCGAGCGGTTACGCAGAGAGATCGGATCCCTGCTGACCTCGCAAATCCTCTCTATCAGTATCTGAAAAATTACTCCTTGTGATCTGCTAGCGCTTACAGGACTATGGCGTCAAGAGGGTCAACGGGGATCATTCCCAGCCACTGTTCCATCTACTCCGGAGTACAACGATGCGCGAGTCGGTCCAGGCCGAGGTCCTGATGAGCTTCCTCGTCTCCGAGGAGCTGTCGTTCCGTATCCCGGTGGAACTCCACTACAAGGTGGCTGATCCGTACGCGGTGCGCATGACGTTCCATCTGCCCGGCGACGCGCCTGTGACCTGGACTTTCGGCCGCGAGCTGCTGCTCGACGGCATCAACACGCCCAGCGGGGACGGGGATGTGCACATCTCGCCGACGACGCCCGAGGACCTGTCCGACGTCCATATGCGGCTCCAGGTCGGCGACGACCACGCGCTCTTCCGGGTCAGTGCCGCGCCGCTGGTGGCCTTCCTGGACCGTACGGACCGGTTGGTTCCGCTCGGCCAGGAGCGCACGCTCAGCGACTTCGAGGACAGTCTTGAGGAGGAGCTGGGCCGCATCCTCGCCGAGGAGAACGCCGGCTGAGGGCTTGTTGAGGGGGCCGTCCGGGTGATTCCGGTGTCCGGGGTGTCCACGGGACCCCGCAAGGGTACGGGCGGCCCCGCGGGCCGCTCAGGACCTCTCCGGAGCCGCTCCGGAGAGGCTCGCCCGCCCTACTTCTTGCGGCGGCGGCCCCTGCTGCCCGGGGCGCGCGTGGGCGGGGCAGGCACCAGCATCCCCGGCTCCAGAGGTCCGGGACCAGGCCCCGCCCCAGGTCCCGCGCCCGGTCCCGGAGAGGCGGGCTGCGTGGACGGAGCCGGGGGGTTCTCCGGGACGGACCGGTCGGCGGAGACCACCAGCGCCGCCAGCGCCGTGGTCACCGGCACCGACGCGACCAGACCGATCGACCCCACCAGCGTCCGTACGATCTCCTCCGCCACCAGCTCACTGTTGGCGACCGTCCCCACGCTCGACTGCGCGATGGAGAAGAGCAGCAGGAGCGGCAGCGCGGCGCCCGCGTAGGCCAGCACCAGTGTGTTGACCACGGACGCGATGTGGTCCCGGCCGATCCGGATGCCCGCCCGGTACAGCGCCCGCGGCCCCATCGTCGGATCCGCCTGGCGCAGCTCCCACACTGCCGAGGTCTGCGTCACCGTCACATCGTCCAGCACGCCGAGCGAACCGATGATCACGCCGGCGAGCAGGAGACCGCTCATGTCGATCTCTGGGTAGAGACCGTGGATCAGCCCCGTGCTGTCGTCGGTGTTGCCGGTCAGGCTCGCCCAGCCGATGAAGAGCGACCCCAGCAGTCCGATCAGCAGCAGCGAGATCAGGGTGCCGAGCACCGCCACCGAGGTGCGGGCCGTCAACCCGTGACACAGATACAGCGCGACCAGCATGATCGCGCTCGCCCCCACCACCGCCACCACCAGCGGATTCGAGCCCTGGAGGATCGCCGGCAGGATGAACAGGGTCAGGATCGCGAACGAGACCACGAGCGCCACCAGCGCCATGACCCCCCGCATCCGCCCCACCACGATCACCGCGATCGCGAAGATCCCCGCCAGCAGCGTCAGCGGGAACTGGCGGTCCACATCGGACACCGAGTACTGGAGATCACGGGGCGCGTCCGGTGCGTAGGCGACCACAACGCCCTGTTTCACGTGAAACTGCCGTGGCGCGTCCGGCTGGACGATCTCGATGAAGGTGTGGCCCTTCTCCTTGCCGCTCTTCAGCTCGACCGTCGCCTTCTTGCACTCGCCGGTCTCCTCCCGCACCGCCTCGCGGCCCTGCGGCGTCGAGGTGTCACCGGTCGAAGGGACCTGGGAGGCGTTCACGTCCTTGCAGGCGACCCGCTCGACCTGGACCACCTGGCCGTCGAAGGTCTGCCGGTCGAAGCCCACACCCGTCCGCTCGTGCGCGGGCGCACCGCCCGGCCAGAGCACGGCGAGCCCGACCACCACGGCGGCCGCGAACGGAATCAGCACCGCCGCGATCACCTTGCGGAGGTGCCGGGAGACCGGCGCGGCGGGGCCATGACTGTGCGAGTGGCCGTGTGCGTGGCCGTCCGATTCGTGGGTCTGCATGGGTGGTGTCACCGACCGATCATCGCAAGAAGGCGGAGGAAGCGCGGGGCCCTCTGTTCAGCGCGCCCGATCTGACGCTAGCGTGGAGGCACCTTTGCACACGCGGGAGCTCGGAGCACCGGGCTGAGAGGGCGCTGACGTGTAGTCCCGGGGACGAGTCCCCGGACACCTGCGCTGCGCCGACCGCTGAACCTGTTACCGGGTAATGCCGGCGTAGGGAGTAGGTCTCATGACCGTTCAGGACGCACACACGCCTGCCTCCGGCTCGGAGGACACCAGCACGGACACCAGCACGGACACCGGCGCGGATCCGGCCCTCCGGGGCGGGACCGAGGGCGGACGGCCCATCGGCTGGCACAAGGGATACATCGAGGGTTCCCGCCCCGATCTCCGGGTGCCGGTCCGCCAGGTCCACCTCACCAACGGCGAGGACGTCACGCTGTACGACACCTCGGGGCCGTACACCGACCCCGAGGTCGTCACCGACGTGCGCCGCGGACTCGCGCCGCTGCGGGAGAACTGGATCATCGGCCGCGGCGACACCGAGGAGTACGCGGGCCGGCCACCGCGACCCGAGGACGACGGGCTCAAGCACACTTCCCCGCGCGGAGGGCTGCTACGGAGCGGAGCGGCGGCCGATCTGCGGGGACTTGACGCGGTCTTCCCCGGTCGGCCGCGCCAGCCCCGCCGGGGCCGCGAGGGCCGCGCCGTCACCCAACTCGCGTACGCCCGCCGCGGGGAGATCACGCCGGAGATGGAGTACGTCGCGATCCGCGAGAACGTCTCCCCGGAGACCGTCCGCGAGGAGATCGCCGCGGGCCGCGCCGTACTGCCGGCCAACGTCAACCACCCGGAGATCGAGCCGATGATCATCGGCAAGCGGTTCCTGGTGAAGGTCAACGCCAACATCGGCAACTCCGCGGTCACCTCCTCCATCGAGGAGGAGGTGGACAAGATGACATGGGCGACCCGCTGGGGCGCCGACACGGTCATGGACCTCTCCACCGGGCGCAACATCCACACCACCCGCGAGTGGGTGCTGCGCAACTCCCCCGTGCCCATCGGCACCGTGCCGCTCTACCAGGCGCTCGAAAAGGTCGACGGCAAGGCCGAGGAGCTGACCTGGGAGATCTACAAGGACACCGTGATCGAACAGGCCGAGCAGGGCGTCGACTACATGACGGTCCATGCCGGTGTCCTGCTGCGGTACGTGCCGCTCACGGCCCGCCGCAAGACCGGCATCGTCTCGCGCGGCGGTTCCATCATGGCCGCGTGGTGTCTCGCGCACCACAAGGAGTCGTTCCTGTACGAGAACTTCGACGAGCTGTGCGAGATCCTCGCCGCGTACGACGTGACGTACTCCCTCGGCGACGGGCTGCGGCCGGGCTCCATCGCGGACGCCAACGACGAGGCGCAGTTCGCCGAGTTGCGCACGCTGGGCGAGCTGAACTCGATCGCCAAGAGCCACCACGTACAGACGATGATCGAGGGCCCCGGGCATGTCCCGATGCACAAGATCAAGGAGAACATCGACCTCCAGCAGGAGATCTGCGAGGAGGCGCCGTTCTACACGCTCGGCCCGCTGACCACCGATGTGGCTCCGGCGTACGACCACATCACCTCCGGGATCGGCGCGGCGATGATCGCGTGGTGGGGGACGGCGATGCTCTGCTACGTCACCCCCAAGGAACACCTCGGCCTGCCGGACCGCGACGACGTGAAGACGGGCGTCATCACGTACAAGATCGCGGCCCATGCGGCGGATCTCGCGAAGGGCCACCCGGGGGCGCAGGAGTGGGACGACGCGCTGTCGGACGCCCGGTTCGAGTTCCGATGGGAGGACCAGTTCAACCTGGCGCTCGATCCGGACACGGCACGGGAGTTCCATGACGAGACGCTGCCGGCGGAGCCGGCGAAGACGGCTCATTTCTGCTCGATGTGCGGGCCCAAGTTCTGCTCGATGAAGATCTCGCAGGACATCCGGCGCAAGCACGGCGGCGAGCCGGCGAGCGGCGCGCACGACACGGGCGGCACGGATGGCACGGACCGTGCGGACGGCACGGACCCTGCGGGCCGTGCGTCGGCCGACGAGATCGAGGCGGGCATGGCGGAGAAGTCCAAGGAGTTCGCCGCGGCCGGCAACCGGGTCTATCTGCCGCTGGTCGACTGACCGCTCCCGCGCCGGGCCGCTCGGAGGGCCGGATCTCTGTCCCAGGGCCGGGCCCCGCGCCCCGCCCCGGGTCCGGCGTCGGTCATGACGCGACCGAGCGGCCCGGACCACCTGCCGGGGTCATTCCGGCCGGTGCTCCGGGCCGCCGAAGTCGGGGCTGGTGAAGTCCGGACCACTGAAGTCCGGGCTGCTGAAGTTCGGCCGCTGTCCGGCGGAGGAGCCCTCGTCGGGGCTGCTGAAGTCCGGCCTGCTGTAGCCGATCTTGGGGAGCTGACCGGACGAACGAGGCGGGGCCGGCGCCGCCGGGTCCGCGCTCGGGTCGTCCAGGGCGGCCCGCAGGAAGGGCAGGATGCCGCGTTCCAGCAGGGCATGGCGCCACGCCTCGCGTGCGCGGGCGACCTCGTCGGGCAGCTCTCCGCCGGCCGTCTCGTCTGCGGGAAGCTGGGTCGAGCTGTTGCGCAACGCGGTGACCAGCAGCCCTATCGCGGCGGCCAGGATGCCGAGCGCGGTCACGGCCGCGAAGAACCAGCCCACGGCGAGCATGCTGTCCGCGAACGCGGGCGCCGGGTCGAGGGCCTTCAGGAGATAGCCGACGAGCAGGAAGATCGCCGCCGCGGTGCCGCCGAGGATGGGGACCAGGACCGTGATGACGGCCGTGAGCCCGGCGCCGGAGTCCGTCGTGGCGTCCTCCGCGGGTGCCAGCACCGAGTCGCGGATGGACGTGGTGGTGCCCGGTGAGCGGGACTCCTCGCGGATCTTGGCGTAGTGCTCGTACTCCGCCGTCGCGGAGGAGGCGATCCGGCCCGTCGCGTTCAGCGCCATGGTGCGCAACTGCTCCGCGTTGAGCCGCTCCCCGACGGCGGCGAGGTCCGGACGTTCGTGTGCATTACGCAGCACATCGCTGAGGATGCGCTCGAAATCCGCGCGATCCTCGCTCAGCAGGTGCGGAGCGCTTTTCATGTGCATCCCCCGATACTCCGTAGGGCCGTTGCGCCCGTGTGGAACGAGCCGCAGTCGGCGGAAACGGAGGAGAGCCTGCTACGGATAAGCCGATGGTAGAGCGGTTTTGGCGTGCCGTAACAGGGGGTTTCCGGAAAACACCTGTCCTACATTGATTCAGTTGGCCAACGGAAGCCGTACGACCAGCAGTTTTCCTGCCATCGTCACTCCGCCGTCCATGGCGATCGCCAGCCCGTCGGCATATACGTGTGGCCCTTCCACGACCGGTCCGGTGTCGCCTTCGTCGTCCGACGCGTCTTCTGTGCCGACTTCGCCGAGCAGATAGGGAATCGGGCTGTGGCCGTGGACGACACGTCCTCCGCCGTACTGGGAGAGGAGTTCCTGGACGGCCTGGGGGCCGCCTTCGTCACGGAACGCGAAGCGTTTGGTGAGTTTGCGGAACAGGTCCCAGCATTCGTCGGCGTCATTGCGCGTCAGGATCTGGTAGATGGTGTCGTTGACCTCGTCGATGGACGAACCGTAGTCGAGATAGGCCGTGGTGTCGGAGTGCATCAGCAGATGCCCGTCCTCCTCGACCACCGCGTCGAGATGGGACATCCACTGGAGATGGACGTCCTGGAGGCGCTCCATGTCCGTGCGCTGGCCGCCGTTGAGGATCCACGCGGCCTGGAAAGTGGCGGTGCCCGCACCGGAGTTGACCGGGGTGTCGCCGAACCGCTTGGCGCCGATGAGGAGCAGTTCGTGATTGCCCATCAGCGCCTTGCAGTAGCCGCCGGCCGCCGCGGCCTCCGCGGAGAGCCGCATGACGAGGTCGATGACCCCGATGCCGTCGGGGCCGCGGTCGGTGAAGTCGCCGAGGAACCACAGGCGTGCGTTGCCGGCCGCCCACTGGCCCTCGGCGTCGATCAGGCCCTGTTCGCCGAGGGCGGCGACGAGTTCGTCGAGATAGCCGTGGACGTCGCCGACGACGTAGAGCGGTCCCGGTCCGTCGGAGTCGGCGGCCTCGGTGGGGTCGATGTCGACCTGCACGGTGTCGCCCCGGTTGACCCTTGTGATCACCGGAAGGTCGCGTTCGGTGGGGGTGTACCCCTCCGGCATCCCGTCGGCGGGTACCGCGTCGCCGGGGTGGCCCGACACGTCGGCCGCCGGGCGCTCGGGGCTCTCGGTCCCGGGTACGGCGGCCGGGTGCGGAACGGTGGCGGCGGGCGCGTCCTGGCCGGCGGCCGGCTGCTCGGGGACGGTGCCGAGCTGTTCCTGTTCGGCACCGAGCTGGTCCTGTACCGCGCCGAACTGCTCCTGCACCGCGCCCAGCTCGTCCTGTACGGCGCCCTGTTGGACCTGCGGGGCTGCTGACGGGGCCGCTCCGGCGACCGGCTGCTCCGGCGCGCCGACGGGGGGCCGCCCGGGCCCGCCGGACGCGGTGCCGGCCGGTTCCTGCTGCCCGGGTCGGACCGGCTGCCCGGCCTGCCCTGGCTGTGCGGACTGCACGGGAACCTGCGCGTACGGCGGCACCCGGAAGTCGCGCAACGTCGCCGTCCGCACCGCGGGTCCCTGACCGGCCCCCTGTGTCATCGACCCCTCCACCACCGTCGTGCCGCAATACACCTCTCGGCCCCGCCGCCCTGCCGGACGGAGTGAGTCCGTCGGCGGAAAAGGGAAGGTCCGTGGTGTCGTGCGCCCATCATAGGAATGACCTCGGGCCTCTGCGACGCACCAGGGGTGGTGAATCGAATCGTACCGCCGGTTCGGCGGCTGTTTTCTCGCCGATCGCCCGAAATGCGGAAGGTCCGACCGTTCGGCCGGGCGCCGGGATCCGCGGGCCGCATGGTGCCGCGGGGCGCCGAGAGGCGTCGTACGGCCCCGAATCGCCGGGCCGCGGGCGATCGCGTCCCGCTTTCGTACCGCCTCCGTACCGGTTCCGTACGGCGCCGGTACGGAGGCGGTACGGAACCGGCGGGGCCGGCCCCGTACCGGCACGGCCGTGGCGCACGCGTCGCCTACGGCGGCGGTCAGTCGCCCGCCGGTGAGCGGGGAGCGCTGACCGTGGTGCGCGGCGGGCGGCGCTGTGAGGAGGTCCTGATGATCAGTTCGGTCGGTATCACCTGCTCGACCGGCCGGTCGGCCTCGATCCCCTCGATGGCGTCGATGAGGAGCTGGATGACGGCGGTGCCGATCCGGCGCGGCTTCAGCGAGAGCGTGGTGACGGGCGGTTCGGTGGAGGCGTACACCGTGGACTCGCTGCAGCAGACGATCAGCAGGTCCTCCGGTACCCGCAGCCCGTACCGCCGGGCGGCGGCGAGCAGATCGGTGCCGTTGGGGTCGAAGAGCCCGTAGACGGCGTCCGGGCGGTCCGGGCGGGCCAGCAGCCGGTCGGCGGCGACGGCCCCGGCGCACGGGTCGTGGGCGGGGTAGGACTCGTAGACCGGATCCTGGCCGACGCGCTCGCACCAGTGCAGGTACGCCGTGGTGGAGAGCCGGGTGTAGGTGTCCGTGGTGGTGCCGGTGAGCAGCCCGATACGGCGGGCTCCGGCGTCGGCGAGATGGTCGAGCAGGTCGAGGACGGCCGCCTCGTGGTCGTTGTCGACCCAGGCGGTGACGGGAAGGGTGCCCGCGGGCCGGCCGTCGGAGACGACGGGAAGGCCCTGGCGGACGAGTTCGGCGACGACGGGATCGTGGTCGGAGGGGTCGATGACCACGGTGCCGTCGAGGGCGACGTTCGCCCAGACGTCGTGGCGGGAGGTGGCGGGGAGGATGACGAGGGCGTAGCCGCGGGCGAGGGCGGCGGAGGTCGCGGCCCTCGCCATCTCGGCGAAGTAGGCGAACTCGGTGAAGGTGAAAGGTTCATCCCCGTACGTGGTCACGGTCAGGCCGATGAGCCCCGACTTGCCGGTACGGAGGGTTCGGGCGGCGGCGGACGGGCGGTAGCCGAGGCGCTCCGCTACTTCTCGGACATGGCTCCGGGTGGCGTCGGGTAACCGTCCCTTGCCGTTGAGCGCGTCCGAGACAGTCGTGATGGAGACACCGGCTGCGGCGGCGACGTCCCGGATGCCCGCCCGACTCTGCCGGCTTCCCCGGCGGGTTGTGTCCGTCCGGCTCACCTGGTGTTTCCCTGCTGCTGTCATGGCGAGCCGATAGTAGGGCTCGATCGGGCGGTGGGGCCGGTCGCATATGCACCCGGCAGCAGGCACGTTTCTGCAAGACAGACCAAGGCCAACCTCCTTGGAACACAAGGGAGTTAATCGTTACTGCCATGGTCTCCTATGTAAGGAGCGGTCTGGACCTGTTGAGAGGCCCATGTTTCGAAGAGGTCTCAACTCACCTCTACGAGGGATGCGCGCCACGGCGTGAGCCACCGGCGCTCGGGAGGGACGTAAGTGCTCCCCCCTGTTTTCCGGAGCCTGCGTCCTTTTCCGGGCGCCCGGCGTCCGCGGCGGCCGTCAATCCTCATAAGGTGAGCAGCATTGAAGGCGCCCGGACGGTGCAGGACCGGGCGCCCACCGGATGAACGGCCGAGGAGGACCCGCGGTGAGCGAGACGAGCCCCAAGCTGCGCGCCGAGCTGGACGGCATTCCGACGTACAAGCCGGGCAGGCCGGCCGCGTCGGACGGGCCCGTCGCGTACAAGCTGTCCTCCAACGAGAACCCTTACCCCCCGCTGCCCGGGGTGATGGAGCAGGCGATCTCGGCCGCCGGGGCCTTCAACCGCTATCCCGACATGGCCTGTACCGGGCTGATGAACGAGCTGGCCGACCGGTTCGGGGTGCCTGTCCCGCACCTCGCGACCGGCACCGGTTCCGTGGGCGTCGCACAGCAGCTTCTCCAGGCCACGGCGGGGCCCGGCGACGAGGTCATCTATGCCTGGCGCTCCTTCGAGGCGTACCCGATCATCACACAGATCTCGGGGGCGACCGCCGTACAGGTGCCGCTGACGCCGGGCGATGTGCACGATCTGGACGCGATGGCCGAGGCGATCACCGACCGGACCCGGCTGATTTTCGTCTGCAACCCCAACAACCCGACCGGCACAGTGCTGCGCCGGGCCGAGCTGGAACGATTCCTCGACCGGGTGCCCGGCGATGTGCTGGTGGTGCTGGACGAGGCGTACCGCGAGTTCAACAGGGATACCGCGGTGCCGGACGGTGTCGAGATCTACCGCGACCGCCCGAATGTGGCGGTGCTGCGCACCTTCTCCAAGGCGTACGGGCTGGCCGGGCTGCGGGTCGGATTCGCGATCGCGCACGAGCCGGTCGCCACCGCGCTGCGGAAGACGGCGGTCCCCTTCGGCGTGAGCCAGATCGCACAGGAGGCGGCGGTGGCCTCGCTGCGCGCCGAGGACGAGCTGCTGGGACGGGTCGGATCGCTCGTCGCGGAGCGCGAGCGGGTGTACGAGGGCCTGGTCGGCCAGGGGTGGACGGTGCCCGTGACGCAGGCCAACTTCGTCTGGCTGCGGCTCGGCGAGCGGACGTCGGCCTTCGCGGCGGCGTGCGAGGCGGCGGGTGTGGTCGTACGGCCCTTCGCGGGGGAGGGTGTACGGATCACGATCGGCGAGCACGAGGCCAACGACCTCTTCCTCCGGACGGCGGGGGCGTTCCGCAAGGAGCTCTAGCCCGGCTTCCGTGTCTTTTCGAACACGCGTTTCATTCGAACGTGGATTTCAGGGGTGACCTTTATGAGGTCACCCCTGACGTGTGTCGGCGCCGAGGGAGGAGCGTTTCGGGGAGTCGGCGCTCTCGGCGTGGGGGTGGCATTGCTCGTTCCGTGGGGGCGACGGGGCTCGCTCCTTGAGGTCAGCGGCACTCGTTCCTTGAGGGACCCCCCCCGCGAAGATCCGGAAGACTTGTGCGACATAATGCTTGTGAATGTGAACGCGTTCACAAGCTCGTCCGGTTCCAGGCGTTACGCCCCGGTCAAAAGGGACGGACAGGCTTGACGTAAGGAGAGAAGACGTGGATCTCGCTCTGGCGCCGGAGACCCTGGCGCGCTGGCAGTTCGGCATCACGACCGTCTACCACTTCCTCTTCGTCCCCCTGACGATCTCGCTCGCCGCGCTCACCGCCGGGTTGCAGACCGCGTGGGTCCGCACGGAGAACCCGAAGTACCTCAGGGCCACCAAGTTCTGGGGCAAGCTGTTCCTGATCAACATCGCGATGGGTGTGGTCACCGGCATCGTGCAGGAGTTCCAGTTCGGCATGAACTGGTCCGACTACTCGCGCTTCGTCGGCGATGTCTTCGGCGCCCCGCTCGCCTTCGAGGCGCTGATCGCCTTCTTCTTCGAGTCCACCTTCATCGGGCTGTGGATCTTCGGCTGGGACAAGCTGCCGAAGAAGATCCACCTGGCCTGCATGTGGATGGTCTCGATCGGCACTGTTCTCTCCGCGTACTTCATCCTGGCGGCCAACTCCTGGATGCAGCACCCGGTCGGCTACCGGATCAACAAGGAAGCGGGACGGGCCGAGCTCACCGACTTCTGGCGGGTTCTCACCCAGGACACGGCGCTCACCCAGTTCTTCCACACCATGACCGCCGCGTTCCTCGTCGGCGGTGCCTTCATGGTCGGCATCGCGTCCTTCCATCTCCTGCGCAAGAAGCACATCCCTGTGATGCGCACCTCACTGCGCCTCGGTCTGATCACCGTCGTCGTCGCGGGCATGCTCACCGCCGTCAGCGGCGACACGCTCGGCAAGGTCATGTACAAGCAGCAGCCGATGAAGATGGCCGCCGCCGAGGCGCTGTGGGACGGCGAGGGACCCGCACCGTTCTCGGTGTTCGCCTACGGAGACGTCGACAAGGGCCACAACAAGGTCGCCATCGAGATCCCCGGACTGCTCTCCTTCCTCGCCAACAGCGACTTCACCTCGCACGTCCCCGGTATCAACGACATCAACAAGGCCGAACAGGAGAAGTACGGCCCCGGCGACTACCGGCCCAACATTCCCGTCGCCTACTGGTCCTTCCGCTGGATGATCGGCTTCGGCATGGCGTCCTTCGGCCTCGGCCTGCTCGGACTCTGGCTCACCCGCAGGAAGTTCCTGCTGCCGCCCGCCCTGCGGACCGGCGAGGACGAAGTCCCGCACCTCGTCCTCTTCCGCAACAAGGCGCTCAGTCCCAGGTTCGCCAAGTGGTACTGGATCACCGCCCTCTGGACGCTGCTCTTCCCGCTGATCGCCAACTCCTGGGGCTGGATCTTCACCGAGACGGGCCGGCAGCCCTGGGTGGTGTACGGAGTCCTGCGCACCGCGGATGCCGTCTCCCCCGGCGTCTCCCAGGGCGAGGTGATCGCCTCGATGATCGTCTTCACCCTGCTGTACGCGGTCCTCGCGGTCGTCGAGGTCAAGCTGCTCGTGAAGTACGTGAAGGCCGGACCGCCGGAGCTCACGGAGGACGACCTCAATCCGCCCACCAAGATCGGCGGCGACCACGCGGACGCCGACCGGCCGATGGCCTTCTCGTACTGAGGAGTTGAGGAGCTATGCACCTTCACGACGTCTGGTTCGTGCTGATCGCCGTCCTCTGGACCGGCTACTTCTTCCTCGAAGGATTCGACTTCGGCATCGGGGTCCTGACCAAGCTGCTGGCCCGCGACCGCAAGGAGCGCCGGGTCCTCATCAACACCATCGGTCCCGTCTGGGACGGCAACGAGGTCTGGCTGCTGAGCGCCGCCGGAGCCACGTTCGCCGCCTTCCCCGACTGGTACGCCACCCTCTTCTCCGGCTTCTACCTGCCGTTCCTGCTCATCCTGGTCTGTCTGATCCTGCGCGGGGTCGCCTTCGAGTACCGGTCCAAGCGGCCCGAGGAGAGGTGGCAGCGCAACTGGGAGCACACCATCTTCTGGACCTCCCTGATCCCCTCCCTCATGTGGGGCTTCGTCTTCGCCAACATCGTGCAGGGCGTGAAGATCGACGCGGACATGGAGTACGCGGGCAACCTCGCGGATCTGCTGAACCCGTACGCGCTGCTCGGTGCGCTGGTGACGCTCGCCCTCTTCACCTTCCACGGCACGGTGTTCGCCGCGCTCAAGACGGTGGGGGACATCCGGGTCAGGGCCAGGAGGCTGGCACTCGGCCTGGGCGCCGTCACCGCCGTGCTGGCGCTCGGCTTCCTGGCCTGGACGCAGGCGGACAACGGTGACGGGGCGAGCCTGGTCGCGGCGGTCGTCGCCGTGGCCGCGCTGGTGACCGCGGTCGGGGCCGTCGCGGCGGGGCGTGAGGGCTGGTCCTTCACCTTCTCCGGGGTGACCGTCGTCGCGGTGGTCGCGATGCTCTTCCTGACGCTGTTCCCGAACGTCATGCCGTCCTCGCTGAACGAGGCGTGGAACCTGACGGTGACGAACGCCGCCTCCACCCCGTACACCTTGACGATCATGACCTGGTGCGCGGGGATCGCGACACCCGTCGTGCTGCTCTACCAGGGCTGGACATACTGGGTGTTCCGCAAGCGGATCGGGACGCAGCACATCGCGGACGCGCCGCACGTCGCCGATGCGCGGCCCGTCGCCGACGCGTAACGGGGGTTCGGCAGTGGGTGGCAGCAGGCGTCGCAGGAGTAGTCGTAGCGGCCGCGGTCGTAGCGGCGGAAGTGGGTGTTTCACGTGAAACCAATCGATCCGCGTCTGCTCCGGTACGCCCGCGCCACCCGTCTCTTCCTGGTGGCCGTGGTGGCGCTCGGGGCGGCGGGGGCGGCGCTGGTGATCGCCCAGGCGATGCTGATCGCCGAGGTGGTGGTCGGTGCGTTCGAGCGCGGGTACGACGCCTCCGACCTGCGTACCCCCCTGCTGCTGCTCGCGGCCGTAGCCGTCGGGCGCGCCCTGGTCTCCTGGCTGACGGAGCTGGCGGCCCACCGGGCGAGCGCGGCGGTCAAGTCCGAACTGCGCGGTCGGCTGCTGGAGCGGGCGGCCGCGCTCGGGCCCGCCCGGCCGGGCGGCCGGCGCATCGGTTCGCTGGTCGCGCTGGCCACCCGGGGGATCGACGCGCTGGACGACTACTTCGCGCGCTATCTGCCCCAGCTCGGGCTCGCGGTGGTCGTCCCCGTGGCGGTGCTCGCGCGCATCGTCACCGAGGACTGGGTCTCGGCGGCGGTGATCGTCGTGACGCTGCCACTCATCCCGATGTTCATGATCCTCATCGGCTGGGCGACACAGTCCCGGATGGACCGGCAGTGGCGGCTGCTGTCCCGGTTGTCCGGCCACTTCCTGGACGTGGTCGCCGGGCTGCCGACCCTCAAGGTCTTCGGCCGTGCCAAGGCCCAGGCCGAGTCGATCCGTACGATCACCTCCGAGTACCGCCGGGCCACCCTGCGCACCCTGCGGATCGCCTTCCTGTCGTCGTTCGCGCTGGAACTGCTCTCGACGCTCTCGGTGGCGCTGGTCGCTGTCGGCATCGGGATGCGGCTCGTCCACGGCGACCTCGATCTGTACACCGGGCTGGTGGTGCTCGTGCTCGCGCCCGAGGCGTATCTGCCGATCCGGCAGGTCGGGGCGCAGTACCACGCGGCGGCCGAAGGGCTCTCCGCCGCCGAGGAGATCTTCGCGGTCCTGGAGACGGAGCCCGCCGCGCGCGGTACGGAAACGGTGCCGCACACGGCGGGGACACCGGGCACGCCGCGGCTGGAGCTGGAGGGGGTGACGGTCCGCCACCAGGGCCGTACGGAACCCTCGCTGGACGCGGTCACCCTGGCGGTCGAGCCGGGGGAGACCGTCGCCCTGGTCGGTCCGAGCGGCGTCGGGAAGACCACGCTGCTCCACACGGTGCTCGGCTTCGCCGTACCGGACGAGGGCCGGGTACGGGTGAACGGCCGGGATCTCGCCTCCCTCGACCCGGAGCGCTGGCACGAGACCATCGCCTGGGTGCCCCAGCAGCCGTACCTCTTCGCCGGGACGATCGCCGAGAACGTACGGCTGGCCCGTCCCGACGCGGACGACACGGCCCTGGTCACCGCGTTGCGGGACGCGGGTGCGTACGACTTCGTGTCGGCGCTCCCCCACGGTGCGGAGACCGTGCTCGGCGAGGACGGTGCCGGTCTCTCGGCCGGTCAGCGCCAGCGGCTCGCGCTGGCCCGGGCCTTTCTCGCCGACCGGCCGCTGCTGCTCCTGGACGAGCCCACCGCGGCGCTCGACGGCGAGACGGAGGCGGGCATCGTCGAGGCGGTACGGCGGCTGGCGGCGGGCCGTACGGTCCTCCTGGTCGTCCACCGGCCGGCGCTGCTCGCGGTGGCGGACCGGGTGGTCGCCCTCCCGGAGCGGTCGGAAGGGCCGGAAGGAGCCGCGCTGTCGGAAGGGGCCGCGCAGCCGGGGCGTACGGAGACGGCGGTGTCCTCGGACGGCGTCTCCGCGGTGGAGCTGCGCGAACGCGCGGCGCTGCTGGACCCGTCGGCGGGGGAGCCGGCCGGCCCGGCCGGGGAGGCTGTGCGTACGGCCGATCTCGTCCCCGGAGGTGAGCAGGCGGAGAGGACGGCGGTCGGCGGCGCGGCGCTCGGGGCCAGGAGTCCGCTCGCCCGGATGCGGGACGCCGCCGGGGCGCTGAGGGGCCGCTTCGTGCTGGCCCTGGTCCTCGGCAGCTGCGCCCTCGGCTCGGCCGTCGGCCTCATGGCCGTCTCCGGCTGGCTGATCTCACGCGCCTCCGAGCAGCCCCCGGTGCTCTATCTCATGATCGCGGTCACCGCGACCCGTGCCTTCGGTATCGGCCGGGCCGTGTTCCGGTACGCCGAGCGCCTCGTCTCGCACGACGCGGTGCTCAGGATGCTCGCGGATCTCCGGGTCTCCGTGTACCGGCGGCTGGAACGCATCGCGCCCGCCGGGCTGCATGCCACGCGGCGCGGTGATCTGCTGTCCCGGCTCGTCGCGGACGTGGACGAACTCCAGGACTACTGGCTCCGCTGGCTGCTCCCGGCCGGCACCGCCCTGCTCGTCTCCCTGGGCGCCGTCGGCTTCACCGCCTGGCTGCTGCCCGAGGCGGGCGCCGCCCTGGCGGTCGGGCTGCTCGCCGCCGGAGCCGGCGTACCGCTGCTGAGCGGCGTCTGCGCCCGCCGCACCGAGCGGCAACTGGCCCCGGCGCGCGGGCTGCTGGCCACCCAGGCCGTCGATCTGCTCCGGGGCACCGCCGAGCTGACCGTCGCGGGCGCGCTGCGCGGCCGGCTGCGCCGGGTGCGCGCGGCCGACGCGACGCTGACGTCGATCGCCTCGCGCAGCGCGGGCGCCCAGGCGCTCGGCGCCGGACTCACCGCGCTGATCTGCGGCGTGACCGTGGCAGCCGCCGCGTTCCTGGGCGTCCAGGCCGTGCACGCGGGGCGACTCGCGGGCATCGAGCTGGCCGTGATCGTGCTGACCCCGCTCGCCGCGTTCGAGGCCGTCACCGGGCTGCCGCTCGCCGTGCTCCACCGGCAGCGGGCCCGCCGCAGCGCCGAGCGGGTGTGCGAAGTGCTGGACGCGCCCGTCCCCGTACGGGAGCCGGAACGGCCCGCGCCCGCGCCCGGATCGCCCTTCCCGCTGGAGGTGCGCGGGCTGTCGGCGCGGTACCCGGGGCAGCGGCGGGACGCGCTCGCGGGCTTCGACCTGACGCTGACCGCCGGGAAGCGCGTCGCTGTCGTCGGACCCTCGGGCTCGGGCAAGACCACGCTCGCCCAGGTGCTGCTGCGCTTCCTCGACGCCCGCGAGGGCAGCTGCCGCCTCGGTGGCACGGGTGGCGGTACGGGTGGGGGCACGGGTGGCGGTACGGATCTGGCCGCGCTCGACGGGGACACCGTACGGCGCCTTGTCGGGCTCTGCGCCCAGGACGCCCACCTCTTCGACAGCTCCGTCCGGGAGAACCTCCGGCTCGCCCGGACGGACGCGGACGAGGACGACCTGCGGGACGCGCTGCGCCGCGCGCGGCTGCTCGACTGGGTCGACGCGCTGCCCGCCGGGCTCGACACCCTCGTCGGCGAGCACGGTGCCCGGCTCTCCGGCGGCCAGCGCCAGCGACTCGCGCTGGCCCGCGCGCTCCTCGCGGACTTCCCCGTACTGCTCCTCGACGAGCCCGCCGAACACCTCGACCTGGCGACGGCCGACGCGCTGACCGCCGATCTTCTCGCGGCGACCGAGGGGCGGACGACGCTGCTCATCACCCACCGGCTGCGGGGACTCGAAGCGGTCGACGAGGTGATCGTGCTCGACGAAGGCCGCACCGTACAGCGTGGTCCGTACGGTGAACTCGCCGCCGTCGAGGGACCGCTGCGGCAGATGCTGGAGCGGGAGAGGGCCGGCGATCTGCTCGGCGCGACCGCGGCGGCGCAGGCCGACGGCGCCACGGAGCGGGAAATCCGACTTTCGGTGTGAAATAGCCCTTATTACTCTCGGGTCCATGGAAGAGCCCGAACACCCGGACCCGCTGGATCCGCTCGACCCCCTGGAAGCGGCCACCCGCGCGGCCGCGAGTCTGGAAGGGCTCTCCGCCGAGACCACCGCGCGGGTCCCCCAGCTTCTGGAGGCGATGTGCTCCGTCGGCGCGGGGCGCGGCCTGCACGCCACACTCGACCGGATCTGCTCGACCGCTGCCGAACTCGTCGGCGCCCGGTACGCCGCGATCGGTGTCGTCGACGAACTGGGCGACGGGCTCTCGGACTTCGTCACGTACGGGGTCGACGCGGACACGGCCCGGCGTATCGGTCACCGTCCCGACGGGCATACCGGACTCCTCGGTGCGCTGATCAGCCATCCTGAGGCGATCCGGCTCGCCGATCTGACGAAGGACCCGCGCGCGGCCGGATTCCCGCCGGGACATCCCCCGATGCGCACGTTCCTCGGGGTCCCGGTCCGGGGCCAGGGCGAGGTCTACGGGAACTTCTATCTCGCGGAGAAGACCGGCAGTGGGAAGTCCGGCACCGGGAAGTCAAGCGCCGGGAAGTCCGGCGGAACCGAGGCCGACGGAACGGAGCCCGCGGAGCAGCGGCCCGCGGAGTTCACCGACCACGACCTCCACATGGTGCGCGTCCTGGCCACCGAGGCGGGCATCGCCATCGGCAACGCCCGGCTGTACGAGGCGGCCCGGCAGCGCGAACGGTGGATCGACGGCTCGGTCGCCGTCACCACCGCGCTCCTCTCCGGCGGCTCCACCGAGGACGCGCTCAACATCGTCGCGGAACAGGCCCGCCGCCTCTCGGACGCGGCGATGGCCTCGGTGATGCTCCGTACGCCCAACGGCGAACTGGAGGTCGTCGCCGTCTCCGCCGATCGCCCCCGTGTCAGGCCCGGCTACCTCATCCCGGCCGAGAGCCCCGCCGCCGCGGCCCTGCTGGCGGGCGAGGCCGTCATCGTCGAGGACGCCCGCAGCGATCCGCGCGTGATCACCGAGATGGCCTCGCTGTACGGCCCGATCATGCTGCTGCCGCTGCGCACCGACGGCAGGGTGCTCGGCGCGCTGGTCATGCCGCGCGAACGGGGTGCGGTCCCGTTCGGCGAGCGGGAGCGGACACTGGCGGGCCAGT
Source organism: Streptomyces sp. NPDC056987 (assembly GCF_042673865.1). Lineage (NCBI taxonomy): Bacteria > Bacillati > Actinomycetota > Actinomycetes > Kitasatosporales > Streptomycetaceae > Streptomyces > Streptomyces sp. NPDC056987. The sequence continues at coordinate 41,774 of NZ_JBHURV010000033.1, forward strand.
TCGCCTCGCAGGCGGCGCTGGCGCTGATGATGGCCGGGGCGCAGCACGACCGGGAGCGGCTGGCGGTCCTGCAGGACCGTGACCGGATCGCCCGTGACCTCCACGACCTGGTGATCCAGCGGCTGCACGCCACCGGGATGATGCTGGAGAGCGCCCAGCGCGGCACGGTGGCGCCGGAGGTCCACCAGGGCATCGACCAGGCCGTCGAGGCGCTGGACGTGACGATCCAGGAGATCCGCGCCGCCATCTTCGCCCTCCAGCAGGGCCCCGCGGAGGCACTGTCGGGGGTACGGACGCGGGTTCTGCGGGAGATCAACATGGCGGCGGTGCCGCTCGGCTTCACCCCTACGTACCGCTTCGTCGGCCCGATCGACGCGGCTGTGGGCGAGCCGTACGGGAAGAACCTCATCGCCGCGCTCCGGGAGGCCCTTTCCAATGCCTTCCGGCACGCGCGCGCGTCCCGTATCGAGGTGGTCGTGGACGCGACGGCACAGCTCGCCGACGGGAGGAGGGCGGTGCGGCTGACCGTCGCGGACGACGGCGTGGGCATCCCGGCCGGAGGACGGCGCAGCGGGCTGCGCAACCTCCGGCGGCGGGCGGAGTCGCTGGGCGGGGCGAGCTGGTCCGAGCCGGGGCTCGGCCGAGACACGGGTGAAGGGGGAGAGGCGGGAGAAGAAGAGGCGGGAGGTGCGGTAGGCGCCACGGTGATCTGGGAGGTGCCGTTGTGAGCCGCCCGTAGCGGAGCGGTGGCGGTGGCGGTGGTGGGGAGCCTGGTGAGAGGGGGTGGCCGCCCGTCCGTCTCAGAGCCGCGCGAGGATCTGCTCGATGACGACCGCGACGCCGTCCTCGTCGTTGGTGACCGTACGGCCGGACGCGGCGGCCAGCACGTCCGGGTGGGCGTTGCCCATCGCGTACGACGTGCCCGCCCAGGTCAGCATCTCCAGGTCGTTGGGCATGTCCCCGAAGGCGACGACCTCGTCGGAGGAGATGGAGCGCTCGGCGCAGCAGAGGGCGAGCGTGCTCGCCTTGCTCACGCCCAGGCCGCTGATCTCCAGGAGCGCGGTCGGGCTGGAGCGGGTGAGGGTGGCGTGGTCCCCCGCGACCGTACGGGCCAGGGCGAGGAAGCCGTCCGGGGTCAGCTCGGGGTGGTGGGCGAGCAGCTTCAGTACGGGGGCGGAGCCGTCGTCGGTCTCCTCGGCCCGCAGGAGCTTCTCCGCGGTGGCGATCGTGGCGCCCGGGTCCTGGGAGAAGGTCGGGTACGCCGGCTCGTAGTTGATCCCGGTGGTCTGCTCGACCGCGAAGGTCGTCCCGGGGGCGGCGTCGCGCAGCGCCCCGACGACGCCCAGGGCGGTCGCCCGGTCCAGCGGGCGGGCCATGAGCAGCTTGCCGTCGGAGTGCAGATCGACGACCGCGGCGCCGTTGGCGCAGATCGCCATGCCGTGGCCGTGGACATGGGCGCTGACGACATCCATCCAGCGGGCGGGCCGGCCGGTGACGAAGAAGACCTCGATACCGGCCTCCTCGGCGGCTTCGAGCGCGGCGATCGTACGGTCCGAGACGGACTTGTCGCTGTGCAGCAACGTTCCGTCCAGATCCGTGGCGATGAGCCGGGGCCGGGCGGGAAGCGGGGAGGCGTCGGGTGCGGGAGCGGATCCACGGGGCGAGGTCACGGGGCCATTCTCACGCACGGCCGCGCACGGGCGGGCGGAGGGGCGCACGTTTGAGCCGACCACGGACAGAGGTCCGCGCCTCGGCCGGTGTCGTCCGGGCCGACCTGTACCTGTGCCGGTGTCGCCCGGGGCAACCTGGACCCGTACCGCTGGCGCCTGGGGCGACCTGGACCCGTACCGGTGGCGCCTGGGGCGACCTGGACCCGTACGGTGTCGCCCGGGCCGACCTGGATCCGGACCGACCCGTATCGTCGCCGTCATGCGTCTGAGTACCGTGATTCTTCCCGTCCGTCGCTGGCACGACGGTGGCCGCGACGAGTGGCTGCGCGCCGAGCGGCTGGGCTTCCACACTGCCTACACCTACGACCACTTGTCCTGGCGGACCTTCCGCGACGGCCCGTGGTTCGGGGCGGTCCCCACCCTCACGGCTGCTGCCGCCGCGACCGAGCGGATCCGCCTCGGCACGCTCGTGACCTCGCCGAACTTCCGGCATCCGGTGACGCTCGCCAAGGATCTGCTCACGCTCGACGACGTGTCGAACGGCCGGATCACGCTGGGGATCGGTGCGGGCGGCACGGGGTTCGACGCCACCGCGCTCGGCCAGGAGCCGTGGTCGCCGCGTGAGCGTGCCGACCGGTTCGCCGAGTTCGTACCGCTGCTCGACCGGCTGCTGACCGAGGACTCCGTGACGTACGAGGGGACGTTCTACTCGGCGGTCGAGGCCCGGGGCATCCCGGGGTGTGTGCAGCGGCCCCGGCTGCCGTTCGCGGTGGCGGCGACCGGGCCGCGCGGGCTGCGGCTCGCCGCCCGGCACGGTCAGGCGTGGGTGACGACGGGGGACCCGAAGCTGTTCGAGGCGGGCACGCCCGAGGAGTCGCGGGCGGCCATCGGCGGGCAGATCGAGCGGCTCGGCGCGGCGTGCGCGGAGATCGGACGGAAGGTGTCGGAGGTGGAGAAGGTCCTGCTGACCGGCTTCACGCCGGACCGGAACGGGCCGATGGAGTCGCTGGACGCGTTCGTGGACTTCGCGGGGCGCCACTTCGAGCTGGGGATCACGGAGATCGCGGTGCACGCGCCCATCCCGGACTCGGATTTCGCTGCCGACCAGCGGGTGTTCGAGCGGATCGGCACGGAGGCACTGGCTCAGCTCCGTCCCTGAACACGAGTCCAGCCGCGTCAGCCGGGGAAACGCAGGTAGCGCGGGGGCACGGAGTCGGTGAGCCAGACGCCGTTCGCGCTGATGTGGAAGATCAGTCCGGCACGGTGCATCGCCCCCGCGTCCACCGCCAGCACGACGGGCCGGCCCCGCCGGGCCCCGACGCGGGTCGCGGTCGCGCGGTCCGCCGAGAGATGGACATGGTGCCGGGCCATGGGGCGCAGGCCCTCGGCCCGGATCGCGTCCAGGGCGCGCGGGACGGTGCCGTGGTAGAGGTACGCGGGCGGCTCCGCCGGTGCCAGCTCCAGATCGACGGCGACGGTGTGCCCCTGGTTGGCCCGAATCCGGTCGCCCGGGCCTTCGCCGTCCGCGCTCTCGATGGTGAAACGGCGTTTGTCGTTGACGGCGACCACATGGTCGAGTTCGGCACGGCTGAACCGGAAGCCGTGGGCGCCGGCCGCGCGGATCAGTTCGTCGACCGCCACCCAGCCGTTCGGGTCGAGGGTGAGCCCGATCCGTTGCGGCTGGTGGCGCAGGTGTTTGGAGAGGTATTTCGACACCTTCACGGTGCGTCGTTCGTCGGGTACGCGGGGCGGCTCCGGGCGGTCCGTCGGGTATGTGCGGCCCGCCCTCTCGGGTTCGTTGTGCATCCGGCCAGCGTGCCCGCCTGCGCCGAGGTGCCGCCACAGGATTTTCAACTCGTCATGGTTCACAGGTTTGATCCACAGTCAATTCGACTTATCCACAGGCTATTTGGCGAATCTGTGGACAACGGGCGGGTCTTTTCATCCTGTTTGAGCAATAAAGCTTCTCTGTCCGTTGATTGCGCTGGGGACACCCAAAACCCATGCCCGGCGCCCTCGTTACCGTCCCGCGGCGCTCACAGCCGCGGCTCGACCCGGGCGACGGCGCGCCGCGCCCGCGGCGCGATCCGCCCCAGGATCCGCGCGCCGCGGGCCTCCGGGGTGACGGGCACGACGGCCTGGTTGCGGACAACGGCGCGCAGCACGGCGTCGGCGACCTTCTCGGGCGGGTAGCCACGCATCCCGTACAGCCGGGCGGTCTTCTTCCTGAGCCGGTCCTCCTCCCCGGCGGAGACACCGGTGAAGTGCGCGGTGGAGGTGATGCCGGTGTCGACGAAGCCGGGGCAGACCGCGGTCACCCCGATGGACTTCGCGGCCAGTTCGGCACGCAGGCACTCGCTGAGCATGAGCACCGCGGCCTTGGACGTGGCGTACGCGCTCAGTACCCGGGAGGGCTGATAGGCGGCCGCGGAAGCGGTGTTGACGATGTGACCGCCCTGCCCGCGCGCCGCCATCTGCCCGCCGAACAGCCGGCAGCCGTGGATGACGCCCCACAGGTTGGTGTCCAGGACCTCCTTCCACTCCTCGGCGGTGGTGTCGAGGAAGGCGCCCGACACTCCGATGCCCGCGTTGTTCACCAGGACGTCGACCGTGCCGTACTCCGCCGCGACCTTCTCCGCGAGCCGCTCCATGGCCGGACCGTCGCCGACATCGACGCACTCGCTCCAGGCGTCCGGGGCGCCGATCAGGCCAGCCAGCTCGGCGGTCCTGGCCGCGCCGTCGCCGTCCCGGTCGACCGCCACGACCCGGGCGCCCGCCTCGGCGAACGCGAAGGCCACCGCCCGGCCGATCCCGCCGGCCGCGCCCGTGACCAGGACGAGCTGTCCGCCGAAGCGCTCCGCGTACGGGCCGCTCGGCGTGCCGGCCGCGGAGCGGGGCTCGCCCTCCTCCTGCGCGAGCACGAAGTCGGTGATCCAGGAGGCCAGTTGGTCGGGGCGGGTGCGCGGAACCCAGTGCTTGGCGGGCAGCGTGCGCCGTACGAGCCGGGGAGCCCACCGTTCCAGATCGTCGTAGAGCCGCTCGGAGAGGAAGACGTCGTCGGCCGGAGTGATGAGCTGCACCGGTACGGACGCGTAGGCGTCCGTACGCGGCCGGCGCAGCCGGGGGCGGATGTTGTCCCGGTAGAGCCAGACCCCGTGTGCCGCGTCCCGCGGCAGCGAGGGGGCCGGATAGCCCTCGCCGGACAGCTTCTCGATCCGCCGCACCGCCCCGGGCCACCGTCTGCCGAGCGGCCCGCGCCAGGCCAGTTCCGGCAGGACGGGGGTGTGCAGCGCGTAGATGTACCAGGACCTGGCGCTCTGGCCGAGGAGCTCACCGACCCGGCGGGGGGAGGGGTGCTCGGCCCGCTCCCTGATCCAGTGCCCGAGATGATCCAGGGACGGGCCCGACAGGGAGGTGAACGAGGCGATACGGCCCGCGGTCCTGGCCACGGTGACGAACTCCCAGGACTGTACGGAACCCCAGTCGTGGCCCACGAGATGGACCGGCCGGTGCGGGCTCACCGCGTCGGCGACCGCCAGGAAGTCGTCCGTCAGCTTCTCCAGGGTGAAGCCCCCGCGCAGCGGGACCGGCGCCGTCGACCGGCCGTGCCCCCGTACGTCGTACAGCACCACATGGAACCGCTCCGCGAGGCGCTCGGCCACCTCCGACCAGACCTCCTTGGTGTCCGGGTAGCCGTGCACGAGCACCACCACGGGGCGCGCCGGGTCGCCCCGTTCGGCGACGCACAGCTCGACCCCGCCGGACCGCACCCGGCGCTCGCGGTACCCGTCACCTGCGCGGTACCCGTCACCCGCGCGGTAGCTCTCACCCGCACGGTCCTCGTCACCTGCGCGGTCCTCGTCCTTCATACGGCCTCCTTCGTGCCCGCATACCCCAGGCGCCGGACTCCCCGAATCCCCGCGACCCGGCGGTCCGTCCGTGGATCGGCACCGCGCCGCCCGCCACGCTCCGTGTGCGCTCCGTGTTCGTAACGTGACACCGACGAATGTCGCAATGGCCGACGGCCGCGTCAAGTGACCCGTCGTCCCTGTGGACAACGACGCCCTCTCCCGCACCTCGCCTCCTGTCCCTCCTCCTAGGGGCATGCCCCCCTACGGGTCCGTACGACTGGAGGCGGACACGGATACAGGCGCCAAGTCTGACGCTCGTTGTGGCCCGCGCCACTACCTTCGGAATGTGACGACTGTGATCGCGACCGAAAGCCTGAGCATGCGGTACCCCCGGGTGACCGCACTCGACCGGCTGTCCCTGGACATCGGGCCCGGTGTGACCGGCCTGGTGGGCGCCAACGGAGCCGGCAAATCCACCATGATCAAGATCTTGCTCGGCCTGTCCCGTGCGACGGAGGGCCGGGCCGCCGTGCTCGGGCTCGACGTCGCCACCAGCGGCAGCGCCATCCGCGAGCGGGTCGGATACATGCCCGAGCACGACTGCCTGCCGCCGGACGTCTCGGCCACCGAGTTCGTCGTCCACATGGCGCGCATGTCCGGGCTGCCGCCGACCGCGGCCCGCGAGCGGACCGCCGACACCCTGCGCCACGTCGGCCTCTACGAAGAGCGCTACCGCCCCATCGGGGGCTACTCCACCGGCATGAAGCAGCGCGTCAAGCTCGCCCAGGCGCTGGTCCACGACCCGCAGCTGGTCCTCCTCGACGAGCCGACCAACGGTCTCGACCCGGTCGGCCGCGACGAGATGCTGGGCCTGATCCGCCGTGTCCACACCGACTTCGGCATCTCCGTGCTGGTCACCTCGCACCTCCTGGGCGAACTCGAACGCACCTGTGACCATGTCGTCGTCATCGACGGCGGGCGGCTGCTGCGCTCCAGCTCGACCAGCGACTTCACCCAGATCACCACGACCCTCGCGGTCGAGGTCACCGACACGGACACGCACCCCGACGGAACGCGGGCGCTGCGCGACTCCCTCGCCGCCGCCGGGGTCACGCTCCAGGCGGGCACGGAGGACGGGCTGCCGGGCGCGGGCCACATCCTGCTGATCGAGGCCACGGGCGAGGAGACGTACGACATCGTCCGCGACACGGTCGCCGGGCTCGGCCTCGGGCTCGTACGGATGGAACAGCGCCGCCACCACATCGCCGAGGTCTTCCGGCCGCGGTCGGCCGCCGAGGCGGACCAGGCCGCCGAGACGGACCGTGCGGACCAGGACCAGGACCAGGGCGCCGGTCAGGCGGCGTACGCAGTGCAGCAGCAGAAGGGAGGTGCCCGCGATGAGCGCTGAGACCGACGCCCGTTCCGGTACCCACGGCGCCGCCGACACCGGGGCCAGCCGGATCCACAACATCGGATACCGCTCGTACGAAGGAGCCCGGCTCGGCCGTGCCTACGCCCGCCGCTCCCTCTACTGGCAGTCCCTGCGCGGCGCGTACGGACTCGGCCGCTCGGCCAAGTCCAAGGTCCTGCCGATGATCCTCTTCGCGGTGATGTGCCTGCCCGCGGCGATCATCGTGGCGGTCGCCGTCGCGACGGACCTCAAGAGCCTGCCGATGGACTACACGCGCTACGCGATCTTCACCCAGGCGGTCATCGGCCTCTACCTCGCGGCGCAGGCGCCCCAGTCCGTCTCCCGCGATCTGCGCTTCAAGTCCATCCCGCTCTACTTCTCGCGCCCCATCGAGCGCGGCGACTACGTCCTCGCGAAGTTCGGCGCGATGGCCTCCGCCCTCCTCGTACTGACCGGCGTGCCGCTGCTCATCCTCTACATCGGCTCTCTGCTCGCCGGCATGGACTTCGTCGAGCAGACCAAGGGATTCGGCCAGGGAGTGGTGTCGGTGACGGTGCTCTCCCTCCTCTTCGGCGGACTCGGCCTCGTGGTGGCCGCGCTCACGCCGCGCCGCGGGTTCGGGGTCGCGGGTGTGATCGCAATAATGACCATCTCCTACGGCGCCGTCTCCGTCCTCCAAGGGATCGCCACGGCCACGGACCAGGCCGGCGCCATCAAGTGGCTCGGCCTCTTCTCCCCCATCACACTGATCGACGGACTGCAGACCGCGTTCCTGGGCGCCTCGTCGTCCTTCCCCGGGGGTGCGGGTCCCTCGGCCGGGGCCGGGGTGCTCTATCTGCTGGTCGTCATCGCGCTCATCTCCGGCTCGTACGCCGTCCTCATGAGCCGTTACCGGAAGGTCGGGCTGTGACCACCATCAACATCGAGCACACCTCGCGCTGGTTCGGGAACGTGGTCGCCGTCAACGACGTGACCATGACGATCGGCCCCGGCGTGACCGGTCTGCTCGGCCCCAACGGCGCCGGCAAGTCCACCCTCATCAACATGATGGCCGGCTTCCTCGCCCCTTCGACGGGCGCCGTCACCCTCGACGGAGCGCCGATCTGGCGCAACGAGTCCGTCTACCGGCAGATCGGCATCGTGCCGGAGCGGGAGGGGATGTACGACTTCCTCACCGGCCTCGAATTCGTCGTCGCCAACGCCGAACTGCACGGGCTGGGCCTCAAGGCGGCCCGCGCCGCCCTCGCCACGGTCGAGATGGAGTACGCGCAGGACCGCAGGATCGGGACGTACAGCAAGGGCATGCGCCAGCGGGTCAAGATGGCGTCCGCGCTGGTCCACGACCCGTCGGTGCTGCTGCTCGACGAGCCGTTCAACGGCATGGACCCGCGCCAGCGCATGCAGCTCATGGAACTGCTGCGGCGCATGGGCGCCACGGGCCGTACGGTCCTGTTCTCCTCGCACATCCTGGAGGAGGTCGAGCAGCTCGCCTCGCACATCGAGGTGATCGTGGCGGGCCGGCACGCCGCCTCCGGTGACTTCCGCAAGATCCGCAGGCTGATGACCGACCGGCCGCACCGCTATCTCGTACGGTCCAGCGACGACCGCGCGCTCGCCGCCGCGCTGATCGCCGACCCGTCGACGGCCGGCATCGAGGTCGACCTCGCCGAGGGCGCCCTGCGTATCCAGGCCGTCGACTTCGGCCGCTTCACCGAGCTGCTGCCGAAGGTCGCCCGGGAGCACTCCATCCGGCTGCTCACGGTCTCCCCGTCGGACGAATCCCTTGAGTCGGTCTTCTCCTACCTCGTAGCGGCCTGAGCGGCCTGAAAGGAGCTGTGACGTCATGTACAACCCCACAGTCGCCCGGCTCACCTACCGGGCCCTGCTCGGCAGGCGCCGGGCCGCGATCCTCTTCGTACTGCCCGCGCTGCTGATCGTGATGGCCGTCGCCGTCCGGATGATCAACGGCGTCGACGACCACGTCGCCTCGGAGGTGCTGGGCGGCTTCGCCCTCGCCACGATGGTCCCGCTGATCGGTGTGATCGCCGGTACGGGCGCGATCGGTCCCGAGATCGACGACGGTTCGATCGTCTATCTGCTCTCCAAGCCGGTGAAGCGGTCGGCGATCATCTTCACCAAGCTGATCGTGGCGATCGCCGTCACCATGGGCTTCTCCGCGATCCCCACCTTCATCGCCGGATGGATCCTCAACGGCAACGGGCAGCAGATCGCGATCGCCTACACGGTGGCGGCGCTCGTCGCGTCGATCGCGTACAGCGCGCTCTTCCTGCTGCTCGGTACGGTCAGCCGGCACGCGGTGGTCATCGGCCTGGTCTACGCGCTCGTCTGGGAGGCCCTCTTCGGCAGCCTGGTCTCCGGCGCGCGGACCCTCAGCGTCCAGCAGTGGGCGCTGGCACTCGCCCAGCGGATCGGCGAGGGCTCCACGATCACCTCGGACGTCGGACTGCCCCTGGCGGTGAGCCTGCTGGTGGGCGTCTCGGTGGCGGCGACCTGGTACGCGGGCCAGAAGCTCCGGACGCTGACGCTCGCGGGCGAGGAGTGAGGGCCGCTCGGGAGCCGTGTGACCGCGTAACTGTACGTTTATCGGCTCGTTGTTCCGTGTGCGTGGAGGCAATTGGAGTTCGTAGCGTCGAGCGTTCGTGAATCTGGGGATTGCCGGGGGCGGTTCGGGAGAGCCGCACCGGTCATTGGGTGAGTAGCCACCGTGAGCCGACCTCCGCCCCTGAAGCCCGGGGAGAGGGCCGGCCATCAACGGTTCACGAATGGAAGGCATGCTCATGCCACCCGAAGGTGCTCTGCTCGAATCGCGCTCGATGCGTGACAGCGTCATGGCGCGGGTCGAGGCGCTCGACAAGGTCAAGGCTCTGCGGCTGCTGCCGGACGGCGTACATGTCACGACCGAGGGCGTCGCCCGCTACTTCGAAGTATCCACAGACGTCATCAGGCAGTTGACCGCGCGGCATCGCGCGGAGCTGTCGGAGAACGGACTGCATGTGCTGCGCGGCTCTGACCTGCGCGAATATCAGAGTGACAACATGTCACTCTCATCCGGGGGCGACGGAAGTTATCCACAGAGGCGTTCCAGCCTCACCCTCCACACCCGCCGCGCCGTACTCAACATCGCGATGCTCCTCCGCGACAGCGATATCGCGCGGTGCGTTCGTACGTACCTCCTCGACGCCGAGGAGGGGTGGCGCGAGGGGTACGCGGCGCTCGACCGGCGGGTGACGAACGTCGAGTCCTGCCTCGGCGGTGTCGGGGTGGCACTTCAGGAGCTGGGGCCGGTGCTGAACCGGATGTCGTACCGGCTCGACAGCCTCGACCGGAGGCTCGACGCCACCAACCAGGTGGTCGCCGCGATCAGCAACCGGCTGTGCGAGATGTCCGACCGTATCGACCGGGTGGACGCCAAGGTGGACCGCGTCGCCCAGCAGGTGGGGGAGTTGCGGCGCGGCCGCAGGCGCAACTGATCCGCTCCCGGCCGGCCGGTCCGTCGGATGGGCCGGCCGGCCCGTGTCCGTCCCGTCGTTACGCGGCGGGCGGGCCCGGGCCCGTACGGATAATCAGTGGCGGGCCCCGGTGCGCCGGGGCACAGTGAGTGGTGTCACGGCGGTCGACGCGCCGGGGCGCACCACAGACCGGGAGCGGAGCACGGCGATGACCGGCTGACGAGTCCGTCGAGTCCGTCAGGTCCGTCGAGTTCCGAACAGGGCAGCACCGCGCAGGCACCGGAGGAGCCATCACCACTCCGCGCAGCCGCGCGAGTGCCGCCCGGGGGCGGCCGCTTCGAGCGCGCATCCGCGCGGGCCGCCCCTCCCGTACTCCCCAGCCCGTAACTCCCCGGGTCCCCCGGGTTCCGTACGTCCGTGTGTCAGCTCGCCGCGCGGCTCAGCCGAGCAGCAGCTTCTCCAGCACGACCGCGATGCCGTCGTCCCCGTTGGACTCCGTGATCTCGTCGGCCACGGCCTTCAGCTCCGGGTGTGCGTTCGCCATGGCCACGCCGTGCCGTGCCCAGCCGAACATCGGGATGTCGTTGGGCATGTCGCCGAAGGCGATCGTGTCCGACGCCTTCACGCCGAGCCGGCGCGCCGCCAGTGAGAGGCCGGTGGCCTTGGTCAGGCCCAGGGGGAGGATCTCCACTATCCCCTCGCCCGCCATCACCACGTCGACCAGGCTGCCGGCCGTCGCCCGCGCGACCTGGGTCAGCGCGTCGTCGTCCAGCTCCGGATGCTGGATGTAGACCTTGTTCAGCGGCGCCGTCCACAGCTCCGCCGGATCCTCGACGACCGTCGCCCGCAGCGGGCCCTCCTGCAGCCGGTAGTCGGGGGAGACCAGCACCTCGCCGTCGAGCCCGTCCCGGCTCGCGGCCAGCGCGAGCGGACCGGTCTCGCCCTCGATCTTGGCGAGCGCCAGCCCGGCGAGCTGCCGGTCCAGCGTCAGCGAGGTCAGCAGCCGGTGCTCGCCCGCGTGGTAGACCTGTGCCCCCTGTCCGCACACCGCGATGCCCTCGTACCCCAGATCCTCCAGGACGTGGCGCGTCCAGGGCACGGACCGTCCGGTGACGACGATGTGCGCCGCACCCGCCGCGGTGACCGCGGCGAGCGCCTCGCGCGTACGGACCGAGACCGTGCCGTCCTCCCGCAGCAGCGTGCCGTCGAGATCGGTCGCGACCAGCTTGTACGGGAACGGGACGGCCGAGGCCGACGAGGCCGACGAGGCCGACGGAGACGGGGCCGGGAGCGGGGGTGTGGACGGGGCGGGGACGGGGACGGGGGCGGGCTCGGCGGTCACTTGGCGATCGGCTCCAGCACCTCGCGGCCGCCCAGATACGGCCGGAGCACCTCGGGCACCCGCACCGAACCGTCGGCCTGCTGGTGGTTCTCCAGGATCGCCACGATCGTGCGCGGCACGGCGCACAGCGTGCCGTTCAGCGTCGCGAGCGGCTTGACCTGCTTGCCGTCGCGCATCCGGACCGAGAGCCTGCGGGCCTGGAAGCCGTCACAGTTGGAGGCCGAGGTCAGCTCGCGGTACTTGCCCTGGGTCGGGATCCACGCCTCGCAGTCGAACTTGCGCGAGGCCGAGGCGCCCAGGTCGCCCGTCGCCACATCGATCACCTGGAAGGGCAGCTCAAGGCCGGTCAGCCACTGCTTCTCCCACTCCAGGAGCCGCTGGTGCTCGGACTGGGCCTCCGCCGGGTCGACGTACGAGAACATCTCGACCTTGTCGAACTGGTGGACCCGGAAGATGCCCCGGGTGTCCTTGCCGTACGTGCCGGCCTCACGGCGGAAGCACGGCGAGAAGCCCGCGTACCGCAGGGGCAGCTTGTCGGCGTCGATGATCTCGTCCATGTGGTACGCGGCGAGGGGGACCTCCGACGTACCGACCAGGTAGTAGTCGTCCTTCTCCAGGTGGTACACGTTCTCCGACGCCTGGCCGAGGAAGCCCGTGCCCTCCATGGCGCGCGGGCGGACCAGCGCAGGGGTGAGCATCGGGACGAAGCCGGCCTCGGTGGCCTGCGCGATCGCCGCGTTGACCAGCGCCAGCTCCAGCAGCGCGCCGACCCCGGTCAGGTAGTAGAAGCGCGATCCGGACACCTTGGCGCCGCGCTCGACGTCGATGGCGCCGAGCGCCTCGCCCAGCTCCAGGTGGTCCTTGGCCTCGAAGCCCTCCGCTCCGAAGTCACGGATCGTCCCGTGCGTCTCCAGGACGACGAAGTCCTCCTCGCCGCCCACCGGGACGTCCGGGTGGACGACATTGCCGAGCTGGAGGAGGAGCCGCCTGGCCTCCTCGTCCGCCTCGTGCTGCGCCGCGTCGGCGGCCTTGACGTCGGCCTTGAGCTGCTCCGCCTTCTTCAGCAGGTCGGCACGCTCCTCGGCGGACGCCTTGGGGATCAGCTTGCCGAGCGACTTCTGCTCGGAGCGCAGCTCGTCGAAGCGCACGCCGGACGACCTGCGCCGCTCGTCGGCGGAGAGCAGGGCGTCGACAAGGGCGACGTCCTCTCCACGGGCGCGCTGGGACGCGCGCACACGGTCGGGGTCCTCACGAAGCAGGCGAAGGTCAATCACCCCACCAGGCTACCGGTGCGCGATGACAACACCCCACTCGTTTGCCGGTGGGCACTCCTGCTGCCCGAATTGCCGCATTTGCTAAAACTGTCGGTAAATCCCTCGCCGGTTGCCTGCCGTTCGTCAATAAAGGGGAGTGAATTCCCCGGAACGAGGCATTCCGTCGTAGTTGCCTTGACCTACTTCCCTTGTGTGGGGCGGGACTTGGGGCGGGTGACAGTGGGTGCCGAGCTGCCTGTTGTCCACAGAAAAACGGCCATCCCCAAAGTTATCCACAGGGTGTGCGGGAGATCTGTGGATCCGGGAATGCCTCTCTCCGAAAGCTGGACGGGGGCGGGAAAAGCGCCTCTCAAACCCGCTTCACACACTCATTCGGGTGGGAATTGCTCGCTCTAACGAGTTGATCACGGGAATGGGGGTGACACAGGGCCGTCGGCGGTCCTGTGGACGAAACCGGGACGAGTGCGGAGATTTGTCGACTGCGCCGGGCAGGGTTGTCGACTTGTCCCCAGGTCGAGAGTCGATCCTGTGGATAACTCGGGTGTTTGTCCACAGGCCCCTGCCAGGCCCACGGAAGACCTCGCGGTCAGCTCAGCCCACAAGAGCCCACAAGAGCCCAGAAGGAGCCCGGAAGGAGCCCAGAAGGAGCCCGGAAGAAGTCCACAGGACCCGGTGCACCCGGCGTCGGCGCCCCCGGCGTCAGCCCCGGCCGTCCTGGCTGCGCGCCAGCCAGTCCGCCGCGTCGATGAACTCGGCGTCCGAGGTCCCGTGACGCGGCGTCCCCACGTCCGCCGCCGACACCCCGGCCCGCGGATACGAACCGAGGAATCGCACCTTGGGGCAGATCCGCTTCAGCCCCATCAGTGCCTCCCCCACCCGGCGGTCCGAGATGTGTCCCTCGGCGTCCACCGCGAAGCAGTAGTTGCCGATCCCCGCGCCGGTCGGCCGCGACTGGATCAGCATCAGGTTGACGCCGCGCACCGCGAACTCCTGGAGGAGTTCGAGCAGCGCGCCCGGGTGGTCCTCGCCCAGCCAGATGACCACCGAGGTCTTGTCCGCGCCCGTCGGCGCCGCCGGACGCGCGGGCCGGCCCACCAGGACGAAGCGCGTCTCCGCGTTCTGCGCGTCGTGAATCTCGCTGACCAGGGGTTCCAGGCCGTACGTCGCCGCCGCGAACTCGCCCGCGAAGGCCGCGTCGAACCGCCCCTCCTGCACCAGCCGCGCGCCGTCCGCGTTCGACGCCGCCGACTCCCACAGTGCGTGCGGGAGCTGGGCCCGGAGCCAGTTGCGCACCTGCGGCTGGGACACCGGGTGCCCGGTCACCGTCTTCACGTCGGAGAGCTTCGTCCCCGGCCGCACGAGCAGGGCGAAGCTGATCGGCAGCAGCACCTCGCGGTAGATCATCAGGGGCTCGCCGCCGGCCAGCTCGTCGAGGGTCGCGGTGACCCCGCCCTCCACCGAGTTCTCGATCGGTACGAGGGCCGCCGCGGCCTCCCCGTTCCGTACGGCGTCGAGGGCCGCCGGGACCGACACCATCGGGACCAGCTCCCGGGTGGCGGCTTCGGGGAGGGTACGGAGGGCGGCTTCCGTGAAGGTGCCCTCGGGGCCGAGATACGTATAGCGCGTGGCCGACATACGGTCACCCTAATGGCCCGGCCACGCCGATGGCTCCCGTCTCTGGAGGTGTGGGGCCGGCGGGCTCAGGACTCCAGCAGCCGTTGGCCCACGTACTCCCCCTGGCGCGCGCCCCCGGGTACGGCGAAGAGTCCGCTCGCCTCGTGGCGGATGAACGCCGAGAGCGCGTCACCGCGGTCGAGCTTGCGGTGCACGGGGACGAACCCCTTGAGCGGATCGGCCTGCCAGCAGACGAAGAGCAGCCCGGCGTCCGGTGTCCCGTCGGCGCCGATGCCGTCGTGGAAGGAGAAGGGACGGCGCAGCATGGCGGCCCCGCCGTTCGCGTCCGGCCGGGAGATCCGGGCGTGCGCGTTGCTCGGGATCATCAGATCGCCGTCGGGCCCGCGCCGGTCGAGATCCGGTTCGGTGGTTTCCGTACCGCCGGTCAGGGGGGCTCCGTCGGACTTGCGGCGCCCGATGACCTTCTCCTGCTCGGCGACCGCCAGCTCTTCCCAGTCGTCGAGGAGCATGCGGATGCGGCGCACGACGGCGTAGGAGCCGCCCGCCATCCACTCCGGGGTGCCGGCCGGCACCTTTTCCGGTACGAAGATCCGCTGATCGAAGTCCGGATCGGACGGCTTCGGGTTACGTGTGCCGTCGACCTGGCCCATCAGATTGCGGGCGGTCATGGGCTGCTCGGTCGCGCCGGGGGTGCGGTTGAACCCGTTCATCTGCCAGCGCACCCGGGCCGCCGAGCCGGCGTCCTTCTGGAGCGCGCGCAGGGCGTGGAAGGCGACCAGCGCGTCGTCGGAACCGATCTGGACCCACAGGTCGCCGTTGCTGCGCGCGGCGTCGAGCTGGTCGGAGGAGAACGCGGGCAGCGGGTCCAGTGCGGCCGGGCGGCGGCCGGTGAGCCCCGTACGGCCGAAGAAGCTGTGGCCGAAACCGAAGGTCACGGTGAGTGAGGACGGGCCGGCGTCCAGGGCGATCCCGGTGTCCTGACCGCCGCTCGCCGGGGTGCCGCCCCGGCCGCCCGAGGGTTCGCCGGCCATCAGGGCGCGCGCCGAGGCCGACCAGCGGCGGAGCAGCGCGGCGGCTTCCTTCCGGCCGGAGCCGGGGGCGAGGTCGAAGGCGATCAGATGGCCGCGGGCGTGCGCCGGGGTGGTGATACCGGACTGGTGCGCGCCGTGGAAGGGGACGGCTTCCGTGCCGACGGTGGTCAGCGCGGTGACCGGTTCGGGGCGGCGGGCGGTCGCGTAGCCGGCGGCTCCGCCCGCGGCGCCGAGCGCCAGTCCGGCGGCCCCGGCGGCGCCCGCGGTGCCGAGCAGCCGGCGTCTGGAGACGCCGGGGGCGCCGGCGGTCTCCCCGTCGGCCCTCCTGTCGTCGCTCGCCTCCGAGGTGCGCGGGGCGTCAGGGGCGTTCGGGTCCCCCGAGGAGCTCGGGGCGTTCGGGGTGGTGGATGAGCCGGGGTTCTGTCGGGTGTCGCTCACGGTGAGTCAGCCGATCTTCACGTTCTTGTCGACGGTTGTCTGATCGATGTCCGAGGTCCGCACGGTCACCTGGAGCTTCCAGTCGCCCGGCATGGGGAGCAGGACGGGGTCCGCGACCCATTTTCCGGCGGCGGCGCGTACGGGCACGATCGGCAGTGGGCCGATCTTCTCGGCCGTGAGGGTGAACGCGATCTTCACCTCGGGCACGTCCATGACCTTTCCTTCGGCGTCGTCGAGGTAGATGTTCATGACGTTGGCGCCGGAGCGTGCGGGGTCGAGGGTGAGCCGGACGGTGCCCTGGCCGTTCCTGCCACCGGTGTCGAAGGGCAGGGCGAGCATGGTGGGGCCCGTCTTCTCGGGCTCGGCGGCGGCCGCGGCGCCGGCCCGGCCTGCTTCCTCCTCGGCGGTGCGGCCGGGCTCCGTCGAGGTCAGCACGGTGGTGACGGCGAGGAGTGCGACGGCCACGCCGGCCTCGGCGAGAACGGAGCGGCGCAGTCCGGTCCGCCCGGGGTCGGCGTCGCGCAGACGCTTCTGGCGTGCGCTCGCCATCGCGGCTTTCTGGCGGTCGAGCTGGGTAGCTCTCTCGGCGTCGTCGACGACGGTGGTCGCCGCGGCGGTGTCGGGTTCACTCCCGGTCCCCGGTTCCGCCGTGGCCTCGGCCTTCGCGCGTATCCCGTTCCCCGTCCCGGTGGCTCCCTCCGCCTGTGCCTGTACGTCCGGTTCCATCCGTTCCGCGAGCCGCCCCGTCCACCGACGGGAGAACCAGGCGGCCGAGACCAGGACGGCCACCAGCCCGACCTTCATCAGAAGGAGCCGCCCGTATGACGTTCCCCCGAGCGCCGACCACGACCCGACCTGCCGCCAGGACTGGTAGATCCCGGTCACGGCGAGGACGACGACGCAGACGAAGGCGGTACGGGAGAAGCGCTGTATCGCCGCACGCTCCATGAAGGGCGCCTTGTGGAGCGCGATGAGCAGCGCCGTCAGCCCGCCGAGCCAGACGGCCGCCGCCAGCAGGTGCAGGACGTCCACGGGCATGGCGATACCGGGCTGGATCCCGGTCGAGGCATGTTCGGAGAGGGCCCAGGTGGCGGCGATCCCGGCGGCGACGACGGTGCCGCCCGTCGCGAGCCCGAAGGTGAGGTCGTTCTTCCCCGGTTCCCCGGCCTCCCCTTCGGCCTCCCCTTCGGACTCTTCTTCGGCCTTCTCCCCGGAGCGCTTGGCGTACGTACCGAAGAGAACCGCGATGAACAGCGCGGCGGCCCCGAGCAGCAGCAGCCGCGAGATGAGCGCCGCGCCGGTCTTCGTGGTCAGGACGTCCTGGAGTCCGCCGAGGTCGAAGGCGTCGGCCAGCCTGCCCGAGCCGGTGTACGGGGTGCGCAGGAGCAGCAGGACGAGCGTGGCGGCGGTCAGGGCGAGCCAGCCGTGGACGATGAGCCGTTGCAGGGGCCGTACGGACGCGCCGCGCTGCCAGCAGGCCAGGATGAAGGCCGTACCGCCGACGAGCAGGATGAACCCGGTGTACGAGACATAGCGCGTGATGTCGTAGAGGGCGCCCACGAGCCCGCCGCCGGCCTGCTGGCCGGGCACGGTGGCGGTGGTCTCGGAGGGCGCTCCGACGGAGAAGGTGAAGGCGCCGGAGATGGGGTGGCTGTCGGCGGAGACGGCCCGCCAGGCGACGGTGTACGTGCCGTCGGCGAGGTCGGGCTTCAGGCCGACGCTGTATTTGACCGTGGAGCCGGTACCCAGGTTGTTGATCTTCGCGGTGTCGACGCGCTTGTTGTCCGGGTCGAGCACGCGGATCGAGTCGGCGCCCATGCCCATCTGCTCGGAGAAGGTGAGGGTGACGTTCGCAGGAGCGGTGTCGACCACCGCCCCGTCCTCGGGGTTGCTCCCGGTGAGTGCTGCGTGCGCCGACGCCGTGCCGGAGAGCACGGTGAGGACGGTGCCGAGGAGCACCGTGGTGACGAGAAGCAGCCGCACCAGGGATACGGCTCCGAAGCGCGGGGCGGTGGCTGTCATAGGTCTCTCAGTCCCTCGTTCTGGGGCGGGGTCTTCTTCCTCAGCGGCGGGCGGCGGGGTTGTAGTTGGCCTCCTCCACGGGAAGCTCGGCCTTGATGGGGTCGGCCTTCTCGAAGTGCAGTTCGATGCCGATCTTCTGGCCGGGCTCGGGGCGGGACTTGAGGTTCATGAACATGAGGTGGTTGCCGCCGCGTTCGAGGTCCAGTGCTCCGCCGGCGGGGATGTCGAAGGACTTCACCTGCCGCATCTTCTGGCCCTCGGTCGTGTGGATGGTGACGTCGTCGGAGATGTCGCTGGTGACGGCGGTGAGCTTGTCGTCGGCGCCGCCGCTGTTGGTGACGGTGAGGAAGCCCGCGCCGAGGTCGCCGACGGGGCGTGGCATGTAGCCGTCGCCGACCGTGAGTTCGGGGGTGTCCGGGGACGAGCAGCCGGTCAGCGTCAGTGCGGTGGTGAGCCCGACGGTGAGTACGAGGGAAGTGGTGCGCCGGTTCACGGGTTCTCGCCCTTGATGATCTTCGGGAGATCCTTGGCGTAGTCGTCCGAGGTGGCGTCCTCGCCGTACAGCACGTACCCGGCGTCGGTCTTCGGCGAGAACGCGATGACCTGGGTGCCGTGCATGGAGACGGTGGTGCCGTCCTTCTCCTTCTTGGGGGCGTCGATGCCGATGCCGAGCTGGCGCGCGCCCGCCTGGATGGTCGGGAAGTCGCCGGTCAGCCCGACGAACGACGGGTCGCCCGCGCTGGGCAGCCACTTGGCGAGCTCGGCGGAGGTGTCCCGCTCCGGGTCGGTGGTGACGAAGACGACCTGGAGCTGCTCCTGCTCGGCCTTGCTCAGCGACTTCCTGGCGATGGCGATGTTGCTCATCGTCAGCGGACAGACGTCCGGGCAGTTGGTGTAGCCGAAGTAGATCAGCGTCGGCTTGCCCTTGGTCGCCTCACGGAGGTCGTAGTCCTTGCCGTCGGTGTCCTTGAGGACGAGGTTCGGCTTCTTGAAGGGCTGGTCGAGTACGGTCGCGGCCTCCGTCCTGGCCTGGGTGGAGACATCGGCGACCGGCTTCGCGGAGTCGTCGCCGCTGCCGCAGGCGCTGAGGGTGAGTGCGGCGACGGCCGCGAGGGCCGCCGCGGTGGTGAGGGTCTTCTTGCTGCGCATAGGGCTGTTTCCTGGTGGTGGGAGGGGTGACCGGGCGGGCAGGGCCGGGGGAGTCCCGGCCCCGCCCGCCCGGTCAACGGGTGTCAGGTGGTGGTACGGCGCCGGCCGGCCAGGACGCCGAAGGCCACCCCGGCGACGCCGACGACGATGCCGGCGATGCCCAGGACGCGGGCGGTCGTGTCGCTGCTGCCGTCGCTGCCCGCGGAGGCCGTCTCCGTGGTGCCGTTCTGCTGGGCGGCGGTCTTGGCCGTGGCCTTGTCGGCGTCGGAGCCCGCACCCGTGTCGTGGCCGGCGCCGCCGTGCTCGTCGCCGGTGGCCGCGCCGAGCTTCAGCACGGGCGCGGGGCTCTCGGGCTCCTCCGCGCCGTCCTTGGGCTCCTCGATCCACCGGACGACTTCCTTGTTGTCGTACGTCTGGAGGGCCTTGAAGACCAGCCGGTCGGTGTCCTCGGGGAGCTTCCCGACGGAGAGGGGGAACTGCTGGAACTCACCGGGACCGATCTTGCCGCCCGTCGAGGTCCAGGTGACCTTGGTGGCGGCCTCGGCGATGGTGTTGCCGTGCATCTCCAGCGGCTCGGCGAGCTTCTCCTTGGTGACGACGGCCTTCCAGCCGGGCACGGGCTGCGGCATCACGGAGGCCAACGGGTGGTCGGCCGGGAGGTTCACTTCGAGCTTGGTGGTGGAGGCGTCGTCCCGCTCGTTGGGCACCTTGAAGTTGATGACGGCGTAACCGCCCTTGGCGGCCTCGCCCTGCGGCTCCACGCCGACGTGCGCGGAGGCCGGCCCGGCCAGCAGGAACAGGGCGGAGGCGGCGACGCCGCCGACGACGGAGAGACGCGCGACGGCGGGGGAGCCGAACGGGAGCGAGGACGGCAGCGAGGACGGCAGCGAGAAGGAGGAGAAGGCTGGGAACACGGAACACTCCACAGGATGAGGGAAGCGGTGATCAGTCGGTGGGCGTACCGGCGGCTCACCCGGCCAGGACCGGCCGGACTCGCGCGTACGCGAGCGCGGCGGCGCGGCGGCACCTCACCCGTCCGTACGGAGCACGCGGCACGGAACAACGGGGCACACGGAAGCGCGTGCCGTCCGGGCGTGGCGGGGGGCGGGGGTGCGTCGCGTCAGGCCGCGAGAGCGAACGCGGCCGGCGGGCCGCGTCTGATCACCGTGTGGTGGAGTGTCTCCCCCGCCGGTACCGGAGGGGCACCGTACGAGGAGGCGTGCCGGGCGCGCGACTCGGGCGCGGGCACGCCGGGGAGTCCGGCGCGCAGGGCCCGTACGAGCGCGAGAGCGGCGCGCAGGGCACGGAGCGGCGCGCTGTCCGCCACTTCGCCGATGCCGTCCGCCGAGAGCCTGCCGAGCCGGAGCAGGGCGAGGTCGCCGCGGCGCAGCAGCCATCCGGTCGCGAGGGCGGCCAGGAGGTGCGCGAGCATCATGGGCAGGGAGGGCAGCAGCCCGCCGCCCGAGGCGCCGAGCGGGCCGGTGGCCGCGGCCCCGACCGTCGCCAGGTGCTCATGGGCGGCGCCCAGTTGTGATTCCGCCAGGCCCGGCGGGCCCGTAGGGCCCGGTGCGGGGACGCCCGCGTCGGCGAGGATGCGCTGTGCGTCGACGGGGCTCAGTGGCCCCGCGCCGGGCCCGCAGACGAATCTCGCGGCCGTCCGGATCAGGATCTCGTTGCTGTCGGCCGGGGCCTGGAGCCGGTGCTGACCGACACCGAACAGGGTGTGCAGACCGAGCTGGCCGCCCGTGAGGGCGGCGACGATGGACGGCGTGGAACGCGCGGTGCCCGCCAGCGGCGCGACGACCGCGAAGACCCCCAGGAAGCCGACGAGCAGCGTCCACCAGGGGACGGAGGCACAGGCGGCCAGTGCGTGTCCCGTCGCCGACAGCAGGACGCAGACCGCGGCGAACACCGCGGCCCTCAGCAGCCGCGGCGCGGCATCGGGACGGAGGCGGACGGGACTGGACATGGCCGGGTCATCATCGCACTGCTCCACCGGGGCCCGCAGGGCAGGTCCGGAAGGTCAGTGTCTCGCCCTATACACGCCGTACGTCGCCCTCGCATCCGCCGAATGAGCGCTATCACGTCAAACGTGTGCTTACAGGCCGGTCTCCGGGGCAATACGTATCGGTATGTCGAGCCGCAGCAGCCTGAACAGCCGCAGCCAGGAGGCTGACGCATGAGCATCTGGTGGTCTCTCCACTTGCGGCGCGAGGCCGCGAGTGTTCCGCTCGCCCGGCGCCTTCTGCTCGACGCCATGCGGACCGAGGGGGTCGACCCGGACATCTCCTTCGACCTCTCGGTCGCCCTCACAGAGGCGTGCGCGAACGCCGTCGAGCACGGCGGGAACGAACGTTCCGCCGGGGAGGCGCCCGGCGCGTACCGGGTGACCGCGTATCTCGACGGTGAGCGCTGCCGTATCGAAGTGGCGGATTCCGGGCCCGGTTTCCCGGCCCGGCGGGTGGTGCGCCGCGCCCCCACGACCGCCGAGAGCGGACGCGGGCTCCGCATGATCGAGCAGTTGGCCGACCACGTGCACTTCCGCAACAGACCGGGGCACGGTGCCGTCGTCAGCTTCGACAGGGTCCTGAACGGCGCGCGGACGCCCTGCTGAGCAGGGAGGGCCCGACGGGGCCGGCCACCACGCGTGTGGCCGGCCCCGTCGGGAGCCGCTGTCCGCAGAACAGATGGCGGAGCTGTCAGGACTGCTTGAGGGCCGCCATCCACGCCTCGACCTCGTCCGCCCGGCGCGGCAGCCCGGCGGAGAGGTTCCTGTTCCCGTCCTCCGTGACGAGGATGTCGTCCTCGATCCGGACGCCGATCCCCCGGTACTCCTCCGGCACGGTCAGATCATCGGCCTGGAAGTAGAGACCCGGCTCGACGGTCAGGCACATCCCCGGCTCCAGCGTCCCGTCCACGTACGCCTCCCGCCGCGCGGCGGCGCAGTCGTGGACGTCGAGGCCGAGCATGTGGCCGGTGCCGTGCAGGGTCCAGCGGCGCTGGAGTCCCAGTTCGAGGACGCGCTCGACCGGGCCCTCCAGCAGCCCCCACTCGACCAGCTTCTCGGCGAGGACGCGCTGCGAGGCGTCATGGAAGTCCCGGTACTTCGCGCCGGGCCTGACGGCCGCGATACCGGCCTCCTGGGACTCGTACACCGCGTCGTAGATCTTGCGCTGGATCGCGCTGTAGCTGCCGTTGATGGGCAGCGTGCGCGTGACGTCGGCGGTGTAGAGGGTGTGCGTCTCCACACCGGCGTCGAGCAGCAGCAGGTCGCCGGAGCGTACGTCGCCGTCGTTGCGCACCCAGTGCAGGGTGGTCGCGTGCGGGCCCGCCGCGCAGATCGAGCCGTAACCGATGTCGTTGCCCTCGACACGGGCGCGCAGGAAGAAGGTCCCCTCGATGTAGCGCTCGCTGGTCGCCTCGGCCTTGTCGAGGACCCGTACGACGTCCTCGAAGCCCCGTACGGTCGAGTCGACGGCCTTCTGCAGCTCACCGATCTCGAAGGCGTCCTTCACGGCGCGCGCCTCGGAGAGGTGGACGCGCAGCTCCTCGTCGCGCTCGGCGGTGACCTTGTCGGCCAGCGCCGCCTCGATGCCGGCGTCGTGCCCCCGGACGTTACGGACGGGGCCCGTGGCCTCCTTGAGCGCGCCGGGCAGCTCCCGTACGTCCTTGGCGGGCAGTCCGAGGAGCTGCTCGGCCTCGTCGAGGGAGTGCCGGCGGCCGACCCACAGCTCGCCCTGTCCGTCGAGCCAGAACTCGCCGTTCTCCCGGTCGGAGCGCGGCAGCAGATAGACGGTCGCCCGGTGGCCCTCGCCCTTCGGCTCCAGGACGAGCACGCCGTCCTGGGTCTGGTCGCCGGTGAGGTACGCGTACTCCGTCGACGCGCGGAACGCGTACTCGGTGTCGTTGGAGCGCGTCTTCAGGTTCCCGGCGGGGATCACCAGGCGCTCGCCCGGGAAGCGCGCGGAGAGCGCGGCGCGGCGGGCGGCGGTCTCGGCCGCCTGCGGGATGGGGCGCAGGCCGTGCAGCTCGGTGTCGGCCCAGCCGGACTTCATGTTCTCCGCGAGCTCGTCGGACACGCCCGGGTACAGACCGTTCTTCCTCTGCTTGATCGGCTCTTCCGCTGTCTCAGGGGTCTCCGCTCCCGGTTCCGGTGTCTCCGGGGTGAGCTCTTCAGCCACGTCTTCTCCTCGTACGAAAGCCCATTTTTTCCATCGTATGTGGGAGGGGAAGAGGGGCCAGATTTCTGTGAGGAATCAGTCGAAGCGGGCGGCGAGCAGCACGATGTCCCCGTCCTCCTCTCCCGGCACCCCCGGCGCTCCCGTTTCCTGCCGCCGTCCTTCCGGGAACAGGGTCCGCAGGACGTGGTCCGCGACGTCCCCCGGATCGCTGCGCGCGGACGAGGGGACGCTCGCCGCCGCGGTACGCAGCCGCGCGAAGGCGCGGTCCATAGGAGCGCCGGTACGGTGTAGCAGCCCATCTGTGTAAAGCAGCAACGTTTCGCCCGACGCGGGCCACAGTTCCACGCTCGGCGCCTGCCAGCCGGAGACCATTCCGAGCGGCGCGGACAGGGTGGTCTCGACGTATTCGGTGCGCCGGTCCCCGACGAGCAGCGGCGGCGCGTGCCCCGCCCCGGCGAGCACGATCTTGCGCGGGCCGGGCTCGGCGTACGCGAAGAGCGCGGTGGCCGTACGGGTGGGCTCCGTCAGCCGGAGCAGCAGTTCCAGGTCGGAGAGGACGGCGACGGGGTCCTCGCCCTCCATCACGGCGTACGCCCGCAGCGCGGCGCGCAGCCGGGCCGTGGCGGCGAGCGCGCCGGGTCCCGAGCCGCTGACCGAGCCGACGGACAGGCTCAGGGCGCCCTCGGGCAGCGGCAGCGCGTCGTACCAGTCGCCGCCGTGCCCGTATCCGCGCCCGCGCCGGTGGCCGTGCGTATCGGTGCCGGTACGGGGGCCGGTGCCGGATCCGGTGTGCGGGTCCGTGAGGCGGCGCGCGGCGAGCCGTACGCCGGGGATCCGGGGCAGCCGGCCGGGCCGTAGCTCGTCGGTGAGGGCGGCGGCGTGGGCGCGCGCCCGGTCCAGTTCGAGCAGGCGGGTGAGATGGGCGGCGGCGTGGCGGGCGTAGAGCCCGACGAGATGGCGCCGGCGAGCCGCCGGTTCGGCGGGCTCGTCGTACAACCAGACCGCCACGCCGAGTTGTCCCGACCGCGGCGGGGTCGTGTCCATCGCCGCATCGGTGCGCAGGGGAACGGCGTAACTCGCCCCGTAGCCGAGCCGGCCCGCGACCTCGCGCTGGCGCGGGTCCGTGGCCGGATCCGCGAACAGATCGGGTTCGGCCACGCCGCTGTTCGACCCGGCCCCGTCGAGGAGCAGCCTGCCGTGCGCGCTCGCGTGGCGCGGCACGGTCTCCAAATGGCCGAGATCGGACGGTGAGAGGCCGAGGCCGACGGTGGTGACGGGGCCGAGCCCGTCCGCCGGTTCCAGTACCACCAGGCCGCGCCGGGCGCCGACCAGGGCGGCTCCGGCGCGCAGCAGTTCGTCGAGGGCGGCGTCCGGTGAACCGGTCCTGGACAGGCGTTCCACCAGCTCGTGGAGGGTGGTCAGATCCGAGACCCAGCCGGCCAGCCGGTCCTGGATCAGCGCGCCCGGCGGGGCCGGGATGACGTCACGCGGCGCGGCAGTGTGCGCGGGAGCGGCAACTGCTGAATCGATTCCGGCCACTTTCGGCAGGTTAGGCGCGCTCATGGCGGTCGCTTCCCGGTGGGTGCGTTTCGCTCAATAGCATCGCAAACCCCCATGTCATTCTGCACGGCTGGCATTGCATCCACATGTACACGCACAGCAGATGCAATGTCCAGCATTGTCCTGGCGCAGCGGTGGGTTTCTATGGGATCCTGAAGTTGGCCGAAAAATGACCCCCCTGACCATGTTTTGCGATCGACTGATGGCGTTCAACAGGGGGTCTGCCAGGGCCGAGTTCCACAACAGCCCTGGTAGAGCGTCTTGGAGCGTCATTCCGAACGTGAGCGTCATTCCGAACGTGCTGGGTACGTAAACGGTGACGGACAGGGGCAGTTGGGACCGCCCCGGAACCTGGCGGCGGGCCTTGGCGTCTTAACCGCCGTAGGCCACGCCCCATCCCCCGGAGTGGCGAGAAAAGTACAGCGGGACAGCGGGAAACCAAGCGCGACACCACGCGCGACACGCGACAGCGGAACAGCAAGCGCCATGCGCACGCCACTCCTCGCCACACGTTCCACCCCGTTCCAACCACGCGACGAAGCGCGAACCGAAGAAGTAACGACGACCGTCCGTGATCGGTCCAGGTACGGTGCCCCGCACCGCGGACCAGGAAGGACTGTCGGTGCCTCGGGCAGGGGGCGGCAGAGCGCTGGATGTACGCACAGTGAAGTGATGCACACACATGCACGGACATGCGCACACGGTGTCGGTGTCATGTGGACCTCGGCGTTCAACGGAAAGGAACGAGCGCTCATGCGCGAGATCCTCGGAAGGCGACGCAGGCTCCGGCTCCGGCGCAAGGGGAGCAAGAAGAGTCCTGCCCAGCTCGACGCGGCGCTCATCTGCGCCTCGGACTGGGGGTGGCCCGTACTCCCCGGTGTCGGACTCAAGGCGGCCGGTGGCCGCGGGACCCGCGGCCCGGGCTGCGCCTGCCCCGACCCGGAATGTGTCGTACCGGGCGCCCACCCCTTCGACCCGGGGCTGCTCGCGGCGACCACCGACACGCGCATGGTGCGCTGGTGGTGGGAGAACCGGCCCACGGCCCCGATCGTCCTGGCCACCGGCGGCGCGGCGCCGTGCGCGGTGAGCCTGCCGGCCGTCGCCGGCGCGCGGGCGCTGGTGGAGCTGGACCGGATGGGCATGCGGCTCGGCCCGGTCGTGGCGACGCCCACGCGCTGGTCGCTGCTGGTGGCCCCGTACACCCTCGAACAGCTCGGCGAGCTGCTCTACGCCAAGGACTGGGTGCCCAGTTCGCTGCGGTTCCACGGGGAGGGCGGCTATCTCGTCCTGCCGCCGTCCGAGGCCGCGGGCGGGCAGGTGCGCTGGGAGCGGGAGCCCCTGGCGGGTTCCGCGGCGCCCTGGCTGCCCGATGTGGAGGCGGTCGTGGACGCGTTGGTCGAGGCGAGCACCGGCGCGCCCGACGGCGGCAGCAGGCTCGCGTACTGAACCCGCCGGAGCCTCGGCCGGACGGCCCGGACCGGAAGCGAACCCGGGCTGTCCCGTCGTGCGGGCGCCGGCCGCATCACTCGTACGGGTGTGAGCCGGGCCCAGTTGTCCGGGAAGTGGCCGCGAGGCGTCCCTGAGCGGCCCGTCGCGCCGCTATCTTCGGCCCACCATGAATCTCCGCATTTTCGGGCTCACCGCCGCAGTGGTGTGCGCGGCGCTGCTGCCCCTGGTGGCCTCCGCGGGCTCCCCCGGCCCTCTCGCGGGCCCTGGCGGGCCCGCGCCGGGCTCGGGGCCCGCCACCGCCCCGGAGGGCGCCACCGCCCCCGTACGGGCCTCCACGCCACCCACCGCGGACGCTCGGCCGCGTACGGATCCGGCAGATCCGGCAGATCCCGCGGATCGCGCGGATTCTGCGGCTCCCGCGGAGCGGACCGTCGAACGATGCGGGCCTGAAGTCGCCTCCCCCGCGGGCGTCGAGGCGCAGACGTGCGTCCTGTCCGACGGTGTCGCCTCCGACGCCGGCACCGTGGACGACGCCGCTTCCGGCGGGGTCGCCGAGGGCGGGGACATCTGGGCCCGTGCTTACTATCGCAACGCGACGGGCGGTGAACTGCTCGCCGTACTCAGCCTGATGGGGCCGCGCGGGCGGACCGTACAGACGTATTGCGCGATCGCGGCGGACGACGAACCGGCGACCTGTGAAACATCGCGTGAGCGGTTCCGGGGAAAGCGCTCCGGCTATCTGGCGATGGCCGAGTTCGCGGCGCCGGGGGAGGACGGGACCGGAGCGGGCGACGGGCCCCTGCTGTTGCGCTCGGGAAGCAACTCCCCGGGTCCTGACGTCGGTTGACCCGACGGCGGACGGATCGGACGGGACCGGGAACGCGGACGCCCGGTCGCTGGCGACGGGGGATGCACCAGCGACCGGGCTTCTAGAACGGTAACAAGAGATCGGCGGTTAGCAAATTCGATCCGGCGTATTCAGGCAACGAATTACTGGCCGGTAGAGCGAGGTGTGACTGGTATCACCGAACTCTTGTGAACTTCTGTGGACTTCCGTGGAACCCTTTGGGATCGCAACCCCTCGGGGCATGTCGCCCGGCTCAGCTCAGCGTCACCTGTCGGTTGGTGAGCCCACCGCGCGCCCGGCGCTCGTCGCCCGTGAGCGGCGCGTCGTCGGCGAGGGCCGCCGCCAGCCGCTCGGCGAACTCCGCCGCGGGCTTCTCGCACTCCTCCGCGCCCATCGCGCTCGGCAGGTCCCACACCGGGACGGTGAGCCCGTGCGCCCGGAAGGAGCCGACCAGCCGGGTCCCCTCGCCGAGGCTCGACGTGCCCGCCGCGTGCAGCCGCGCCAGCGCGTCCAGCAGCTTCTCCTCGGGGTGCGGCATGACCCAGCGGAGGTGGTTCTTCTCCGGCGTCTCGCACCAGTACGCGGCGTCCGTGCCGGAGAGCAGGGCGGTCGGGATGGCGGCGGCGTTGGCCCGCTCCAGGGAGGCGGTCACCTCCGCCGAGCTGTTCTCCGCGTCCGGCACCCAGAACTCGAACCCGGAGTGCACGACCGGCGCGAACGGCGCCGCGGGGTCCAGCAGGTCCTGGAGGCGCGGACCGTCGGCGGGCACGCGGTGCGCGGCCACCGGTCGGCCCGGTTCGGCGGCGAGGGCGCGCCGCAGCGTGTCGGCGAGATCGCGGCTCAGATCGCCGGACGACGTGTCGTTCTGGAGGGCGAGCAGCACGGAGCCGTCGTCGCGGCGCAGCGCGGGCCAGGCCATCGGCAGGACCGTCGCGAGCGTCACGGACGGCACGCCCTCGGGCAGCCCGTCCCTGAGCGTCAGTTCGGCGGTGGCCGCGGGCACCAGCTCGCGCAGCGCGACCCAGTCGCACTCACCGGCCAGGCCCTCGAAGGGCCGCTGGACCAGCTCGGTGACGGCGTGCGCGGCGGCGCGGCCGTGACACGCCTTGTAACGGCGGCCCGACTCGCACGGGCAGGGTTCACGGGCCCCCACCACCGGGACGGGGCCGTCCTTGAGCTGAGCCTTCGCGGCCTTCGTCTGGGGGCGCTTCTTGGCCATGGTGGCTTTCTCCCGGGAACGGCGATGCGGTGTCGGCCGAGCCTAGCGCCCCGCTCGGACAGGGCCGGGCCGTACGGGGCCCACGAGTCCCCGGTGGAGCCCACGGGAGGCGCGCGGGGCGACCGACCGCGGACGTACCACCCGTACGGGCGTACGGAAGCGGTATCTCTGTGCGGTGCGCTACCCGGGGTGTTACCGGGGTGCTGTGGGGCCGGGCCGGGCACCACCGCCACGGGCCACTACGGACGCCCGCGCCGACCGGTCCCGTCGGGCCGCTCCGGGCTCCCCGACTCGTCCGACCTGTCCGACCTGTCCGACCCGCTCAGGCCCGCCAGCCGGTCCATGCCCCCCGGCCCGTCGGACCGTCGAGGCCGTCCAGATCGTCGAGGTCCTCAAGGTCCTCAAGGCCGTCGAGGTCGCCAAGGTCGTCGAGTCCTGTCAGGCCGGGGGCCGAGACACGGGTGGCGAAGTCCTCGCGGCGGTGCCCTTCGGTGACGATCACCCAGACCGTGACCTCACCGGTCGCGCCGTCCCGTACGCCCCACTCCTTCGCGAGCGAGGAGATGATGTTCAGTCCGCGGCCGCCGCGGGCCGTGACCGAGGGTGTGGCCGGAATCGGGCGGGTCGGTCCGCCACCGTCCGTCACCTCGACCGTCAGCCGCCCCGCCTTGTCGACGCGCCACTCCGCGCGGATGTCGCCGTCGCCGCTCTCCGGACGCCCCAGCGGTCTGCCGTGCCGGCACGCGTTGCTGACGAGTTCGGAAAGGATCAGTACGGCATCGTCGACGACCGACTCCGACACCCCGCTGCGGCTCAGCTGCTCCCGCATACGGTGCCGCGCCTGCCCCACGCCCGCAGGGCCGTGGGGCACGGCCATGCAAGAAGACGTGGGTACTTCCTGTGTCACCACAAACGCCACCCCCGAGACCTCCTTTGCCCCACGCCACCGTGTGAATGCCCCGGGGGCCTGACGGGGAAACCGGCCCGGCAAAGGCCTTTGACGCACTCGAACCGACCGAACAAGCCAGGAACGCGCCGGTGCACTCCCCGTGACCGTTCGTGTGCGAGAGGTGTTCGGGGGAGGGGATCTTCAGACAGCCCGGCCGAGCTGCGAGAGCACCTGGCGGGGCCGGTTGGTGATGATCGCGTCGACGCCGAGACGTACACAGAGGTCGACGTCCTCCGGTTCGTTCACCGTCCATACGTGGACGCGGTGGCCCGCCTGCTGGAGCCGGGTGATGTAGCCGGGATGGTTACGGACGATGCGCATCCCGGGCCCGGCGATCCGCGAGCCGGCGGGCAGCCTCCCGTCGCGCAGCCGGGGCGAGACGAACTGCATGAGGTAGACGGTCGGCAACTGGGGCGCGGCGTCCGCGATCCGGTGCAGGGAACGCGCCGAGAAACTCATGACCCGTACGCGGGACTCCGCGTCGCCCGGGGCGTCCAGGCCGAAGCGGCGCAGCAGGTGCAGCAGCCGGTCCTCCACCTGGCCGGCCCAGCGGGTGGGATGTTTGGTCTCGACGGCGAGCTGGAGGGGGCGGCCGGCGTCCGCGACGAGTTCGAGGAGCCGTTCCAGCGTCAGTACGGAGGTGAGCTCCGGGTCCCGCCAGTCCGGGCTCTCCTCGCTGTCCTTCCAGGAGCCGAAGTCGAGCGCCGCGAGATCGGCCAGCTCCAGGGCGGAGACCGCGCCGCGCCCGTTGGAGGTGCGGTTGACGCGCCGGTCGTGGACGCAGACGAGGTGTCCGTCGGCGGTGAGACGTACATCGCACTCAAGGGCGTCCGCGCCGTCCTCGATGGCTTTCGTGTACGCGGCCAGGGTGTGCTCGGGGGCGTCCTCCGAGGCTCCGCGGTGGGCGACGACCTGGATGCTGTGCTGTCGTGCTTGAGTCACCGCGTCATGGTGTCATCGTGACAGGGTAGACGGGCGTTCGAAGGGGGCCTTCCGGGGTCCTTCCCCGGAGTCCTTCACGGGGTCCTTCACACGGCCCCTCCGGAGCCGTCCGTAATGTCCGGAGTAAAGATGGACCGGCAGATGCACAGGTCCTGCTTACAGTGGTCTGACGTGCTGTGGGAAAAGCTGACCGCAGACACTTGCACAGCGGACTCTTGCCGAAGACCGAGTGGAACCGAGGAGAAAGAGCTGTGAGCACCGAGAACGAGGGCACCGCGGGCCCCTCCGTCCCGTCCGTACCTCCGGTACCGGATGCCGCTCCCGAGGGCACACCCGCGTCCGCCCCGCGAGAGGCCGCGGCCGGCTCCACGGACCCGCGGCCGGGCCCGGCGCCCACACCCCCGGCGTCCACGGGCGGGCAGCCCACGGGCGCCGACCCGGAGCGGCCGGCGGGCACACCGCCGCAGCAGCCGCCCCATGCACCCCAGCCGGCCCACGCACCCCAGCCCCCGTACGCCGCCCCTACCCCTGCTCCCGCCCCTGCCGCGGCGGCCTACCCGCCGCCGGAGTACGGGGCCCCCGCGCAGCCCCCGGGCCCCGTCCCGGTCGGCGCGTCGGTGGGGCAGCCCACCGCGGCGCAGCCCGCGGACGCCGGCTGGCCGCCGCCCCCGCCCGCACTCCCCGCCTACGGAGGCGGCGGTGACGGCCCTGTCTGGGGTGCGCCGGCGCCCGGCCACGAGCCCAAGCCGCCGCGCGGACGCGGGGGCGGGCTGATCGCCGCCGTGCTCGTGGCCGCGCTCGTCGCGGGCGGCGTCGGTGGCGGGATCGGCTACTGGGCGGCGGAGAACAACGACAGCGGCTCCGCGAGCTCGACCACCGTCTCGGCGGCGGACGCCCCGAAGGAAGTCAAGCGCGACGCGGGCACGGTCGCCTCGGTGGCCGCCAAGTCGCTGCCGAGCGTCGTCACGATCGAGGCGAAGGGCGGCAACGGCGAGGGGGGCACGGGCACCGGCTTCGTCTACGACAAGCAGGGCCACATCCTCACCAACAACCACGTCGTGGCCTCCGCGGCCAACGGTGGCGACCTCACCGCGACCTTCTCCGACGGCAAGAAGTACAACGCCGAGGTGGTCGGCCGGGCCCAGGGCTACGACGTCGCCGTGGTGAAGCTCAAGAACGCTCCCTCCAGTCTCACCCCCCTCCCCCTCGCCAACTCGGAGGAGGTGGCGGTCGGCGACACGACGATCGCGATCGGCGCGCCGTTCGGCCTCTCCAACACGGTGACGACGGGCATCATCAGCGCCAAGAACCGCCCGGTCGCCTCCGGGGACGGTTCGGGCGACAGCTCCGGATCCGGCTCGGGCAGCTCGTACATGAGCGCCCTCCAGACCGACGCGTCGATCAACCCCGGCAACTCCGGCGGCCCCCTGCTGGACGCGCGGGGCGCGGTCATCGGCATCAACTCCGCCATCCAGTCGGCGGGCAGCGGCGGCCTGGGCCAGTCCCAGGCGGGCTCGATCGGCCTCGGCTTCGCCATCCCGATCAACCAGGCGAAGAACGTCGCGGAGCAGCTCATCAAGACGGGCAAGCCGGTCTACCCGGTGATCGGCGCGACGGTCACGATGTCCGATACGGGAGAGGGCGCCACCATCGCCTCCAACGGCGAGGGCGGCACCCCCGCGGTCTCCCCGGACGGCCCGGCGGCGCAGGCGGGCCTGAAGGCGGGTGACGTCATCACGAAGTTCAACGACACCCCGGTCGACAGCGGCCCGACCCTGATCGGCCAGATCTGGGCCCACAAGCCGGGCGACAAGGTCACGCTCACCTACAAGCGCGACGGCAAGGAGTCCACGGCCCAGGTCACCCTGGGCGAACGAGAAGGCGAAAGCTGACGCTTTTCCTCCGGTACGGCCGGTACGGCACGGACGGTGCCCGCGCCCAGCGGACACCGTCCGTGCCGTCGCATGACCGGAGACGCGCGGCCGGACGAGCAGCCGGGCGCCGGGCTCTCAGCGCGTCAGCGCAGCACCTCGGCGTCGACCCGGGAGAAGATCAGGTCGCACTGCTGCCCGAGGACGGATCCACGCCATCGCTCGGGAACGACCGACGTGCTGCGGATCGCCAGGGGATAGCTGTCGGGCAGGTAGTCGTTGTCGATGCGGTACGTGTGGAAGCCGTGGTCGCGCATCGTCGTCAGCAGCTCCTCGGCGGAGTCACCGAGCTGGGCCATACGCCCGGGGGCCACCTCGACCGCGATCTCCACATCGGGCCGTAGCCGGTCGAGGAGCGGCGCCATGCCCCGTACGACCGCGCCCTCGGCACCCTCGACATCGATCTTGATGACCCGTGCCCGGGATATGTCGTCGGGCTCCAGCAGTTCCGTCAGCGGAACGGCCTCGGTCTCGAAGGACGACTCGGCCGGCCCGTCGTACGGGACGATGCTGTTCGCGCCCATGTTCGCCGAGCTGGCCAGCACGAAGGTCACCGCCCTCCGGCTGTCGGAGACGGCGGAGTTGACCGCCCGTACGTTGCGGCACTCGTTGAGCCGTACGTGCCGCACCACCCGCTCGTGGAAGGTGGGCGACGCCTCGATGGCTACGACCCGGCCGGTGCTCCCGACGAGGCCCGACGCGAGAACGCTGTAGTACCCGATGTTCGCGCCGACATCGACGAACGCGTCCCCCGGCTTCAGCCGGCTCTGCAGCCACCGCGTGATGTGCGGCTCCCAGATCCCGAAGATGTACAGGTAGCGCTGGATGAAGTCCTGCGTGTCCACGGCGAACCGGGCACCGAACCGGGTCTGCACGACACGCCGCCGCGGATGGTCCCGCAACCGGGGATTGACCCACCGCGCGGCGAGCCACCCCTTCCCGAACAAGCCGGGAGCATCGCGCACGTACCCACGGCCAAGCGTGTCCAGAACGTCCGAGCCGGGGCTGCTCATCCTGATGCCTCTCCGCTGAATCCGATGAATCCCACGCGAACCGAGGTGCCGTGACCGACGACCGACCCGACATCCTCGCACGGCCACCGCAGCCGGGCCTCCCGCGGCCCATCCCCCTGTCCCGGCTGAACTCGGCAGGACTTCCTCATGAGCCGTACGCTGGTGCTGTCGCCCAGCAGGGACGGTGAGCACCATGGCCGAGCAGGACGAGGGGCTGATCGAGAAGCAGCACGACCGCTGCGACTCCGTCCGTACAGCCCGCACGAAGGTGCTGCGCACCAATCGGCGTCACCAGTGGGAGAAGGACCGGGCCCGGCAGCCGAAGGCGACACGACTGGAGACGGGATCCACCGAGCACGACACCGGGCTCACGGTGAACGATCTCGTCTTTCACTCGGCCTATCACGAGAGCACGGCGGACCAGCGGCTCGCCGACGCGCTCGGAGTCCCCGAGGGAACCCCCCTCGTCCAGCGCACATATCGCACCCGGCACGCCGCCGAGACCGCGCCGTTCGCGCTGGTCACCTCGTACCTCGTGCGCGCGCTGGTCGAGTCGAACCCGAAGCTCCTGGACGCGGCCAACGAGCCGTGGCCGGGGGGCACGCAGAACCAACTCCTCACCGTCGGGATCGAGCTGGACCGCATCGAGGAGCGGGTCACCGCCCGGCCGCCGACGCCGGAAGAGGCGGAGGAGCTCGAACTGCCGCCCGGTACGGCGGTGTTCCTGCTCCGGAAGACGTCCTACGACGTCAACGGCCGCGTCGTGGAGATGTCCGAGGTGACGCTTGCCGGTGACCGTACGGAGATGCTGTTCGCCACTCCCCTGGAAAGGTGGTGAGTGCCGTGCGGCGGCGCATCATCGTCATTACCGCCGTCCATGCCCCGTCCGCGCACTTCCTGCCGGACGCGTACAAGTCCCTCCGCGCACAGGAGTTGCCGGAGGGGTGGGAGTGGCACTGGCTGATCCAGGAGGACGGCCGGAGCGAAGACGTCGCCCCATACGTCCCCGACGATCCACGGGTGACCTTCACCCAGGGCCGCCCCGGCGGCCCCGGCACGGCCCGTACGCTCGCGCTCGCGGTGGCGGACGGCGAGTACGTCAAGGTCCTGGACGCCGACGACCAGTTGACGGTGGGGGCGCTCGCCCGTGACCTGGCCGCGCTCGAAGCCGATCCGACGATCGGCTGGGCGACGTCGAGGGTGCTGGATCTGCTGCCCGACGGCTCCACGGCCGGCTTCCCGGGCGACCCGGACGAGGGCCCGATGGAGCGCGGCACCGTACTGGACCACTGGGCGGCGCACGACTACCGCGCCCCGGTCCACCCGGCAACGCTCTTCGCCCGCCGCCACCTGGTGCTCGCGCTCGGCGGCTGGATGGCCCTGCCGGCCTCCGAGGATACGGGGCTGCTGCTCGCGCTGGCCTCCGTCAGCCGGGGCTGGTTCTCGTCCGAGGTAGGACTCCTCTACCGCAAGTGGCCCGGCCAGGCCACCGGCCAGGCGACCCACACCGACCCGGCGGAGCGCACCGCACGCATGGCGGTGGTGGAGGCACGGGCCCGGGCGCTCTCGTACGTACGGTGGAACTACCCGGTCACCGATTGAGCCGCACGGCATTGGCCCTAGGCTCATCGAGCGAGGCAGCGGGGATCGCACAACGGGAGGCTGATCGCTGGTGGGTCATCAGGCGAACGAGGACACGTTCTGGTACGGAGTCCGGAACGGCGAGCCGTTCGGGCAGGGCCTGGTCGGCAGACTGCACGCGCTCGGGCGGGCCGCCGACGCGGACATGGTCACCCGGCTATGCCAGGGCACTCCGGCGGAGGCGGAGACATGGTTCCGTGCCACCGCCGAACAGGAGCCGGAGGACGAGAGCCCGAGCAAGTTCATGATGGCGGAGTTCCTGTCCCACGGTGGGCGGAACGGCGAGGCGGAGGGCTGGTACCGGCTGGCCGCGCTGGCGACCGACGGAGGCCACGACGTGCTGTCGGCCGCGGAGGCACTGGGCGATCTGCTCGCGGCCCGTGGCGCGTGCGAGAAAGCGGAGACGTGGTACCGGCGGGCCTACTACGGCGACGACTCACCCGGCTCCATCGAGCGACGACCTCTGACCGAGCGGTCTCGACCGATCGATTACGCGCACAGACAGCCGAGCGTCGCGCACAAGCGAGCGGCCAACTTGCTGTCCTTGGGCAAGGCGGTGGAGGCGGACGCGTTCCTAGCCGAAGTCGATGAATACAAGCGTCGGAACCCCACCCGCGGGCCGGCGGAAGTCGTCACGACAGCGGTGCTCGCGGGCGCGCTGGTCCCCTTCCTCCAGACCCTGATCACCAAGGCGGGCGAAGACAGCTACCAGGCGGCACGCGCAGTGATCGGCCGCTGGGCCAGAGCGCTCCGCCGCACCACACCGGCCCCGCCCCCGGACAGCGGTCCGGAAGAGCGGCCAGGAGCCGAGGGAGTGGTGGTGCGGATCTCGACCCACGTCTCCGACGAGGCACTTGGGCAACTTGCCGCGCTCGACTTCGCCGCGATCCGACAGGCCATGGGAGGCGCGATCGAGGTGTCCTGGGACGAAGACCTGAGCGAATGGCGAATCATCCGCTCCCGGTGAGAACGCCCTGGCCTTCGGCCCCTGGAACGTATCCCGCTCACCGGTACGAGGCAGCCATGAGTATCCGCGCCCGGAGTGCGTGAGTACCGTCCCCGATGTTCCCGGCATCCGGCGTTGGTCGGATGGGGAACATGAACAAGGAAGATCCGCAGCTCCACGCCGCCCACGCCACGTGGTGGAAGGCCCCCATGGTCGCCACCCTGCCGGGCCTTCCGCTCCTGGTCGGGGAGAGCTGCATGTTCTTCGCCGACGGACACACCGGTGGCATGGAGATTCTGATCACCGCCGCAATGCTGTCGCTCGCCCTCGCCTGGCTCCTGCCACACCGCCGTTCCCTACGCGTACCGCGCATCCTGGCCGCCGGTGCCGCACTCGGTATCGCGTTGCTCCCGCTTGCACTGCTGCTGGGCATAGCCATGGCCTACGGCTGACATCCCCGGCCTGCGAGCCAGGGACGGGCCAACGACCCCGGAGACCGCGTGGGCCCGGTAGGCTGTAGCCGCTCCGCCGCTGGTGGGCGGGGCACGGGTGGGTTGCCCGAGCGGCCTAAGGGAACGGTCTTGAAAACCGTCGTGGCAGCGATGTCACCGTGGGTTCAAATCCCACACCCACCGCACAGGTCAGAGAACATGCTGGTCAGAAGGGGTATCCCGGCCAGGGATACCCCTTCTGCTTTTGCGCCTCGGTGTTCTGGGCGGGATGATCGGGCTGGGCGGCGCCGAGTTCGGCTTGCTCTGTTGATCGGCCTGGTCGGGTTCAACGCGCTCTCGGGCGTCATCGCGGTCAACCTGCTGGTCGGCAGCCTGCTTGGTGCATGGGCCGAAGCGCCTGGTGACTACGCCCGTGTGGTGTGGCTGAAGCCGAGGGAGGTCAGTCCTTCGGACTGGCACAGGCGGTCGGAGGGGCCGCCGACCTCGGTCTGGAGGAGTTGGTAGGCGGCGCCGTGGGACTGGCCCCAGAGCATGGCGGCCCGCCACAGGGCGCGGCCCAGTCCCTGTCCTCGGGCCTCGGGCAGGACAGCGAAGTACTGGGGGAGGAGTTGGAGGCAGCCGATCGCGTCGGGGCGTACGTCCATGGGGCCGATCGCACCCACGATGCGGTTCTCAACGGCAGCGGCGAGCACCGGGCCGCACCGGTCGGCCTGCATCTGGGTGTGGAGGAAGGCCAGGCCGTCGGCGGCCATCGTCTCGGCGAACGACGCGAAGGTGTCCTGCACGGCGGTTGGCCAGGCGGTGACAGGGCGGACCGGGCCGTCCGGGGCGGGGCAGGGGCCGACGGTGAAGTCCTTCAGCTGGATGCGGGTGCCGCGCGGGTGTGCGGTCTTGGGGCCGAGAGGGCGTACGACTCGGGCGTTGACCACGTCGTGCCTGGCAGCGAGCTTCGCGGCCAGTTCGGTGGCCTCAACGACGACGCTGTCGGGGAGCCCGTAGGCGAAGACCTTCACGGTGCCGCGTCCGCGTCGGGTCAGGGTGGGGATGAGGGTGTGCTCAGGTTGGTGGACCACATTGCTGCGGAGGACTTTCTCGTCCTTCTCGCCGCCCCAGCGCCGGTCCTTGTCGTAGGGAAGGAAGTCACCCGTGTCGCCCGCTCGCAGGATGTCCTCGAAGATCCCGACGGTCAGGGCGTCGGGGTGGACGGGACCGAGGGTCGGCACGATCGGCGCGGTCAGTACGGGATGGAGCCAGTCCCAGCGGAAGAACATGAGCGGCACCCTAGCGGTGAGCCGGTCAGGGCTCAGGCCCCGACGCGAGCACGCCGGGGCCTGAACGGAGTTGACCGGATCGTGTCGGTCAGTGGGGGTTGTCGTCACCGGCGTCGCAGGAGCACTCCGCGCTCTCCACGATCACGTCGAGGTCTTGGACGGCGGTGATCGACGCGGTTGCGACGGGCGGGGCCGCGCGGCGGGCCGAGGTCGGCGGGCCGGGGAGGATGGTCACCGGTACGGGCGGGGTCATGAGGCGTTCTCCTTGTCTCCGTGCTGGCAGTAGCTGTGCAGCGGCGCCTTCGCCTCCTGGTAGTGCTTGGCCAGGGGGCGGCAGACCCGGCAGCTGCCGGACAGGGCGCAGCCCTCGCACCCACCGGTGCGAAGCATGAGGCGGTCGGCGATGGCGCCGAGCCGGGTGAGGCCGTCGATGCCTTCGGCCATGAGGTCGATCCGGTCGTCGCGGCCGACCTTGCAGATCGAGACCTTGGCGTGCGGGTCGGCATGGAAGAAGGTGTGTCCCGCGTTGCAGCCGGCGAACGGCTTGCGCTGCCGCAGGTGGGCGGCGGACTGGGCGAGCAGCGGCTCACCGCCGCCGTAGATCGTGGGCGTCATGTTCGTGTACGCGTGGTTCTCGACGTTCCACTCGTCGGAGAGGGCGGCCATCTCGTCGGCCTCGGAGGCGTTGTCCTCGGTCACCACGACGTTGATACGCAGCGGCAGGCCCGCCTCGCGTGCGGCGTCCATGCCGCGTCGGAACGCCTTCCACGCGCCACGGCGTCGGGTGAGCGTGTCGAAGGACTCCTCGCTCGCCCCGTACATGCTGACGACCAGCCGGTAGGGCGGGCAGTCATGGAAGAGCTTGAGGAGGTCCGGCCGCCAGAGCAGGGAGCCGTTGGTGGAGATGGTGAGCATCATTCCGGCCCGCCAGGCGTACCGGTAGGCGGCCTGGAAGTGGGGGTCCATGGTGGGTTCGCCGCCGGTGATCTGGAGCCAGAGGACGCCGGCCTCGCGCATGATGTCCAGCAGTCGCACCTTGTCGTCCCAGCCGAGGCCGGAGAAGGGCCGCTCGCCGAGGTAGCAGTGCTTGCAGCCGAAGTTGCAGCCGAGGTTGATCTCCCAGGATGCCCGGCAGTAGCCGTACGGGGACGGCTCGCGTACCAGAACGGTGCCCTGCGCGGGCTGGCCTCCCAGGTCCAGGCCCCACACGTCGGTGGCGGTCTGCACCGCCCAGGTGGGAAGCGGTTCACCGTCGGTGGCGGTCTGTCGCAGGCTCTCGTAGTGGTCGGCGGAGATTCGGGCGCCGGCCCTTGCTCCGGGTTTGAGGAGAAGGTGTCCGTCGAGGAATGGGGAGGCGATCAGTGCGTGGGCCATCGGTGGCCCTCCTTCCGGATCACGGAGCGGGACAGCACACGGGACTCCTGGCGGCTGGCGCGGTAGTGGATCTCGCCAAGGCCGTTGCAGGTGCCGCAGGTTCTGCCGGACGAGTTGGCGCCGCTGCCACCGCAGTCGCCGCACTGTTCGTTGCGAGGCGAGCGAGGGCGCCGGGTCTTGTGTGGGCTCGCGATCAGTTGGTGCACGAGACCTCCTCCAGGGCGTCTTCCCAGGTGTGCTGCTTGGCGTGGTCGGCGAACAGACAGCAGCCCTCGCCGTCGGGCCCCGGGGCGGCCACCGGGCAGTCCGGCAACACGACGAGTTCCGTCTCGTCCGGCCCGCACCACCGGAGCCATAGCGCGGTCCCATACGCGCCCGCGTCGGTGAGGAGACCGAAGTGCTCACCCGCGCCGTGCGCGGACAGCTGGCACTGCACCGCTCTGTCGATGTACGTGGCGGCCGACTTCTCCCGTGCTTCCCGTGCCAGGCCGAGGGGCACCCGGCGCCCGTGCGC
Source organism: Streptomyces sp. NPDC056987 (assembly GCF_042673865.1). Lineage (NCBI taxonomy): Bacteria > Bacillati > Actinomycetota > Actinomycetes > Kitasatosporales > Streptomycetaceae > Streptomyces > Streptomyces sp. NPDC056987. The sequence goes on from NZ_JBHURV010000033.1 coordinate 81,356, forward strand.
GCACCGCATCACGACACCATCCGGAAGGACACGACGGCGTTCCACTCCTGCTTCGAGCACCGGGGGCAGACGCACGGCGAGTAGCGGCCCGGGTTTTCCGGAACCACCGGGTCCTCGCCCACGCGTACCTCGGTGAGAGGTCCCCACGTTTGGCCGGAGTCGCGGGAGACCCGCAACGTCATCCGTACGTCGTCCTGTCCGTTCGCCATGGTCAGGAGCATCGCGATCCGCCGGCCCGGCCAGAAAGGCCAAGCGGATTACCCAACTTGGGTAACATCACCCTCGGTTGATCAAATGTAGCGATCCGTAGTCCTTATGCCGGAGCGTGCCCGATGCCCGAGCCATCTCGCTCGAAGGAACTCCCGGTCAGCCTGCTCACAGACTCAGTCATGATCGAGGCATGCCAGGCCAGAGACTTCGGCCGCATCTTTCAGCTGGTCAAGGTGCGAGCAGGCATCTACCCGTCGATGATCGCGCGCCGCTGCGACCTGACCCCGAGCCGCGTGGGCGAGGTAGTCGCCGGACGGCGGCAGTTGCTGCACATGGACGTGATCGAACGGATCTCGGATGGGCTACGTATCCCTGGGCACATGCTCGGCCTTGCCCGACGTTCCTGGGAGACGCCGCCCAGCCTGGGGGTCACACCCCGAGAACCGGCCAAGGTACCGGCCTCAGCCGTGGAGCTGCTGGTCGCAGGAGTACCGGGGGCGGACGAAGATGCCCGATCCCTGGCCGCCGATACGGAGCTCTCTGCCAGGCTCGCTCGTCATGCGGCGGAGACCAACGTCAATACGCTCGTACTGGAGCAGTTCGATGCTGATGTCGAACGACTTGCCCGGGACTTCGTCAGCCGGCCCCTGTCTCTTCTGATCCCGGAGATTCGCACAGCTCAGGGTGGAGTGTTCCAGTTGCTGGAGGGCCGACAGCACCCCGGTCAGACCCGTCACCTGTACGTGGTCGCGGGGTGGCTGTCCGGTCTTGCGGCCCATGTGTCGCTTGACCTGGGGGACCGCTCCGCCGCAGCTACGCATGCACGCACGGTGGTGCAGTGCGCGGAGATCTCGGAGCACTCACCGTTACGCGCATGGGCACGGTCGTTCCAGTCACTGGCCGCTTACTGGGCGGGGGACTACCGGCGGGCAGGAGACCTTGCGCGGGCGGGCCAGAGCGAGGGTCGAGGCCCCGGTACGGGAACGATCAAGGCTCGGTTGCTGAGCTTGGAGGCACGGGCCCGCGCAGCCGAAGGGGACAACCACAGCGCGCTGAGGATACTTGCACTGGCCCATGAGGCACGGGGTGCTGCGGGACCCGACGAGTTGCCCGGGGTCTTCTCGTTTCCCGAGGCCAAGCAGTGGGCCTACGCCGGGACCACCCTGTTGGCCGTCGGGGGCGACGAGCAGATCCGGCACGCCGTAAGCGCGTCCAATCGCGCCGTGGAGCTGTACCAGGCCGGGCCGGAAGTAGACCGCTCACCCGGCGATCTACAGGCCGCCCATCTGGACCTGGCCACGGCCTACCTTGCCGGCGGTGAGGTCGAGGGAGCCGGTGCGAAGCTCTCGGAGGTGTTCACCGCCGAGGGATACACGGCGAGCATCACCATCAGGCTTCGCAATCTGGCCGCGCTCCTCGGAAGCGAGCCGTACCGTGGCGCACAGTCGGCAGTCGATCTGCGCGCGCACATTCACGAGGTGACCGTCCGGCCCGCTCTCGCCGGCAATCCTAGGAGCCCCGATGACCGCCCAGCCCACGCGTGATCATTTGGTCACCGATCGCAGCCTTCTTTCCACCAAGGCGTACGGCACGGGTCAGCACCTGGCCGCCCGTCAGTCCCTCTACCAATGGCAGACCCCGCGCCACGACCTTCCTGGCGTCGTCGTGAACGAACTGGCCGACGTACGCGGTGTGATCGCCGACGTGGGTTGCGGTAACGGGAAGTTCGTCGCCCGGGTGCGGGACGACCGTCCCGACCTGAACGTGCTGCCCATGGACGCCTCTCACGGCATCCTCGGCGCCATCCCTGGAGCAGTCGTCGCGGACGTCCAACAGTTGCCCGTTGCGGATGGAGCCCTCGGTGCGGTTCTTGCGCTGCACATGCTGTACCACGTCGAGGACCAGGCCCAGGCCGTACGGGAGTTGGGCCGCGTACTGGCACCCGGCGGCATCGCGATTGTCTCCACGAACAGTCGGACCGACAAGCGGGAACTGGAGCGCCTTTGGCGCCAGGCCGCAGGCGATGTGCTGGGCATCCAGGAGGGCCCGGCCCGAGTGCAGTTGTCCGCCCGCTTCACCTTGGAGGACGCGCCGGCGGTCCTCGGTACGGTCTTCGATGAGATCCGCACGATCCCCTTTCCCGGGGTGATCGAGGTGACCGACGCTGAACCGGTCGTCGCGCACTTGGCCTCGTACGAAGCCTGGGCCGACAAGATGGGCGTTCCGTTCCTGGAGACGATCGAGCGCGCCCGGGAGCGGGTCAACGAGACCATTCGGGCAAAGGGCGCTTTCCGCGTCACTTGTCTTGGCGGCATGCTCGTCTGCCGATGAGTCCTGGGCGCGTACCGCAGCACTCTCTTGAGAACCGTCGTGGCAGCGATGTCACCGTGGGTTCAAATCCCGCAGTTCCTTCCTGCTTCAACCGGGCGGCGCCCTCACAGCCTGCCGGTGATGACCCCGCGCCAGGTCCACCCCGCGCCCAGGACGATGTCCTGTACCGGGGTCTTCAGGTCGGCGCTGTTGAAGGTGAACGTTTCGGTCGTTCCCGGGGCGTCGGCTTCGTTTCCGCCGAGTGTCCAGCGCTTCGAGACTGTCTGCATCTGGCCGCGTTGGGCCTTGGCCGCGATGGTCAGGCTGGGGGTGTCGCCGGCCCATGTGATCTCGTACTGCTGGTCCAGCGAGCGGACTTCGGACTTCTCCGGGACCAGGCGCATACGGACCTGGAAGACGCGGCTCACCTGCGTGCGGACGAAGAAGCTCTGCCACGCCGGGTCCAGGACGCGCCACTCGGCCAGCAGGTCGGCGCCCTCCTCGTGGCCGGCCCGGATGGCGTACGGGGCGTCGGGGCGGTTGAGGGCGAGCAGGGCCGCGTGGAGTTCGGCGGCGGTGCGTGGGGGGACACCGGGGGCGGGGCGCCTGGTTCCGGTCAGCTTGTCGAAGAGGCCCATGGGGGCAACCTATGAGGAGGAGGTCCGGCTCCGGGTGGCCGGGGGCTCCTCCGGGGTGTGCGTCCGTATGGCGGAATGGGTTTTCTGTTGCACCTCTGTTGTATCTATGATGTGCGCATGCCGCCCGCTGCCGCCGCCCCGCTGAAACAACCGCCTGCCGCCGACCGTGTCTACAGCCATGTGAAGGAAGCCGTGCTCGACCGCCGCTACGAGGGCGGGACGCTGCTCACCGAAGGGGAGCTGGCCGAGGCCGTCGGGGTGTCCCGTACGCCCGTGCGTGAGGCGTTGCTCAAGCTGGAGGTCGAGGGGCTGATCAAGCTCTATCCGAAGAAGGGCGCGCTCGTCCTCGCCGTCTCCGCGCAGGAGATCGCGGATGTCGTCGAGACCCGGCTGCTGGTCGAGGAGCACGCCGTACGGAAGGCCGTGCCCGCGTCCGCGGTGTTCCTGGCGCGGCTGGAGGAGCTGCTGGACGAGCAGCGGCAGCGGGCCGAGGAGGGGGATCTCGGGGCCGTCGCCGTGTCCGACCGGTGCTTCCACGCCGAGATCGTGCGCAACGCGGGCAACCAGATCCTCTCCAAGCTGTACGACCAGCTCAGGGACCGGCAGCTGCGGATGGGCGTCGCCGTGATGGAGGCGCATCCGGACCGGATCGCCAAGAACGTCACCGAGCACGCCGAGCTGCTCGAAGCCATCCGGGCGGGCGACGCCGACGTCGCCGCCGCCTGTGTGCGCCGCCACGTCAGCCGCGTCAAGGTGCTGGTCCGGGGTGAGGACTGGTGAGCGCCGTCTCCGTGACCCTGCCGGGTGACCCGCCCGGCGGCCGGCGCGCCACCTGGATGTGGGGCATCGGCGTCGCCGTCTACTTCGTCGCCGTCATCTTCCGTACGAGCCTGGGCGTGGCCGGTCTCGACGCCGTCGAGCGCTTCCACATCAACGCCTCGGCCCTGTCGACCTTCTCGATCCTCCAGGTGCTCGTGTACGCGGGCATGCAGATACCGGTCGGCCTGATGGTCGACCGGCTCGGCACGAAGAAGGTGCTCGCCCTCGGCGTCGTGCTCTTCACCGCCGGGCAGATCGGCTTCGCGCTCTCCCCCTCGTACGGCACGGCGCTCGCCGCCCGCGCCCTCCTCGGCTGCGGCGACGCGATGACCTTCATCAGTGTGCTGCGGCTCGGCACCCGCTGGTTCCCGGCCCGCCGCGTACCGATGATCGCGCAGGTGGCCGCGTTGTTCGGGATGGCGGGGAACCTCGTCTCCACCATCTTCATCTCGCGCTCCCTGGGCGCCCTCGGCTGGACCGTGACGTTCGCCGGCAGCGCGCTGGCCGGGGTGGTCGTTCTCGTCCTGCTGGTGCTCTTCCTCAAGGACCACCCGGAGGGGCACGAGCCGCCGCCCGCCGAGCACGCGGGCGTGACATACGTACGGAAGCAGATCGCCGCGGCCTGGCGCGAGCCCGGCACCCGGCTGGGGCTGTGGGTGCACTTCACCACCCAGTTCCCCGCGATGTTCTTCCTGCTGCTCTGGGGGATGCCGTTCCTCGTCGAGGCGCAGGGCATGTCGCGCGCCTCCGCGGGGGAGCTGCTCACCCTGGTCGTGCTCTCCAACATGGTCGTCGGGCTGGTGTACGGGCAGGTCATCGCCCGGCACCACGCGGCCAGGCTGCCGCTCGCCCTCGGCACGGTCGGGGCGACCGCGCTGGTCTGGGTGGCGGTCGTCGCGTACCCCGGCGAGCGCGCCCCCCTGTGGCTGCTGATCACGCTCTGCGCGGTCCTCGGCGCCTGCGGGCCCGCGTCGATGATCGGCTTCGACTTCGCCCGGCCCGCGAACCCGCCCGAGCGTCAGGGCACGGCCTCCGGAATCGTCAACATGGGTGGTTTCACGGCCTCGATGACGACGCTCTTCGCGGTCGGTGTCCTGCTGGACGCCACCGACGACAACTACCGGATCGCGTTCTCGTCCGTCTTCGTCCTCCAGACGATCGGGATCACGCAGATCCTGCGGCTGCGCTCGCGCAGCGCGCGGCGCGAGCGCGAGCGGCTGGTGGCGAGCCGGGTGGAGGCCGTGCACGTTCCTGTCTGACGCGAGCCGTCAGGGGGTGACGGCGAAGTTGCGCAGGATCGCCTCCGCCAGCTCCTGATCGCCGTCCACCTTCAGCCGGTCCTCGACCGCCGCCGGCCGCACCCGTCCGCACGCCAGCCGGAAGTACGACTCCCAGTCCGTCGCGAGCGTGACGACGGGGCCGAGCGAGGGCGAACCGTCGATCGAGCCGCGGCCCTCCGCGTTCACCCGGACCGTACGGAGGAACTCCACCGGGCCGCTCACATCGATGACGACCGCCGAATGGGGCGGCGCGCCCGCGTCCTTGGCGACGACCTTCGGCAGCGCGGACAGCAGGACGTCACGGGTGACCAGGGCGCCGGGGGAGTCCAGGTTCCCGGGCCTGTTGAGCGCGGAACGCAGATCCTGCTCGTGCACCCAGATGTCGAACGCCCGCATCCGCATGGCGGTCTCCAGGGTCTGCTCGGTGCCGAGCGGCGCGCGGACCATGGTCTCGGGCGCGCGGGTCTCGTTCCGCAGCTGCCGGTTGCGGCGGATGATCGTGTACTCCAGCTCGGCGGTCATCTCCGGCGCGGTGTGGTGGCGCCGCACATCGACCTGCATCTCCATGTAGCGCGTGTGGTCGTCCCGTACGTGATAGAGATCCCGTGGCAGCGAGTGGATCGGCCGTGGGTCCCCGAGCATCTCGCAGTCCAGGCCGATGACATGCGAGACGATGTCCCGCACGGACCAGCCGGGGCACGGGGTGCGCCGGTTCCATTCACCCTCGACGAGCGGCTGCACCAGCTCGGCTATGGCCTCGATGGAGTGGGTCCAGGCATCGGCGTAGGTCTGAAGGCTGGGATGGACGGTCACGGGACCCCTCGGCGGTTCTGCGGTACGCGGGCTGGCTTGCTGGCGGGCGGGCGGCGGCTGCGGGCTGCGTGGGAGGTTCGGCAGCTAAGTTACGCTGCCCGATGGCACCCCGGCAGTGCTTTCGTGTGACGATCGTAGGGCCCGTGTTGACGGTCCGAATGCCAGGACGGTGGTACTGTGCGCGCTTCGCTCATCCAGATCGCAGTAGACCCGGACGAATCGGTCGATTCCCGCAGGCGGCGCGCGGCCGCGCTGGTACGGGAACAGCGTGGCGCCGATCTCGTGGTCCTCCCGGAGCTCTGGACGGTCGGTGCGTTCGCGTACGAGTCCTTCGCGGCGGAGGCGGAGCCGGCGGACGGGCCGACCTTCGCGGCGATGTCCGGCGCGGCGCGCGACGCGGGGGTCTGGCTGCACGCCGGTTCCGTGGTGGAGGCGGCGGAGGGCGGGCTCTTCAACACCACGCTCGTCATCTCCCCCGCCGGTGAACTCGTCCGTACGTACCGCAAGATCCACCGGTTCGGCTTCGACCAGGGCGAGGCGGCGCTGATGGAGGCGGGCGGCGAACTCGTCACCGTACCGCTGCCGGAGACCACCCTCGGCCTCGCCACCTGCTACGACCTCCGCTTCCCCGAACTGTTCCGCGGCCTGATCGGCGCGGGCGCCGAACTGCTCGTCGTATCGGCCGGCTGGCCCGCGCGCCGGCGTGCGCACTGGACGCTGCTCGCGCAGGCGCGCGCCGTGGAGAACCAGGCGTACGTCCTGGCCTGCGCGAGCGCCGGCACGCACGCCGGGGTGGAGCAGGCGGGGCACAGCATCGTCGTGGACCCCTGGGGCGAGGTGCTCGCGGAGGCGGGCACGGCGGAGGAGGTGCTGACCGTAGAGGTGGACCCGGCGAAGGTCGCCCGGACGCGCGAACAGTTCCCGGCGCTCAAGGACCGCCGCCTCGGACTGGAGACCCCGCCGCACCGCTGATCCCGTACGGGTGGGCCGGTCCCGTACGGGTGGTGCGTGGGTGACCCCTGGGGAAGTGGCACCCTGGAACCATGAACGACGCGACCCCCGCCCCCTCCCGTCGCGCCCGCGTGCGCGCCCCCGAACTGATCGGCAAGGGCGGCTGGCTCAATACGGGTGACACCTCCTACACCCTCGCCGACCTGCGTGGACGCATCGTCATCCTCGACTTCTGGACGTTCTGCTGCATCAACTGTCTGCATGTCCTCGACGAGCTGCGGGAGCTGGAGGAGAAGCACCGGGACACCGTGGTGATCATCGGTGTCCACTCGCCGAAGTTCGTGCACGAGGCCGAGCACCAGGCCGTGGTCGACGCCGTCGAGCGGTACGAGGTGCACCACCCGGTGCTCGACGATCCCGAGCTGGCGACCTGGAAGCAGTACGCGGTACGGGCCTGGCCCACGCTCGTCGTGATCGACCCCGAGGGGTACGTCGTCGCCCAGCACGCCGGGGAAGGGCACGCGCACGCCCTCGCGAAGCTGGTGGCGGAGCTGGAGGCCGAGCACGCCGCGAAGGGGACGCTGCGGCGCGGTGACGGGCCCTACGTGCCGCCGGAGCCCGTCGCGAGCGATCTGCGCTTCCCGGGCAAGGCGGTGGAGCTGCCCGGCGGCCGTCTGCTCGTCTCGGACTCGACCCGGCACCAGCTCGTGGAGCTGGACGCGGACGGCGAGACGGTCGTCCGGCGGATCGGGAGCGGGCAGCGCGGCTTCGGCCCGGACACCTTCAGCGAGCCGCAGGGGCTGGCGCTGCTGCCCGACGGCCGGGTGATCGTCGCGGACACCGTGAACCACGCGCTGCGTACGTACGACCCGGTCAGCGGCGTGACCGAGACCGTCGCCGGAACCGGCCGGCAGTGGTGGCAGGGGGCGCCGACCTCGGGTCCCGCCCTGGAGGTGGCCCTCTCCTCGCCGTGGGACGTCGCCTGGTGGGCGGACCGGGTGTGGATCGCCATGGCCGGGGTCCACCAGCTCTGGACGTACGACCCGGCCACCGGGACCGTCGAGGCCGCGGCCGGCACGACCAACGAGGGGCTGGTGGACGGGGACGCCGCCGAGGCGTGGTTCGCGCAGCCGTCCGGACTCGCGGCGGCCGGCGACCGGCTGTGGATCGCGGACTCCGAGACCAGCGCGCTGCGGTGGGTGGAGCGGAAGCGCGAGACGGACGCTGGGGCTGGAGCCGGGGATGGGGACGGGTTCGTCGTGCGTACGGCTGTCGGTACCGGGCTCTTCGACTTCGGGCACCGCGACGGCGCCGCCGCGCAGGCCCTGCTTCAGCACCCGCTGGGGGTCACCGCCCTGCCCGACGGCTCGGTCGCGGTCTGCGACACGTACAACCACGCGCTGCGCCGCTACGACCGCGTGACCGGCGAGGTGACCACGCTCGCCACCGATCTGCGCGAGCCGAGCGACGCCGTCCTGGTGGGCGAGGACATCGTGGTGGTCGAGTCCGCGCGGCACCGGCTGACGCGGCTGCGGCTGCCCGAGGAGGCGGTGCGCGTGGAGTCCGTCGCGCACCGTACGCAGCGGGCGGCGACCGGGGTCGCGCCGGGCGCGCTGCGGCTGGACGTGGTCTTCACGGCGCCGAACGGGCAGAAGCTCGACACCCGTTACGGCCCGTCCACCCGGCTGCTGGTCTCGGCGACCCCGCCGGAACTGCTGCTGGAGGGCGGCGGCGCCGGTACGGACCTCAGCCGCGATCTGGTGCTGGCCGACGGCGTCCCGGAGGGGGTGCTGCACGTCTCCGCGATGGCGGCCTCCTGCGACGACGACCCGCTGAACGAGTACCCGGCCTGCCATGTCCACCAGCAGGACTGGGGTGTGCCGGTCGTGGTCGACGACACGGGGACGAACCGTCTCGGGCTCGTCCTCGCCGGACTCGACGCGTAGGGCCTGGCGGCCACGCGACTAGGCATGTCGGCCCCCGCGACGCGCCGGCGGCCGGTCAGAAGTGGTCGTCCCGGTCCACGACGGTCGGGGCGACCGGAGTGACGACCGCCCTGCGGCGGCGGGCGATGCTGGTCATGACGGCGGTGCCGATGATGCCGACCACCATCATGATCACGCCGACCAGGTCCAGGTTGACGCTGTCGAGTTCCCAGTCGGTCGCGAAGGTCAGGATCGCGCCGACCGCGATGAGTGTGATGCATCCGCCTATGCCCATGGGGCCCGCCTCTTCACAGGAGTCGTGTCGTGCCGGGTTTCCGTCGTCCCCTCGGGTACCCCTCACCGGCACAGCCACTCCCGCGGCGCGTACGTCCCCGGCTCGCGCCGCTGGGCTCAGCCCTCCAGGAAGGCCGCCAGCGCGTTCGCCAGGTGGTACGGGTCGTCCGCGCCGCACAGCTCGCGCGCGCTGTGCATCGACAGGATGGCCACACCGATGTCGACGGTCTGGATGCCGTGGCGGGCGGCGGTGATCGGGCCGATCGTCGTACCGCACGGCATCGCGTTGTTGGAGACGAACGACTGCCAGGGCACGCCCGCCTTCTCGCACGCGGCGGCGAACACGGCCCGGCCGCTGCCGTCCGTCGCGTACCGCATGTTCACGTTGACCTTGAGGATCGGGCCGCCGTTGGCGCGCGGGTGGTGCGTCGGGTCGTGGCGCTCGCCGTAGTTGGGGTGGACGGCGTGGCCGGTGTCCGACGACAGGCAGACCGTGCCGGCGAAGGCCCGCGCGCGGTCCTCGTACGTCCCCCCGCGGGCGAGCACCGAACGCTCCATGACCGTGCCGAGCAGGGGGCCCTCGGCGCCGGTGTCCGACTGCGAGCCGTTCTCCTCGTGGTCGAAGGCGGCGAGCACCGGGATGTACGGCAGCGGCTTGCCGGAGCCGGAGCCGGAGTTGGCGCCGGAGTTGGCGCCGGCCTCCGCCGAGACCGCGGCCAGCGCCGCCGTGCCCGCGTGCACCGACAGCAGGTTGTCCATCCGGGGGCCGGCCACCAGCTCGCGGTCCCGGCCGAGGTACGACGGCGCCTCGATGGCGTGCGGCATCAGGTCCCAGCCGGTGATCTCCTCGGCCGCCACGCCCACTTCGCGCGCGACGAAGCGGATCAGGTCGCCTTCCTCGGTCTCCCCGAGGCCCCAGATCGGCTGCATGTGCCGCTGCCTGTCCAGCTTCAGGCCGTCCGTGTTGACCGAGCGGTCGAGGTGGACGGCGAGCTGCGGGACGCGCAGCAGCGCGCGGTCGACATTGACCAGCCGGTGCGAACCGTCGCGCAGGCTGACCCGGCCCGCGAGCCCCAGATCGCGGTCGAGCCAGGTGTTGAGCAGCGTCCCGCCGTACACCTCCACCGCGATCTGGCGCCAGCCGTACGAGCCGGTGTCCGGCAGGGGCTTCACCCGCAGGTTGGGCGAGTCCGTGTGCGCGCCGACGATCCGGAACGGGGTGTGCGGCTTGGCGCCCTCCGGCACGAACCAGGCGATGAGCGCGCCGCCGCGCACCACGAACCGGCCGCCCTTCGCACCGTCCCAGGCGTCCGTCTCCCGCACCTGGCGGAAGCCCGCCTTCTCCAGGCGCGCCGCGGCGTTCGCCACCGCGTGGTACGGCGACGGGCTGGCCGCGAGGTAGGACATGAGGTCGTCGGTGTGGCCGCGGTCGAAGCGGGAGGAAGTGCTCATGCCCTCAACCCTAACGACGGGGTCCGACACCGGCCCTGCCAGTGCCGCGGGAGGCGCCTCCCGCACGGAGTACGGCAGGGCACCTCCCGCGCGGCGCGCGTCGAGGTGCCCTGCCGGGGCCGGGTGGCGGAGCTGCTCAGAACGCCGCTTCGTCCAGCTCCATCAGCGAGTTGTCCACGGACTCGGCGAGCGCCCGCTCGGTCGCGACGCCCGGCAGCACGTTCGCGGCGAAGAACTTCGCCGCCGCGATCTTGCCCTGGTAGAACGCGACGTCCTTGGAGGAGGCCGTCTCCAGCTTCTCCACGGCCACGGCGGCGCCGCGCAGCAGCAGGTAGCCGACGACGACGTCGCCCGAAGCCATCAGCAGGCGCGTGGTGTTGAGGCCCACCTTGTAGATGTTCCTGACGTCCTCGTCCGTCGACGTGAGGTCGGTCAGCATCGTGCCGACGATCGCCTCCAGGTCGGCGGCGGCCTTGGCGAGCGCCTCGCGGGCCGGGGCCAGCTCCGTACCGCCCGTGCCGACCGCGAGGAACGTCTTGATCTCCTCGGAGAGGGTGTTCAGCGCCTGGCCCTGGTCGCGGACGATCTTCCGGAAGAAGTAGTCCTGGCCCTGGATCGCCGTCGTCCCCTCGTAGAGGGTGTCGATCTTGGCGTCGCGGATGTACTGCTCGACCGGGTACTCCTGGAGGTATCCGGAGCCGCCGAAGATCTGGAGGGACTGCGCGAGCTGCTCGTACGACCGCTCGGAGCCGTACCCCTTCACGATGGGCAGCAGCAGGTCGTTGAGGCCGTGCAGCGCCTTGGTGGGCTCGCCCTCGGCCTCCTTGAGCGCGATCTCGTCCTGCACCGAGGCGGTGTACATGACCAGAGCGCGCATGCCTTCCGCGTACGCCTTCTGCGTCATCAGCGAGCGGCGTACGTCGGGGTGGTGCGTGATGGTGACCTTGGGCGCGGCCTTGTCCATGAACTGCGCCAGGTCGGGGCCCTGGACGCGCTCCTTGGCGTACTCCAACGCGTTCAGGTAACCGGTGGAGAGGGTGGCGATCGCCTTCGTGCCGACCATCATCCGCGCGAACTCGATGATGCGGAACATCTGGCGGATGCCCTCGTGCTTGTCGCCGATCAGCCATCCCTTGGCGGGGTGGCGGTCGCCGAAGGTCAGCTCGCAGGTGTTGGACGCCTTGAGGCCCATCTTGTGCTCGACGTTCGTGGCGTAGACGCCGTTGCGCTCGCCCAGCTCGCCGGTCTCCCCGTCGAACTCGTACTTCGGTACGAGGAAGAGCGACAGCCCCTTGGTGCCCGGTCCGGCTCCCTCGGGGCGGGCGAGGACGTAGTGGAGGATGTTCTCCGACATGTCGTGCTCACCGGAGGTGATGAAGCGCTTCACGCCCTCGATGTGCCAGCTGCCGTCCTCCTGCTCGACGGCCTTCGTGCGGCCCGCGCCGACGTCCGAGCCCGCGTCCGGCTCGGTGAGGACCATCGTGGAGCCCCACTGGCGCTCGACGGCGATCGCGGCGGCCTTCTTCTGCGCCTCGTTGCCCTCCTCGAAGAGGATGCCGGCGAAGGCCGGGCCCGAGGAGTACATCCAGACCGCCGGGTTGGCGCCGAGCAGCAGCTCCGCGTAGGCCCAGATCAGGGAGCGCGGGGAGGTCGTGCCGCCGATCTCCTCCGGGAGGCCGAGCCGCCAGTACTCGGAGTCCATGTACGCCTGGTAGCTCTTGCGGAAGGCGGCCGGGACCGGCGCCGTGTTGGTCTCCGGGTCGAACACCGGCGGGGTGCGGTCGGCCTCGGCGAACGACTCCGCGAGGTCGTTCTCCGCGAGGCGGGTGACCTCTTCGAGGATGCTCTTGGCGGTCTCGACGTCCATCTCGGCGAACGGGCCGGTCCCGTACAGCTTGTCGCGCCCGAGGACCTCGAAGAGGTTGAACTCGATGTCGCGGAGATTCGACTTGTAGTGCCCCATGGCGACGACTCCGTAAGGATCGGGAAGGCAGAAGGCAGATCCCTCATGCGGGTGCCAGTACCGGTTGGTAGCTATCGATGATGCTACCCATCGGTAATAAGATGCAACCCCGTACCGGGGGCGGGCGGGGCAATGTGACGCGGTAGACGGGGCTCCCGGTGGCGCCATTCCTCAGTACTCTTGCGTCCATGTACGGCTACGACCAGAACATGGGCGCTCAGCAGCAGTACGCGCACCCGCAGCAGCCGATGGGCGGCGCGGGCGCGGGCGGGTACGGCGAGCAGCCGCTGTATCCGGAACCGTCGCCTCCGTCGCTCGGTGACGCCGTGCGGGCGTTCACGACGGGGTCGCTCCAGGCCGAGGACTTCCAGCAGATCTTCGCGACGTCGAAGGTCTACTGCCCGCGGGGCGACAACCCCGGGTTCCTGGCGCTGCACAACACGCAGCAGCCGGTGATCCCCATGTTCAGCACGCTCAAGGAGCTGCGGCGGTACGCGGGCAAGGAGTCGAAGTACTTCGTGATCACCGGCGCGGAGGTGATCGACCTGCTGCCCACGGGGTACGGCTTCGTGCTCGACATGGAGGGTGAGCACCGGATGGTGTTCGACGCGAAGGCGGTCGAGCAGATGGTCGACTTCGCGATGCGCCGCATGTACGGCTGACGCGCAGCCGCGCGGCCGTGTGCCGCTTCCCGAGCCTGACCAGGGTCCGTACCGCATCGGTACGGGCCCTTCTTCGTGCTGACGTCGGCGTGCTCGCTCCCTGGGGGCGGCCCGGAGGCGGCCGGGGAGGCGGTCGGGAATGGATCGCGCCTTGCCAGATGTTCACCGTTCAACTAAATTGTGAGCGAGAGCCTGAGGAGGCCGTCATGCCCGCAGTGACCGTCGAAAACCCGCTGACCCTGCCCCGGGTGGCGGCTCCGGCCGACGCCGTGGCCCGCCCCGTGCTCGCCGTCACGACCGCGCCGAGCGGCTTCGAGGGCGAGGGCTTCCCGGTGCGCCGCGCGTTCGCCGGGATCGACTACAAGCACCTCGACCCGTTCATCATGATGGACCAGATGGGTGAGGTGGAGTACGCGCCGGGAGAGCCGAAGGGCACCCCCTGGCACCCGCACCGCGGCTTCGAGACGGTCACGTACCTGATCGACGGCACGTTCGTCCACCAGGACAGCAACGGCGGCGGCGGGACCATCCGCAACGGCGACACCCAGTGGATGACCGCGGGCTCCGGGCTGCTGCACATCGAGGCGCCGCCGGAGTCCCTCGTCACCTCCGGCGGGCTCTTCCACGGCCTCCAGCTCTGGGTGAACCTCCCGGCGTCCGACAAGATGATGGACCCGCGCTACCAGGACATCCGCGGCGGCCAGGTCCAGCTGTTGACGTCCCCCGACGGCGGCGCGCTCCTGCGCGTGATCGCGGGCGCGCTCGACGGCCACGAGGGCCCCGGCATCACCCACACCCCGATCACGATGATCCACGCCACGCTGCGCCCCGGCGCCGAGGTGACGCTGCCGTGGCGCGAGGACTTCAACGGCCTCGCGTACGTCCTGGCCGGCCGCGGCGCGGTCGGCACCGAGCGGCGGCCGGTCCGTACGGGCCAGACGGCGGTCTTCGGCGCGGGCGGCTCGCTCACCGTACGGGCCGACGCGACGCAGGACGGGCACACGCCGGACCTGGAGGTCGTGCTCCTCGGCGGGCAGCCGATCCGGGAGCCGATGGCGCACTACGGGCCGTTCGTGATGAACAGTCACGCCGAACTGAAGCAGGCCTTCGAGGACTTCCAGGCGGGCCGCCTGGGCGTGGTCCCCGCCTCGTAGGCGTAAGCCCGTGGGCGTGAGTCCGTAGGGCCCCGGGCCGCCGTGTCCCGCCGGGCCGGGTGACGGCGCGTCACCCGGGCGGCGGGGCAGCGCAGGACAAGCCCCGGCGGCCGTGGTCGGCTGGGTGGGTGTCCACGCCGCCGAACCCCCTCCTCCCCGAGAGCGCCCGGCGCCTCGCCGCGTGGTGCGGGGTCGCGCTGCTGGTCTCGGGGGTCGGGGCCGTCGCGATCTGGCTGTGCGTCACCTTCAAGACGGCCGTCACCCCCGTCCTGCTCGCCCTGCTCGGCACCGCCCTGCTCGGCCCCCTCTACCGCCGGCTCGTCGCGATGCGGCTGAACGCGTCGCTCGCCGCCGGCCTGACCTGCGTCGCCATCGTGGGTGTGGTCGGCGGCGCCGCGTACATCGTCGTCAGCGCGCTCGTCGACACCGGGGACCAGATCGTCGCCTCGCTGCGCCAGGCCGGCGAGCAGATCAGCAGGCACTTCGGCGGGGCCGCCGGGACCTCGCTGGCCGACCTGGCGAAGAACGCCAAGGACCTCGTCGGGAAGTTCGGCGCCACCGCCGCCTCCGGTGTCCTCACCGGGATCAGCGTCGTCGGGGAGCTGATCGCCACCGCGGTCCTCGCGCTGCTGCTGGTCTTCTTCTTCCTGCGGGACGCGCCCCGGGCCGCCCGCGCGCTGCGGGCGTTCGCCCCGGGCACGGGCGGGCGGGCCCTGGAGGTGATGGCGCGCCGCGCCTTCGGGGCCGTCCAGGGCTTCATGCGCGGGACGACCCTGATCGCGCTCATCGACGCGGTCTGCATCACCGTCGGCCTGCTGATCCTGCGGGTGCCCGGCGCGGTCGGGCTGGGGGCGCTGGTCTTCGTCGGCGCGTACATCCCGTACCTCGGCGCGGCGATCTCCGGTGCCGTCGCCGTGCTGGTCGCCGTCGTCGACCGGGGGTGGGTGATCGGGCTGTGGGCGCTCGGGGTGGTGCTCGCCGTGCAGGTGCTGGAGGGGCATCTGCTCCAGCCGATGATCCAGAGCCGTACGGTGCAGATGCATCCCGCCGTGGTGATGCTGGCGATCACGGCGGGCGCGAGCGTCGCCGGGATTCTGGGCATGCTGCTCGCCGTACCGCTGACGGCCGCCGCGTTCGGGGTCCTCTCCGAGGTGCGGGAACGTTACGCCGCGGACTCCTCCGGGGGCTCGTCCGCGCCGCCTCCGCCGTCCGGGCCGTCCGCGCCGTCTTCGTAGAGCTCGAACCAGATGCACTTCCCCTCGCCCCGCGGGTCGACCCCCCACGCGTCCGCCAGGATCTCCATCAGCACCAGCCCCCGCCCGCTGGACGCCAGCTCGCCGGGGCGTCGGCGGTGCGGCAGGTCGTCGCTGGTGTCCGCGACCTCGATACGCAGCCGGCGCGTCCCGCGCTCGCCCCGCGCCTCCGTCACCAGCAGCGCGTCACCGTCCGTGTGGACGAGCACGTTGGTCAGTATCTCGGAGACCATCAGCTCCGCCGCGTCCACCTGCTCGGCGTCCGCCCAGTCGTGCAGCAGGTCGCGGAGCTCGCGCCGGGCGTCGCCGATCCGCTCCGGTTCCGCCTGCGCGATGGTCAGCGCGGTCCTGCGGGCGGGCGTCCTGGCGGTACGGGAGGACGGCGCCGCCCGGTCCCGGGCGAGCAGCAGGAGCGCGATGTCGTCCTCGCGGCGGTCGGCGAGCGGCCCGGTCGTGTGGTGCGAGGTCGGGCCGTGCACGGCCTGCACCAGCGCGTCGGCCAGCCGCTCCAACTCCGCGCCGCCGTCGGCCACCGCGCCGCCGTCCGGCTCCGTACGGCTGTCCGGCTCCGTACCGCCGCCGCCGGGTCCAGTGGCGTCGTCCGGCACCGTGGTGCCGGTGCCGGTGCCGGTGCCGGTGCCGGTGCCGGTGCCGGTGCCGGTGTCAGTGTCAGTGTCAGTGTCGTCGGACCGCCGCTCCAGTACCTGGCGCAGCCGCGCCCAGCCCGTCGCGAGGTCGTGCCCGCCCGTCTCGATCAGCCCGTCCGTGCAGAGCATCAGCAGCTCACCGGGGCCGAGCTGGAGCCGGGTCGTCGGATAGTCGGAGTCGGCCTCGATCCCGAGCGGCAGCCCGCCCGCGGTCTGCCGGACCACGGCGGTGCCGTCGGCCGTGCGGATCACCGGGTCCGGGTGGCCGGCGCGGGCGATGTCGAGGGTGCCCGTCTCCGGGTCGACCTCCAGATAGAGGCAGGTCGCGAAGCGCGGCCCGGCCAGGGCGTCGGGGACGCCGCCGTACTCCGCGTCCCCCGGGAAGAGCCCGGCCGGTCCACCCGGTCCGCCGGCCGTGCCGTGCGGGGCGCCGCCTCCGTCCGGCCCCGGGTGGTGCTGGAGCCCGGCCAGGAAGCGCGAGGCCCGGGAGAGCACCGCGTCGGGGCCGTGCCCCTCCGCGGCGTACGCCCGCAGCGCGATCCTGAGCTGTCCCATCAGCCCGGCCGCATGCACGTCATGGCCCTGCACATCCCCGATGACCAGGGCGAACCGTCCGCCCGACCGGTCATCGCGCCGTCCGTCCGGCAGCGGGATCATGTCGTACCAGTCGCCGCCCACCTGGAGGCCGCCGCCGGTCGGCACGTACCGCGCCGCGATCGTCATCCCCGGGATGTCCGGTCCCAGCCGCGGCATCATCGAGCGCTGGAGGCCGATCGACAGCTCGCGCTCGGACTCGGTGGCCTCGGCGCGGGCCAGGGCCTGCGCCAGCATGCGCGCGACCGTCGTCAGTACGGAGCGCTCGTCCGGTGAGAAGACGACACGGTGTTTGAAGGCCGCCATCCACGTGCCGAGGGTGCGGCCCGCCACGATCAGCGGGAGGAACGCCCAGGAGCGGCGGCCGAAGCGCCGCACGTACTGCCAGGTGGCGGGGTACCGGTCCGCGTACGACTCCGGTGTCGACAGATAGATGGCGCGGCCGGTCCTGATGACCTCGGCGGCGGGATAGTCGGTGTCGAGCGACATCTCCTCGAACGGGACCACGGCCGCGGCGTCGTGCCCGTGGTGCCCGATGATCCGCAGCCGCCGGCCCGCGGGACCGCCGGAGGGGCTGCCGGAGACGCCGAAGACCGCGAGACCGTCCGGCGAGAAACCGGGCATGGAGAGGGACGCGGCGACCCGCAGGACCTCGGCGGTGGAGCGCGCCTCGGCCAGCGCCCGCCCCGCGTCCAGCAGGAACGCCTCGCGGGAGCGGCGCCAGTCGCCGGTGATAGAGCCGTCGCCGGCGGTGCCGGGGCGCGGCTCGGTGACCTCCTGGACCGTACCGAACAGTTCGAGTTCCTCGTCACCGCCGGGGCGGCCGGTGACGACGGGCCTGGCCCGGCTCCGTACCGTACGGACGACCCGGCTCCGGCCGTCCATGACGCGCAGCCGGACCTCGGCGGGGGTGGACTCGGCGACGGCGAGGCGTACGACGCCCTCGATCTCGTTCCAGTCGACGGGGTGGAGGCGGGCGCGGACCGCGGCCCTCGTGGTCTCCAGGGGCTCCGCGGGCCAGCCGAAGAGCCGGGCGGCCTCGGCGTCGAGGGTGACCGCCCCGGACGCGAGGTCCCAGCGCCACAGGCCGGTCCCGATCGCGGCCAGGACATCCTCGGTTCGCATTGTCCCACTTTATGAATATGTGCGGAGCGAACGCCACTGAGGGCGGTGTCGGACACGGGCGGTAGCCTGTTATGGCCCAGCTGGTTTTTCCGAACCGGTTTTCCCGAACCGTTTCGGCCAAACCGGTTTGGCCAACCGGTGGCGCCCGGCGCATCATGCGCATGGCTCATCATGCGCGTGTCTCCCGTATGCGTCGCGCACGCCACGGGTGTCCCGCTCCGCCTCTGCCCACTCCGACTGCCAAGACTGGATGAAACGACGATGCACCGGTACAGGTCCCACACCTGCGGCGAGCTCCGCGCCTCCGACGTCGGCGCCGACGTCCGGCTGAGCGGCTGGCTGCACAATCGCCGAGACCTGGGCGGCATCCTCTTCATCGATCTCCGCGACCACTACGGTCTGGTGCAGCTCGTCGCCCGCCCGGGCACGCCCGCCAACGACGAGCTGTCGAAGCTCACGAAGGAGACCGTCGTCCGCATCGACGGCACGGTCTCCGCGCGCGGCGCCGAGAACGTGAACCCGGAGCTGCCGACCGGCGAGATCGAGATCGAGGTCTCCGAGGTCGAGATCCTCGGCGCGGCCGGGCCGCTGCCGTTCACGGTCAACGCGGAGGACGGGGTCAACGAGGAGCGGCGCCTGGAGTACCGCTTCCTCGACCTGCGCCGCGAGCGCATGCACCGCAACATCCTGCTGCGCACGGCCGTGGTCTCCGCGATCCGGCACAAGATGACCGCCCTCGGCTTCAACGAGATGGCGACGCCGATCCTCACCGCGACGTCCCCCGAGGGCGCCCGCGACTTCGTCGTCCCCTCGCGGCTGAACCCGGGCAAGTTCTACGCGCTGCCCCAGGCGCCGCAGCAGTTCAAGCAGCTCCTGATGATCTCGGGCTTCGACCGCTACTTCCAGATCGCGCCCTGCTTCCGCGACGAGGACGCGCGCGCGGACCGCTCGCCGGGCGAGTTCTACCAGCTCGACGTCGAGATGAGCTTCGTCGAGCAGGAGGACGTCTTCCGGCCGATCGAGAAGCTGATGACGGAGCTGTTCGAGGAGTTCGGCGGCGGCCGCCATGTCACCTCGCCGTTCCCGCGCATCCCGTTCCGCGAGTCGATGCTGAAGTACGGCAACGACAAGCCCGATCTGCGGGCCAACCTCGAACTGGTCGACATCTCGGACGTCTTCGAGGGCTCCGAGTTCAAGGCGTTCGCGGGCAAGCACGTACGGGCCCTGCCGGTGCCGGACACGGCCGGGCAGTCGCGGAAGTTCTTCGACGGCCTCGGCGAGTACGCGATCGGGCAGGGCGCCAAGGGCCTGGCCTGGGTCCGGGTCGGCGAGGACGGCGCGCTGGCGGGCCCGATCGCCAAGTTCCTGACGGAGACCGACGTCAAGGTCCTCACGGAGCGGCTGGCGCTGGTCCCGGGCCACGCGGTCTTCTTCGGCGCGGGCGCCTTCGACGAGGTCTCCAAGATCATGGGCGCGGTACGGGTCGAGGCCGCGAAGCGCGCCGGCCACTTCGACGAGGGCGTCTTCCGGTTCTGCTGGATCGTCGACTTCCCGATGTACGAGAAGGACGAGGAGACCGGGAAGATCGACTTCTCGCACAACCCGTTCTCGATGCCCCAGGGCGGCCTGGACGACCTGGAGTCGAAGGATCCGCTGGACATTCTGGCGTGGCAGTACGACATCGTCTGCAACGGCATCGAGCTGTCGTCCGGCGCGATCCGTAACCACGAACCGGAGCTGATGCTCAAGGCGTTCGAGATCGCGGGCTACGACCGGGAGACGGTGGAGCACGAGTTCGCGGGCATGCTCAAGGCATTCCGCCTCGGCGCCCCGCCGCACGGCGGCATCGCCCCGGGCGTGGACCGGATCGTCATGCTGCTGGCGGACGAGCCGAACATCCGCGAGACGATCGCCTTCCCGCTCAACGGCAACGCGCAGGACCTGATGATGGGCGCGCCGACGCAGCTGGACGAGTCGCGGCTGCGCGAGCTGAACATCGCGCTGCGCAAGCCGGTGGCGAAGCCGGGCGCCCAGTCCGCCGAGTAGCCCTGCGGGCCGCTGTACGCAGGTTGGTACGAGAGGCGCGTCGCCCGGACCCGAGAGGGTCCGGGC
>NZ_JBHURV010000034.1:0-101549 GCF_042673865.1 Streptomyces sp. NPDC056987
TCCCAGCATGTCCATGCCCAGCGCCCGTCCCGCGTGGCGATCAGTCACACAATCGAGCGATCAGGAAACGAGAAATATCGGACTTAACGTCCACTGAGACGTCGCTGACATCCGTGCACCCGGAACCAAATCATTGATACTTCCGGCAACCCGGCGTCTCAATCAATCTGGTCGCCGCAGGCCACGGCCCCGCCCGCAGATCAGATCATTAAAGACAGGACACCTGGACGGCCCGACGCCCGTAAGAGTGTCGGGCCGTCGAAGCGGGTCAGGTTGAGATCAGCCAGTTCGGGCGGCGTCGAGATGGCGGGTGTCACCGAGGCTGACGACTTGGCGGTTGTGGAAGAAGTCGTCTTCGCGCAGTGTGGTGATGCTGCCGGAGGGTGCCCGGAAGCTGGCATAGCCGGCTGACTCGATCGGCATCTTGATCCAGGACGCCACGACGCACGTCAGGGAGCCGCCGTGGGTCACGACGATCTGGTGTTCGCAAGGGTTCCGCAGGATTTCGTCCATGGCTGCGTAGATGCGTCGCGCCCACGACGCTTTGGTCTCCGCGCCCTGCACGCCCTCGTCGTGGTCCATCCGTTCCCCGGCAGCCGGCGGTGGGACGAAACGCCGGTCGAGCCACTCCTGCGGCCTTCCTTCCGCCTCGCCGTAGGACTTCTCCCGCAGTCTGCGGTCCAGGACCGGCTTCACGCCGAACGCTTCGGCCACCTCATCTGCCGTCCGCAGGGTGCGCTGCAGATCCGAGGAGAACAGCTCCACCTCGGCGCCGTCCGGAATCTGGGACCGCAGCGCCTGGGCGATGGAGACCGCCGCACGGACGCCGGCGTGCGTCAGCTGCGAGTCATGCCATCCGCCGACGACTCCCTCGACGTGGTGCGTCGCCTCCGGATGGGTGACGACGTAAAGAGTGCGCATGAGTGCGTGCCCTCCTGTAAATAGCGTCATGACTCGTAGCCCACATGGCTGCCCGTAGTCGCCGCGTAGTACCAGCCGGGAGAACTGCGATCACCCTTGTTCCAGTGGAGCCCGCGTACCGGCGGTGCATCCTCGAACCGGACGCTCCACCCGGCCCCCAACGCCACCCGACGACGGTGCCCGCTTTCGACAAAGGCCAGCTCAAAGGCGCCGAGGAGGGGGTCATCATACGCGTGTACCGGTTCTCCCACCGTCTCCCCGGACAGCCACCCCTAAACGATCATTCAACCTGCGGTGAGAAACCTAGCGGTCACCAACCTTCGATGACAACGCTCAACCTTCCCTACAAGAGATCAACTCCGGTAGTTCCCGTAGGGCGTGACCGTTTGGCCGCAGCCAGGTAAGTCGCGGGGCGGGTGCGGAGACGCTTGGCGGAATGCGGCGGTGACGGTGGTGTCACGCCTGTGCTGGCACGGTGGGCGGAGTGTCCTGGGATACCTCGGTTTGTGTCGTCACCGATGGGTCAGGCAAGGAGGTGGCGTCCGATGGCAGCGCCGAAGGTACTTGCGTTACGGCCGGCGGTGTCGACTGCCGTAGCCGCGCCCTCGAAGGAGCGGCCGGAGGCGGGCGGTGCCGTACGGCACCGGGCGGCTTTGTCCAACGCTGCGGTGGGGGCTGCGTTGGTCGGTGGACGCGGACCGGTGCCGGGGCTGCCGTTGCCGGGGCGGGTGCCGCCTGGGGCGCAGGACATGGTGGGCAACGGTGCTGTCGCTGCGGCCGGACGGGGCGAGGTCGGGGTTGCTCCTGGGCCGCCTGTCCTTCAGGAGGAGGCGCCGGTAGCTTCCGGTGGGGGGAAGGACCTCAAGGCCCGGCCCGGGCCTGAGGCGGATCCTAAGTTCGCGGCGCTGAAGAAGGACGTGGGGCGTAAGAAGCGGGCTCTCGCCGCCTCGCATCCGCCGCCGAAGACGGAGGCGGTCGCGGCGCAGGACGCTGCCCGGCCACCCAAGGACGATGAAGAAGCTCAGGGCAAGACCGCCAACGCGGAGAAGATGAACGAGGCCCAACCCAAGGAGTTCGACAAGGACGCGTTCATCAAGGCGGTCGAGAAGGCGATCGCCGACAAGGCGCCGAAGAACCTTGACGAGGCCGACAGGTTCGCCGGCTCCGGGAAGCCCGAAGAAGTCCAGGCCGAGGTGCGCGGTCAGGTTGGTCAGGGCAAGGCGGGCTCGGCCGAGGAGATCGCCACCACGACCGCCGCCCCGCCCGACACCTCGGCCGCAGTGACCAAGGAAGTCGTGCCCCTCGCCGGGGACCGGCCGCCCGGCACGCCCGGGGCGCCCGATCCGGCCGGTGCCGTGCCGGACGCGTTGCCGGTCTCGGCCACCGATCTGTCCGCCGGGCCGGCCGAAGTCGAGCGTCGGATGTCGGACGCGCAGGTCACCGAGCCCCAGTTGAAGAAGTCCAACGAACCCGCGTTCAACAAGGCGCTGAGCGAGAAGAAGACCGCCGAACGGCACTCCGCCGTGGCGCCCGGCCAGATGCGCAAGCATGAGGCGGGCGAGCTTCGGACCACCAGCGCGCAAGCCAGACGGCTGGGCACCGCCGCGATGGGGGCGATGGGTGCTCAGCGGGTGCGGACCGGGCAGCAGGTCGGCGCGGGGAAAACCGGTGCCAAAAGCCGGGACGAGGAGAAGCGGGCGCAGGTCACCGGGCTCCTGCAGGGCGTCTTCGACACGATGAAGACGGACGTCGAGGCCATTCTGGATGGTTTGGACAAGCTGGTCGACACTGAGTTCACCCGGGGCGAGAAGCTGGCCCGGGACGCCTTCACCGCCGAGCACGAGCGGAAAATGGAGGAGTACAAGGACCGCCGCTACTCCGGCGTGATCGGCAAGGGCCGCTGGGTGCGGGATCTGTTCGCCGGGCTGCCCGAAGAAGCCAACAAAATCTTCGAAGAGGCCCGCGACGGCTATATCCGCCGGATGCGGCAGGTCATCTCGGACGTCGCCACCACCATCGGCACCGAGCTCAACCGGGCCAAACGCCGCATCGCCCAAGGCCGCACCGAACTCCGCACCGCGGTCGGCAAACTCCCCGCCGATCTGCGTGCCATCGGCCGTGAGGCAGCCTCCGAGTTCAGCGACAAGTTCGACGAGCTCACCCGCTCCGTCGACGACAAGGGCACGGCTCTGGTCGACACCCTGGCCACCAAGTATTCCGAGGCCCTCAAATCCGTCGACGACGAAATCGCCGCCGAGAAGGAGAAGAACAAAGGTCTGGTCGACAAGGCCGTCGATGCGGTCAAGGCGGTCATCGACACCGTCCTCGAACTCAAACGCCTCCTCCTCGCCGTCCTCGCCAAGGCCGCTCAGGCGGTGCTGCTGATCCTCAAGGACCCGATCGGGTTCCTCCGCAACCTGGTGAACGCCGTGGGCGCCGGACTACGGCAGTTCCTGCGCAACATCGGCACACATCTGCAACAGGGCATCATGTCCTGGCTTCTGGGCCGTATTGCCGAAGCGGGAGTGCAACTTCCCGCGACATTCGATGCCCGGGGCATCATCTCCATGCTCGCCTCGCTGCTCGGCCTGACCTGGCAGAACATTCGCGCCCGAATCACCCGCAAGGTCCCCGAGCAGGCCGTGGCCGCAGCCGAGACTGGGGTGTCCCTGGTCGTCCAGGTCCGCAAACAGGGCGTCGCCGGCATGTGGGAGGACCTCAAGTCCCGCGTCGGTGACCTGCGTAAGGACCTGATGGGCAAGGTCATCAACTACGTTACGCCCACCATCGTCCAGGCCGGGATCATGTGGGTCCTCTCGCTGCTGAACCCCGCCTCCGCGTTCGTCCGCGCGGTGAAGCTGATCATCGACATCGTCACCTTCATCGTGACCCAGGCCCGCCAGATCTTCGAGTTCGTCAATGCCGTCCTCGATGCCGTCATCGCCATCGCCCGCGGCGGCAGCGGTGGCGTCCCCGCCCTCATCGAACGGGCGCTGGCCCGCTCCGTCCCCGTACTCCTCGGCTTCCTCGCCTCCCTGCTCGGCATCGGCGGCATCGCCGCCAAGGTCAAGCAGATCGTCCAAGCCCTCACCAAACCCGTCAACCGCGCCATCGACTGGGTCATCGACAAGATCGTCGGCCTCGTCAAAAAGCTCTGGGCCAAAATCAGGCCCAAGCCGAAGCAAAGTGCCGAGGGAGAGAAAGATGGCGGCAAGGACCAGGACAAGAACGATGCGGAATCAGCTCATCCCACCGTCCGTGTCCCATTCGATATGGCAGGCACAGCCCATAAGCTGACGTTCTCGTCGAAGTCCGGCGATGTCGATGTGTTGATGGCATCACCGGAGGAGGACCTGTTCATCAAGAAATTCAGCAAGGTCCATGTCGAACTCGATCACTTCAGGTACTACATGGAGTCCATCCAGGACAAGGAGGTGAGGACGAGGTTCGAAAAGCATATCCTCCCCCGGCTTGAGTCCATCAGCAGGATTCATGTGAGCCGCTTCAAATCCATCTACAAGACGTTCTTCCCCGCCTCGGGGCCCTATCGGCGCGACCAGGCCGACAAGAACAAGGTCTCCAGAATGATCGATGCCGCACAGGACGAACTGCGCAACCTCAAAGAATGGGCCGCCAAGACCGGGATCACCGACCTGTCCGCGAAAGAAATCGACAAGACCCTGAACGACCAGGGGGAGAAAATCTGGAGAGAGGAGTACGAGAAGAAGAAACAAAAGATCGACTCAATTATTTCTCGATTCAACTACAACGGCCATCCGGTAGAGTATCGAGGCAGCATGTCCAGCGGCTGGCGAGGGGAGCAGAAGGGGCGGACACACTTCGACCCCAAGGAATTCGACGTGGACATGTACGTGGTCGATCCGGTGGATTTTCAGCGTGTCATGGATCTCCGGAATCCCGGAGGAGCCGGAGAGAGAAGGCTGCCAAAATTCCTCAAGCCGGACGCGGTGTACCTTCCCGAGCTCCTACGGATCAGCCTTCAGATCCGCGCCGAACTGGCAGGAGCTTTTCCGGAGGTGAAGGGCATCGGGGATTCCAGCATCATACTTCGACATAAGCCACCGGGAGGCTAGAATTTTCGGCAGCAGGACGTCGGTCCGGCGCAACAGAACGAGATGGGAACATGCCGAAGAAGGTATTGGAATTCTCCGTGCGAACGAGTACCGAACAATCCGTCGAGGAGCTCCGGGAGAGACTTGAGGAATCTCTGGGATGCCACTTCTCCGAAGGGGAATACGAAGAGGTGCCCGCCTTCGTCACCGAATTCTTCGGCATGCGTGTCGCGCTCTACCGCTGGGGGGACGACTATTTGCTGGAAAGCAGCATCGAAGACATTCGCTTCCTGGAAGCGGCTGAGCGGGATCCCCTTGAACCCGTACGCATCAGTCAAGCTGTTGCCGATACGCTGACCATTCTCGGTGCGGGAGAATGGCGGATTTCGTCGCCGGCCGACATCGCCAAGGACAACGCATACGGAGAACAGCTGGAGCAGCGGTATCTTGATGCGGAGGGCCCTCCCCCCTGGGCCGACGAGACCTGATCGCCGCACCGCCCCACGCCAGGTGGTGGTGTGGCTCCAAGGGCCTCAATCAGCGATCGCCACCCACACCTACGCGTAAGCCCCAGTCCTACTTGCCAGGGGGCACTCCGGGCTTCGGCGGCACGATCACTGCCAGCGGAAGGGCCTGCGCCAGGGCGACCGGGGCCGCGTGCAGGGCCGCCCGTGCCACGGCCGCGTTGCCCGTCTGGTCCTGGGCGGCGCCGGTCATCGGTGCCCCCTGGACCGGGGGCATTGCCTGGGCGCTCTGGGCCATCGCGGCGTTGCTCATCGCCGCCGGGACCACGACCACGGGTGTCCGGGGCGCCGGGGCGGTCGCCGCGGCCCCGCTGTCCTGGGCCCGGGCCGGTGGGGTCGGCGCCACCAGGCGGTGGAGGGAGAGTGGGGGTTCGGTGGGCAGCATGGGCGGTTACCCCTGTGTTCCTTCGTCGAGCAGATGGGCGTGCGGGCCTAGTTCGGAAGGGCGGAGCAGGCGGGCCTCGCGCTGGTACTGGCGGGTCACGCCGCGCACGATGTGGCGCATGCCGATCGCGTCGGCGTCGGCGTCCGCCGCGGAGAGCGCGGCGGTGCGGGCGGCGGCGGCGATGGCCGCGCCCGTCATGTCCAGACGGGCCAGGACGTCCAGGTCCGCGTCAGCGCCGAGCGGGGCCTCCTCCGGGAAGGCCAGGCGCCAGAGTCTGCGGCGTTCGGGAACGGCCGGGCGGGGGAAGTGGACGACGAAGTGGAAGCGGCGCGTGAACGCCGGGTCGATGTTGTCCTTGAGGTTGCTCGTCAGGATCACCAGCCCGTCGCTGGCCTCCAGGCGCTGCAGCAGGTAGCCGACCTCCAGGTTGGCGTACCGGTCCGTGCCGTGTTTGACCTCGCCGCGCTTGCCGAACAGGGCGTCGGCCTCGTCGAACAGCAGGACCGCGTGGCTCTCCTCGGCCTGCCGGAACGCCTCCTCCATGTTCTTCTCCGTCTCCCCGACCCACTTCGAGACCACCTGCGCCAGGTCCACCTTGAGCAGCTCCAGGCCGAGCATGCCGGTGACGATCTCCGCGGACATGGTCTTGCCCGTCCCGGGCTCCCCCGTGAACAGCGCCTTCACCCCGCCGTGCGCGGAGCGGCGGGCGAACCCCCATTCCTCGGCGACCCGTGGCCACGCCCGGGCGGCCGACGCGATCTCCAGGATCTGGTTGAACTGCACGTCGGGCAGGACCAGATCGTCGGCGGTCCGGCGCGGCACGATCGACTGGACACCGCTGCCGCCGCGGCCCCGGGTCACCGTGGCGATGGCCGGGTGGACATGGTCGGCGACCGGTTCCGGCCGGCCGTTGCCGGCGAGGCGGGCGCCGGCGTCCGCGACCGAGGCCACGGCGCGCAGTTCGCCGCCGCTCATCCGGTACCGGATGGCGAGATCCTCCAGAAGGGGTCCGTTCAGGTCCGGGAGCGCGGCCGACCACATCGCCCGCCGGTCGGGCAGATCCGGTACGGGAACGGTGAGTTCGGCGTAGGACCGTGCGGCGAGCAGGCCCGCGGGGCGCCATGGTCCGAGGCCGGTCAGGCAGACCGGCGCCCGCGACCGGAGCAGTACGGCGCAGACCGCCTCGGCCGCCTGCCGGTGCGCCTCGCCGTGCAGGTCGTCGGTGGGGATCCACAGCACAGCGCCCAGCGCCGCGGCCGTCCGCAGGTCGTCCTCGGGATCGAAGGTCAGGGTCCGCAGCGGCCTTCCCGCCGCCCGGGCCAGTGCCTGTACGGCGTCGAGCCGGCCGCCGGGCGGGCATCCCCACAGCCCGGCCAGGTCGATGTCGCCCGAGCCCAGCGCCCGGCCCAGTCGTACGAGCCGGTCGGAGGAGAGATACGGGGAGAGCACGCGCCGTTCCGGCTGGACGACCTCGCCGGGGTCATGGCCGAGAAGACCGGCGTCTCCGCCCCACCCCAGCAGGAACTCCAGCACCCCGGGCCCCAGGGTCAGTTCCTGGGCGAGTTCGACCGCGGCCGCGCCGTGCGGACGCAGCAGGCCGTAGCGGCGCAGCGGTCCGGCGGGGCCGAGGGCGCGGCGCCGGGCCAGCCGGCACGCCGCGTTGTCGGCGCCGACCGTCACCAGCAACTCCACGCAGGGCAGCCGCCGGTTGAGGTTGTCCACGATGTACGCGTAGATCCGCTCGTAACCGCGGTCCAGTTCGGGCGCGGCGGCGAGCAGCAGGGCGTCCTGGTCGGCGCGGGTCAGACCGAAGCGGGTGGCGAGCGCGTCCAGCGGCAGGGTCAGGCCGTCGGCCGCCGCGCGCCGCCGCAGGTCGCGTTCGGTGTCCGGCTCCGGCTGCTCCGGTACGTACGGCCCGGTCATGGTGTCGGTGAAGGCGTGCACCTCGCCGAGCAGTACGTCGACCTGTTCGTCGGTCACGCAGTAGGGCGTGAGGTCGGGCCGGGTGAGCAGCCCGGCGATCCGTGACTGCCGCTCGACGGCGGTGCGCAGCGCGCGGTGTACGCCGGCCAGGCGCAGCCGCAGGTGCTCCACCGCCGGTTCACTCGCGCCGCTCCCGCCGCTTGTGCCGCTCTCGCTGCTCGTACCGCTCGTACCCCTCGTACCCCTCGTACCGCTCGTGTTACTCATGCAGCTCACCCGCCTGAGAAGGTCAGGGTCCGGCCGCCCAGCCACACCACGTCGGGAACGTCGGCGAGCAGTCCGCCGCGCAGCAGGTCCGTATGGCGCCGGCCCAAGGGGACCCGTACCCGGACGGCCGCGCGCTCGAACCGGACGGTGGCGTCCAGGTCGGCGAAGCGTCTCAGGGCCAGCAGCGGATCCGGCGTCTCCCGGTCGCGCCAGAGCGTCCAGGCGAGGGTGCTCAGGCCGAGTGCCGCGGCGAGGGTGACGGTGCGTTCAAGGCCGCCGTCACGGGCGAGCGGTGCCGCCCGGCGCTCGACGACGAGAGCGGTGACCAGGTCGGCGAGGCGGGCGGTGTGGCCGGGCAGTTCCGCGGCCGACCGTACGTCCGGGGGCGCGCCCGGCGCGGTCCACAGGGGGGTGCGCCAGGGCAGCCGCGTCACCGGATCGCCGCGCAGGGGCCGGATGCCGGTCAGGAACGGTACGTCCGCCGCGGCGAGTTCGCGCAGGGATCCGGGGGGCAGGGGGCCGTCGCAGATCAGTACGTGCGGCCGGCCGCAGGCCTGCCAGTACGGCAGCAGTGCGCGGATGGTGGCGGCCCAGGCGATCGGGAACATCCCCTGGGCGTCGACGAGGAGCAGCCGGTCCCCGGCCCCGGTGATCAGCAGGGGGGCGGCGGGGTCGTGGCCGCGGCACACCGAGAGCGCCAGGACGCCGTCCAGTACGGGGAACGCGGGCGCCGCGACCCGGGCGAAGTCGGTCAGCCGGTCCTCGGGTACGGGTGGGGCGAGACCGGCGAAGGCCGCCGCGGCCTCGCTGTCCTGTCGGGTCCGGTGCCAGCCGCGTCCGGTGACGTCCAGGACCTTGTACGCCAGCGCCGCCGCGAACAGGGGTGATTCCTCCGCGAGTTCGAGGCCTGCCAGGGCGGGTCCGATCGCGTCGAGGTACCCGATACGGGCCAGCGGTCCGGCGAGCAGGAAGGGCAGCGCGGACCGGACCCGTACCTCGCCGGTCGTACGGGGTGGGACGGCGCCGCCCGCGGCCGGGGGCGGTTCCCCGGCCCACGGGCCGGACCTGCCGGACGGGGAAGGCGGGTCGGGCGGGGCGGACGTGAGGTGCTCGGTCAGCAGCCGGGCCAGGGCAGTGGTGTCACCGTAGGGAAGGTCCCCGGGCGGAAGCCCGCGCGGTGCGGCGGGCAGCACCTCGGCCGGTGGGTCCGGGAGGGCGGCGAGCTCCGCGAGCAGTCGGCCGGCCGTCGTGTCACGGTCACCGGGGGCACCGCCGCCGTCGCGGCGGTCGCCCCGGCCCGCACCGAGCAGGGCGAGCAGATAGACCCGGATCGAGTCGTCCGGGAGCAGTGCGAGGAGCGCGTCCAGTTCGTTCCGCTCGGCGAGCTCCGCGAAGAGCGCGGTGACCGACGGCACGGGCCGCGGGAACCCCGCCGCCTCGAAGGACTTCTCGAAGGTTCGCCCAGGGGACTCGTCGGACGGCTCCGTGTCGTCGGTGGACGGGCCGGTGGCGGACGGGCCGATGGCGGACATGTCCGCGGGGATCTCCACCCTCTCCGCCGGTGCGAAGTGGACCTCGACGGGCATCCCGCCAGGACCGGTCCGGCCGGTCCGGCCGCGCCTGCCCGGCCGGACGGTGACGGTCATCGGCTCGGTGATCTCCACGTCCGGGCCGTCGCCCACCAGTTGGTCCGCGAAGTGGTCGGCCAGCAACTCCGGGAGGCTGTCGATCACTTCGTCGACCAGGCCGCGCGGATCGGGGCCCCAGCTCCACCCGTCGCGGCGGACCACCGTCACGGTGCACCGATGCACCGTGATCTCCCCGGCGGTCCGCGCGGTGGGCGTGCTCACAGCACCTTCGCCTTCTCCAGGCGGCCTGCCCAGCCGCCCACCAGCACCAGCACACCGTGTTCGCTCGCCGCGGCGAGCGTCACCGGCAGCTTGACCTCGGTGTCCCCCGCCGGGATCTCTCCGGCGAGCACATGGGTGTCCTGCTCGTCGGAGATCAGCGCGACCACCTTGGTCAGGCCGCTCCTGGCGACGGGCACGGTGATGGTGAGGCCGTCCGTCGCCAGTGCCAGTCCGTCCTTCCACGTCGCCAGGCGCAGCAGCGTGGGTTTGGGTCTGGGGAGCACTTCGGCGGTCAGCTCGACCGCGTAGGCGAGCGGATCGGCGAGGGCGCCCGGTTCGTCGTCCGCCGCCGCCACGCCGAGTTCGCGGGCGTTCAACGGAAGAGTCGCGGTTCTGCCCGAGCCGAGGGAGACGCGCAGCGGCAGTGCGGGTCCGACGAGTGAGGCCACATCGGGGAGGGTGCTCGCGCCGGTCAGTGCGAGCGCGCCCACCACATGGCCGGTGCCGGCCGCGTACACCACGGAGAGAGCCATGGTCAGCCACCTCCGTTCGTCGCGGCGACCGTTGCCAGGACGAGGAAGTCGACCGTGCCCGGCCGTTCGACGACCTCGCCCGGGGCCATGACCGGGTCGTACAGGCGTGCCCGGCAGCGGATCCGCCGGTCAGCGTCCACGGTGGCCTCGACCGGGCTGTACAGCGTCGTGTCCGCCGAGGCCGGGGGCGTGCGCGGGGTCAGGTGGACATGGACGACGACCCGGCCGTCGGCGACCTGTTCCGCGCTGACTCCGGAGGGCAGCGGCAGCAGCATGCCGTCGGTGGCCGTCCCGGAGGTGACCAGGGTGGTGCCCGCCGAGATCCGGCCGCTGAAGCTGCCCTCGATGGTCAGATTGCCGTTGGCCGCCACGGTCATCAGCGGAGCGACCGTGCCGCCGCCCTGGTAGAGGCCGAAGACCAGGCTGGGCGGGTCGCCGCCGGTGAGCACCAGCACCGGTCCGCCCTCCTGGACGGCCTGGCTCGTCCGCAGGGTCAGCGCGCCCGACCGGGCCGAGACGGTGTCCGCGCGGACGCCGGCGAAGCGCACCCCGACCCCGCGGGCCTTGGTCTCGATGCCGCTGAAGTGGCCGTCCGTCCACCGGACATAGCCGAGCAGGACGAGCCAGCGGGCCGGTGGGTCGGCCGGTGGGGCGCCGGTCGCGGGCGGCTGCTGGTCGGCGACGAGCAGTTCGTCGCCGAGGCGTCCGAAGAGGATCTGGTACGACTCCTCCACCCGGGTCTTCGTGGCGGTGCCCGCGCACGAGTCCGGCCGGGGGGAGGCGGCCGGTTCCCGGTCGGCCGCGGTGAGGAAGACCGGGTAGGGGTCGTCGGTCGACTGGTCCGCGCCGTTGACCTCTTCGAAGCCGCTCTCGCGCAGGACGACCGGTTCGGTGAGGACGACCTCGCGGCCCGTCCCGTCGATCGCGACGCCCGGCTCCACGCTCACCTCGACGAAGCGGGCGTTGGTCTGCGGATCGGTGCGGTTCTCGGTGACCAGGCCGAGGCCTTCGGCGATGCCCCACTCGTGCAGGTGCCGGGCGTGCCGGGTGGCCAGTCCTCGCGCGTACTCCACCGAGGCCGACAGGTCCGCGGCGGCCAGAACCTGACCTTCGTGGAAGGCGGGGCGCAGCGGGCCGGTCATGGCGTCTCACCGGGCTTCCGGGTCCGGGGGGACCGGGCGCGCTTGGCCTCGGGGGGCTTGGCGGGCTCGGCCGCGGGGGGTTCTGCGGGCTCGGACGCTTGGTCCCGCGGTGCGCCTTCGAGTTCCGCGAGGCGGGATCCGAGCCGTTCCGGGACCTGCTCCTCCAGTCGGTTCATCTGCGTCCGGGCGGTGCCGAGTTGGGCGCGCAGCCCTTCCAGGACCGCGGTCAGGTCGGCCACTTGCGTTCGGAGCATGCCCAGTTCCTGCATGCTGTCGGTCACTTCGCTGGGTGTGGTGTAGACCTGCTCGTGCAGAGCCTTGGGAGGTGTCTCACCGGGTGCGGGGGTGAGCAGCAGGGACAGCATCTCCTCCAGGTCGCCGGTGCGCGGCCAGTCGGCGAGGAGCCCGTCGGCGTACGGGCGGGACACCGGGCCCTCCGCCGGGAGGTCCGGCCTCCGGTGGCCCGGCAGGGGCCGGCAGCAGAGGCGCTCGGCGAGTTCGCGCAGCCGGTAGAGCTTGGGCAGCCACTCGCCGTACGCGGAGCCGCCCGGCAGGACCTGTTCCCGGGTGGCGGAGCAGATCCGTACGACGTCGCAGCCGTCCAGTTCCACCTCGGCGAGCAGGACATCGGTGTCGGCGCAGTCGTTGCACGGCGGGTTGAGGGTGGCACATGCGGCGTCGGTGACGAACCGGCGCACGGCGAGGGAGAGTTTCTCGGCCGCTTCGGCGATCTGCCGCAGGTCGGCGATCGTCGTCCGTTCCACGCTGTCCGCCGGTGGGGGCGGCAGGAGCGGCGGTACGTCGATGGCGGCGACGTCCCGGCGCAGTGCGCAGTCGGCGAGCCCGGTGGCCTGGTCGAGGCGGCCGAGGAGCCACTCGCGCAGCAGGCCGAGGTCGGCGCGGAACTCCACCTGGAGCGCGTGGCTGAGCGGCGTTCCCTGGGCCAGCATGCGTACTTCGAGCTGCGCGTCCGGGGCGCCCCGTTCGGGAACGACGCGGGCCGCGGTCTCGGTGACGACCGCGCGGGCGATCGTACGGCGCAGCGGGTCCGGCCACGCCGCTGCCATGTCGGCTCCGGCGAGGCGCCCGCACGCCGCCCCCAGCACACCGCGGGCGTCCTGGACCTCGGCGAGGCGCGGGTAGTCCCTCTTCAGCCGGTCCTGCCCGGCGGCGTCGTAGGTGTCGAACCGGGCGACGGCACTGGCCAGCGCCCGTACGTGGTCGGTCATCCCGGGGACGGTCCCCGGCGGGGGCGGGCCCTCTCCGCCCGCGTTCTGCCGCAGCCAGTCGAGGGCGTCGGTGAACCGTTTGTTGTCGGGAGCCTCGAAGCCGATGGTCCGGCCCGTGGAGGCCGACGCGACGAACAGGGCGTCGAGGTAGTGTCCGAGCCGCCGGTCGCGGGTCCGGGCCTGGTCGGCCCGGGTGAGGCTGCCGAGGTTGGCCAGCAGGGCGGTGCCGGGATTGTGCCGGTGGTCCTCGAAGTCACCGTGCTTGACGAGGAATCGGTACCCTTCCCGGATCCGTGACGGCACGCACCCCGGCGTGGGGCAGGGCTCCTCCGTGGCGTACGGCGCCACCGGGTCGACGGAGAGTTCCTGGTAGCGCACGAAGAGGCCGTAGCGGCGCTCGCCGTCCTCGTCGCAGGGGTCACCGCAGTCCACGCCGAGGCCGCTGACACGCTGCTCCTGTACGAGTGCCCGCACATCGACCCGTTCGGTGCAGGACACCACGATGTCGTTACCCGCACAGTCGAACGCGTGACCGGGATGCACCGTCACGGTGCCGCCGCCGCAGGGGTCGCAGGCGACACCGAGGCCGCAGACGACGCCCGGCCCGGACAGGGAGCGGTTGTGCAGTCTGCCCTTCGCCGTCACATAGTCGACCAGCAGGCCGAGATCGTCCTCGGTCAGCAGTTGGCCGGCGAAGAAGCGGGGGCGTACGAAGGCGGAGGTGCGGGTGGCGTCACCACCACAGCCGCAGCCGCAGTCTGTTGCCATGATCAGCGCTCCTTCACGAAGAACCAGCTCTCGAAGACGTCTCCGCCCGAGCCGGTGCCGGACGTCCAGGGCCCGACTCCGGACGGCGGGAGGTCGCAGCCGCCCCGCCGCTCCGACCCGGTCGCCTCGGCGTCGATGGTCGGTACGCGTCCGCCTACATGGGTGCCGTCGACCGGGCGGCAGCAGCGGTCGAGGAGGAACGCGGTGCGGACGGTGACGAGTACCCGGTCGCCGTCCTGGAGCGTCTCGCGTGTGGTCTGGCGGTAGCGGAACTCCCGGGTGAACCGGGGGGATCCGGCTGACCCGGCAGCCGCCTCGGCCTCCGGTTCGGCAGCTGCCGCGGGGGCGGACCCGGTGACGGATTCGACGTCGGGGTCGGCGAACGCGCCGCCCATGTACCAGCTGGAGGCGTTGCGTCCGCTGCCGCCCTCGATCACCTGGAGTTCGACCACACCGCGTCGCAGTGTGTCGGTACGGACGCCGGCGGAGAACCGCACGACGAGCCCGCCGTCCTCGTCCTGGGTGCCGAGCAGGGCTTTGGCCTCGTCGACCGTGTAGGTGTGTCCGTGGATCCAGTTGATGCCGGTGATCACCGTGGGCACGTGCCTGCCGAACGGGCGGCGGACGTTCATATGGATCTGGTCCTCGCGCACCGGCTCGTACCAGTCCACGCAGTCGATCCTGGCCAGCCACAGCACCTTGTGCTCGCACCGGGAACAGCAGGTGTCGCAGCGTTCGTCCGCCGGCGGCTCACAGCCGGTGACGCGTACCGTCCAGCACTCCTCCGTCCAGCCGTACTCGCAGTCGGGGGTCTCCGCGCAGGCGTCGTTGTAGACGGAGCGGGTGGGTTCGACGGGCCGCTCGGCGTACTCGATGCCGATCCAGACCGTGTCGGTGTCCCGTTCGTCCCGCGGCAGCGCCTTCCACAGGTCGATCACGCAGCCGCCACGGACCACGACCTCGTTGCCGTCGCAGTCCACGGCGAGACCTGAGGTGAGTCTCACCTCGGCCTTGCGCCGCCGGTGCTCCGTGCCCTCCGCGCCCTCAACGCCCTGGGTGCTCTCCGTGGTCGCAGTGTTCTCGGTATTCTCGGTGTTCTCCGCATGTTCCGGACGCGCGGATCCGCCAGCCTCCACGGCCCCGTGGTGGTCCGGCGGACAGTCGTCGTCATGACGCCGCACCGGCCGCACATACAGGCCGCACACCACCCCGTAGCCGAGCAGGGAGCGCATGCGCAGCTTCAACTTCTCGCGGACGTACTCCTGTTCACGCTGAAAGTCCCTGGCGCTCAGATTCTGGCCGTGGAAGTACCGCAGCCTGCGCAGGGGCGGCGCGTCGAACGCCCCCGTCGATCCCGGCCCTGACCCTGTCTCCGTCATCGCACTGTCCCTTCACCACACTCGCGTATGCACGCCGACGGCGGAGACGACTCCCACTCCGACCCCCCGGCGCCATCCTCTTGGTCCTGGCCTGAGCACCCCGTCGCGGTTCAGCCGCAACGGGTGTTCGCCGCCCAGCACGGGCGGCGGCAGCGGGACGAACGCGGTGTCCACGCCCACCGTGGAGCGCGAGCCGACCACGAAGCCCGCGCCGCCGGTCCGTACCGACCCCACCGTGTGCGCGGGCGCCTGCCGCTCCACCAGCCGCCCCAGCGCGCTCTCGTCCGCCGCACCGGCGGGCAGGAGCACCCGGAAGCGGTGCGCGTGCGCGGTGAGCGGGTCGTTGTCCGGATCGCCGAACGCGCGCAGCGGCGCCGCGCCCAGTTCCGAGCCGCCGACCCGGAACCGGCTCGCCGACCGGCCGAACAGCCGTACGGAGCCGAGTCCGGGACCCGCGCCGCCGACGGTGTCGCGCAGGTGAGCCCAGCGGCGGTCCCCCGCCAGTTCGTCGATCACCGGTTCCACCCCGAACACGATGCGTACGGCCTTGCGCAGCGCCCACGGCGTACCGCGGCGCCGGTACAGCTCCGGGGCCGCGGCCAGCAGTTCGCGCCGGGTCCGCGCGTCCCAGCCGGCCTCGAACGACAGGCCCAGCAGACCGGCCAGCCACGGCAGCACCCGGTCCGGGACGCCGGCCGGGTCGAGCAGCGCCGGATACCGCTCGATGACCCGGTCGAGATCGGCGAGCGAAGAATCGAACAGGGAGAGGAAACGCTCGGTGAAGTCGTCGGCCGCGGGATCCTGGCGGAAGGCCGGGGGCAGCAGGTCGGCGCTGGTGGCCCGGGGGAAGTCCAGCCGGATCCGGTGGACGACCGGGGTCGTGGCGCCGTCGCCCGACAGCCGCAGCCGCAGCCGCAGGAAGCGGCCGGGCGGCTGGTCGACGAGGAAGTCCGTGGCGCCGGGGGGCGCTGTCTGCCAGTCGGTCTCGTCGTACCGCCGGTCCTCGGTGACCACGATCCGGACGGCGACGGCCGTGCCGGCGGGCACATCGGCCTCCACCCGTACGCGGTGCCAGCGGCAGCGCGAGAGGCCGCTGTCGATCAAGGTGGTGACATAGGACCCGTCGGTCACATAGGGGGTGGTCACCGGCGGTGTGGTCGTACGTGCCAGGCCCTGCCACGAGTAGCAGGTGGTCACCTCGGCGTCCGGCCCCGTGTCCCGCAGGCAGAACCCGTCCTCGTCGACCGAGGTGAGCGCGCTCGGGGACAGGGCCGCGGACAGCTCGTCGAGGGTGGCGGTACGGAAGGAGCCGTGGCGGCCGCCCCGGTGGATCAGCAGCTGTTCACCGTCGTCGGTGAGCAGCCAGATCGTGCGGTCCGGTCCGGTGCGCAGTCCGATGATCTCGCCGGGCGCCCCGGTGCGGAGCACGCCGCGGAAGCCGCCCGCCGAGTCGTACCGGCGCAGGTCGGTGGTGCCCCGGCAGGCCACCAGGACCTCGTCGTCGGGGGCCGGGGCGGCCAGGCTCGGCCGGCGGACCCTGATCACACCGGAGAGCTGTTCGCCGTCGCGGCGCCACACCAGCACCCGGCCCGGCTCGACGACGGCGAGCCGGTGTCCGCGTGCCGCGACCGCGACGGGCGCGCGCAGCAGACCAGGGTCGCAGCCGGCCGGCCATACGGGGACCCAGTCGCCGGTACAGCCGTCACGGCGCAGCAGCCGCGGCGCGCCGGCCGGTGATCCGGGGACCAGCAGGTACCAGGCGCACGGCCCGCACCCCGGCGCGAGGCGGGGGTCGGGGAACCACGGCAGCAGCCGGTCCCTGGTGGGGCCTTCCGGCGCGGAGCCCCGGAAGGCCAGCCGGATGCCGGCCGGGTCCTCGAACCCGACGATGCCCTCCGTCCCCGGCTCGTCGTCCCCGCCGGTGAGTCCGTCCCCGCCGGTGAGTTCGTCCCGGCCCGTGTGTCCGTCCCCGTCGGTGAGTTCGTCCCAGCCGACGTGGGCGTCCAGCAGGCGGAAGGTCGCGTTGTGCGGTGCGCACGTCATGGCCGGTCTCCTACGGGGATCAGCAGCGGGCGTTCCGGCCAGACGAGGGTGTGGGGGCCGATCGTGTGGTCGGTGCAGGGCGGCAGCCGCACCCCGTCGACGGTGAGCGAGAGCTGGGACACGGCCAGCACCCCGTCGACCGCCAGCAGCCGCCGGACCAGGGCCGAGTGCCGCAGCGCGCCGCCGAACGGCCAGCCGGCGCCGTTCTCCCCGCCGGTCAGCGGATCCAGGTAGGTGCGTACCGCGTCGCCCGCGGCGGCCAGGACGGTGGCGCGGTCGAGGTCCGGGTCGAGGGTGACCCATGACTCCAGGGCGACCCGTCGGTACCGCGCGGGGGCGGCGACCACCGTCACCCCGGCGGGGGCGGCCTCGCGGGTCAGGAAGTCGGCGACGGCGCGCAGGGTCGCGGCGGTGGGCACCGGCGGTTCGCCGGTGTCGTCGCCCGGCGCCGCGGCCGGTACGACCAGGACTCCCACGACGCCGGGGATGGACACCCCGGCGAAATCGGGGTGCAGCCCGGGCACTCCCTGGGCGCGGGCCACGGACGCGCCGGGCGCCCGGAGGGCCAGCAGGCCGTAGTCGGCGGGCGCCACGGCCCGGCCGCGGGCGCGGAGTTCGCCGACGCCGCGGCGGATCGTGTCGGCGTCGGGCTCCGCGTCCGTTCCTCCGGAGGCCGGAAAGGGGTTGTTGACGCCGGTGACGTACGGCAGCGCGGTCACCACCCCGTTGACGGCGCCGGCGCGTACGGCACCGGCGCTGCCGCCGCCGACGCGGTACCGGACGGCGCGGACGTTACGGAAGCCGGGCGGCACGGCGGTGCCGTTGACGCCGTCCCCGAAGGTCACCTCGCCCGTCGCGTGGTCCACGGTGAACACCCGGTCGTCGGCGCCGTACGCGGCGAGGCTCGCCACCTCCCGCCAGGGGGACGACGAACCGGCCGAGGTGCCGAACACGTCGCCGCCCGTGTCGTCGTCGACCTCGATGACCACGGTGCCGGCGAGGATGGGCAGCTGACTGAGCCTCATGCGGCTGCCGCCGGTCGGCGCCGGGTCCTGGACCGGCTGGAGCGGTTCGTCCCTGACCGTGCGGGCGGCCGTGGCCGCGACCGTGTTCAGCCGCACTCCGGACAGCACGGGCGCCGGTCCGGTGAAGGTCCCGTGCGCGATCTGGAGCCGCAGCCAGCGCAGCGGGGGGCCCGGCCGGAAGCCGGGCGGGCTGCCGGGCGCCCACGAGCGCGGGACCCGCAGCTCGACGGTCCCGCCGGCGCGGAGCCCGGCCGTGGAGTCACGCATCACTTCGGCGCGTACGAGCCGGCTGCCGTCCAGCACGTCCCAGCGCAGCAGCGGTACGGACGCCAGCTCGCCGGAGCCCGCCGGAGCCGGGGGAATCGCGACGACCACGAAGCCCAGGGACAGCCGGGGGTAGGCGGCGGCCGGCCCGGCGAGTCCGATCCACAGTCCGCTGCCCGGCGCGGGGTCCCGGCCGAACGGCGCGAAGGGGCGGCTCGGTCCCGCGGGTCCCAGCGGCAGGGTCTCCAGCGTTCCGGCCTCCTGTACGGCCAGGGCGGCGAGCGTGGCCGGTGTGGCGTACAGGTCCTCGTCGGTCTCGTAGATCACCTGCCCCGCCGGGCTCGACGCCGCGCTCTGGAAACCGGCCGGGACGAGCACGGAGGCGCCGTCCGGAGGGTTCACGGTGAATTCGAGGAGCGTGGCCGCCGCACCGGCCGGGCGCCGTCGTACGCCCGCCGTCGCCAGATGCTCGGCCAGCACCTTCTCCGGCAGCCGGTTGACGCGGCCGAGCACGGGTTCGAGCTGGGTGCCGAAGAGACGTACGAGGGCGACGCCCGCGTCCTGGCGGTCGGGGTCGGTCCAGTCAGGGGTGTAACCCGCGATCCGGCCGCTCACATCGGCGCGTACCGCCTCGCGGGTCGCCTCGGTCAGCTCCGGCTCGACGCCGGACGGTCCGGGACCCGGGACGAGCCGGCCCTCGCCCCGCGCCTCCCGCTCCCACCACACCTCGCCGGTCACAGCAGCCCCTCCCCCGGTTCGACGGCGGGCACCGTCCTGATCCGGACCGCCCGCAGAACGGGCAGTTCACCGGCGCGCAGCTCCACCTCGTCGCACTCCTCGGCGGCGTCGGCCCCGTCGAGGCCGATCGCCACGGCGGCGACGTCCGCGAGGTCCCCCAGCGCGAGCTGCGCGGCCCGCAGCAGGGCCGAAGGGCGCAGCGCCTCCCCGAACGGCCAGCCGTCCTGTTCCGCGCCGCCGACGAGCGGGTCGAGGTAACGGCGCAGGGCGGTGGTGACCACGGTGGACACGCGGGCGCGGTCGGCCGGTCCGCCCGACAGGTCGACGCGGAGCGTCACCTC
This sequence comes from Streptomyces sp. NPDC056987, assembly GCF_042673865.1. NCBI lineage: Bacteria > Bacillati > Actinomycetota > Actinomycetes > Kitasatosporales > Streptomycetaceae > Streptomyces > Streptomyces sp. NPDC056987. Next base: position 19,406 of record NZ_JBHURV010000034.1, read on the forward strand.
GCGGTAGGCGGGCGCGCGGACGAAGACCTCGGAGGTGAGCAGCCGCCCGCACGCCAGCCGGGCGGAGACCGCCGACAGCGTGCCCGGGTCGGGCCGGGGCGCGACGACGAAGTCCTCGCGGGCGAAGTCGTCCCGTGGCACCGAGGGAACGAGGTGGACGGTCACCGCGCCGGGCACCGTGGAGCAGGGGAAGCCGGGGTGCTCCCCGAGGGACGCGTACGCGCGGGCGACGGCGACGCCGGGTGTCGTACGGGCGAGGGTGACGAAGTCGTCGGCGGTGACCGCGCGGGTCACCTCCCCCAGGGACGCCGCCGCGCGCTGTCGCGCCGCGGTGACGGTCTCCGGGTCCCGGCCGCCCTCGGCCGGTACGAGGTTGGCCGCCGAGATCGCGCCCAGCTCCGCCGGGGAGTCCCAGGCCGGCTGCCAGTTCGCGGTGAGCCCGCCGTTGCCGGACCGGCCGCCACCGAGTGCGTAGTCGACCGTCACGGAGTCGTCGGTCACGTCCGGGACGGGCCGGGGGATGCGCCCGGTGAGTCCGTCGCCGAACACCACCGCGCCCTCCTCCCGGTCGATCAGGAAGGTCCGGTCGGCCGACGCCCCGAAGGTGAAGTCCGGCACCGGCAGCCACTCGTCGCCCGCCAGGCGCACCCTGGCCTCCAGCAGGAGGCCGGCGGCTTCCGGCAGGATGAGGTGCTGGCCGGGCAGCTTGAGCCAGGCGGTGATCTGCTCCGCCAGGTCGGTGCCGCGCGCGGTGCGCCACAGGCGGTGGTGCGCGGTGGACACGTTGAGGGCGAGTTGCCGGAGGCGGGGCGGGGCGGCGTAGGTCGCCGCGGGGGTCGACACCAGCAGCCCGGTGTCGCGGGTGGACCAGCCGGACGGCGGGTACAGCCGGACCACGCCGGACCGCCGGAGGCCGGCCGTGCCGTCCTCGACCTTCTCGAACGCGCCCGACACGTCGGCGTCCGGCCGGAACCACGACCAGGTCAGTTCCGCGGGCGGCGCCACCCCGTCGGTCGCCCCGGGCAGCCACGACGGCACGCACGCCGCGGGCGCGGCCAGTTCGAAGAACAGACTGAGCGGGCCGGACGCGGGCAGCTCCCCGGTGAGCGGCAGGGTGAAACGGGCCTGGGCCGGCCCGCCGTCGCTCGCCAGGAGGGTGACGTCCCTGCGGGCCCGCAGGTCCGCCGTACGGTCGCGGTCGGTCCATACGGTGGCCTCACCGCCCTCGGCGAGCGGGAAGACGGCGATGTCGTCGTCGAGAGCGAAGACGACGTTGCGCATGAGGTCGCGGGAGAGGGCCGTTCCCGCGGGGACGACCGGGACGGCGGCCGGATCCGTCCGGGCGGCCAGCCGCAGGACCGTGGCCGCGGGGCGGGCGGGGCGCGGGGTTTCGAGGCCGAGCAGCCGCAGTACGGCGACCACGAGCGCGTCCGGCGCCTGGTCGAGCCAGTACAGCCGCTGTTCGAGGAGGTAGGCGAAGAGTTCGAGGAGGGTGACGCCGGGGTCGGCGGGCGCGTGCAGCGTCCAGGTGCCGTCCGACTCGGCGGGGATCCGGCGGCGGATGGCCGCCATCATGTCGTCCCAGGTGAGGTCGTCCAGCCGGGGCACGGGCACGGTCATGCCGTCCCCCCGGTGGGACCGGTGAGGCCGACGTAGAAGGGGAAGACCAGGTTGGCCTTGGTGTTGCTGCGGCGGATGCGGTAGACGACCGAGACGGTGACCCGCGACTCGTCGGCCGGGTCGGCCTCCGCGCGGACCTCCTCCAGCTCCACCCTGGGTTCGTGGGTACGGACGGCCTCGGCGACCGAGTTCTCCAGGTCGCGCAGGTTCTGCACGCTGCCGGGTGCGAACACCAACTCCTGGGCGCGGGTTCCGAATCCGGGCCGCATGACGCGCTCACCGGTGCCGGTGAGCAGGAGCGCCCGCAGACAGTGCTCGATGCTCTCCTCGCCGACGGCGTACCCGAGCCGCCCGGTCTCGTCGGGCAGGATCGGGAACCGCCAGCCGGTTCCGAGGAAGTCCTCGCTCATGCCGTCCTCGCCTTCTTGGCCAGTACGTTCCCGTCGAGCTGCGGGACCGGCCGGGCGCTCGTCCCGGCGGGGCAGGCGTGGGTGTGGCTGTTGAACAGCTCGACCAGCATGTTGCCGAGCACGAGTTGCTGAGTGGCTCCGGCGCCCAGCTCGATGGCGGAGGAATCGACCGTGACCTTCGGAGCCTTGAGGGTGATCTCGCCCTCCGCGGACACCGTCACACTGCCGCCCTCGGCCGCCGTGATCCGGATCGCCTTGCCCTCGTCGTCCAGTTCCACCACATGTCCCGCGGCGGACCTGATCCGTACGGCGGCCTGGGACTCCGTGTCGTCGAGCAGCACCTCGTGACCGTGCCTGGTCCGGATGATCTTCTGGTCGCGGCCCTCGGTGCGGGCGGCCGGCGGCTTGTCCTGGCCGTTGTACAGACCGCCCAGGACGATCGGGAACCGCATGTCCCCGTGGACGAAGGCGACCAGCACCTCGTCGCCCTTCTCCGGGACGAAGACTGAGCCGTAGCCGTTGCCCGCGTACAGCTGGCCGACCCGGCACCAGTCGGTGACCGTGGTCTGGTCGAACCACGGGAACCGGAGCTTGACCCGCGCCTCGTCGTCGCCGTCGTTCTCCACGACGAGCGCTTCCACGACGCCGTAGTACCGCTTGTCGGTGGAGCGGGAGCGTGGCGTGGTCCTGGTGGTCACTGGTCCCCCTGGTGGATCCGTCGGCCGGTGAACTGGGTGAAGAATCCACTGGTGTTGAGGGTGTGCTCGACCCGCTTGACGAAGTACGTGCCGGAGAACCGCTGCCCGAGGCCGTAGATCTCCAGGTTGTCGCCGGGTCTCAGTTCGGGGAGCCCCGCCACCCGGCCGGTCGCCGTGATGAACTCGTAGGCCCGCTCGCGCAGCAGACTGATCGCCAGCTCACGGGCCTCCTGATCGCTGGTGACCGGCGCGTCGACCAGGACGTCCTGGCGGCCCCCCAGCGTGGACTCGGCGGCCTCGGGACCGCTCTGCCCGTCGGCCGTGTTCTGCCCGGCCGGCAGGTTCTCGGCGGTCGCGGTGAACGCGATCGGCTGTTTGGTGCGGGGGTCCCAGCCGCGCACGGTGACCTTGCCGACCTGCTGGGACACCGTCAGCGTGGGCGTGAAATCCAGCAGGTTGGGGATCAGTCCTGCCGGCTGGGCGGAGGGTCCGGTGGACAGTCCCGGCGCGTAGGCCAGCCGGTACACCCGGATCGGGCGACCGTCGCGGCCGTCGGTGGGTTTGATGAAGTACAGCGTGTCCTCGCCGGACTGCGGGTCGGGCAGGATGTAGCAGTCGAAGTCGAGCCGCTTGGCGCGTTCCATGAGGAAGGTCGCGTCGTCCTGGTTCTTCTGCACCACCTGGTCATGGGTCGGCCCTTCCCTGGTGACTTCGATCCGCAGGTGGTTGCGCTGGGCGATCTGCTCCGCGATCCGCCAGTCGGGCAGATTGCGGTAGATCTTGGTCTCGTTCTCGGTGGGCTTGCGGTCCTTGAGCCGCAGCAGCCCGTCCACCCCGCTGACCTGGACGGTGGGCGACGCGCTGTCGGGGAACTTCGGGCTGAGCGTGCTGATGGTCCCGGTGGCGACGGTGAGCAGCTTGTCGGCGTAGCCGAGCCGCACCGAGACCCGGCCGCCGAGCTTGAGCCGCGGCGAGTCGCTGTGCTTGAACTTCAGGTTGACGTCGTCCCAGTTGTTCAGCGTGAGGTCGAAGCCCGACATCTCGTCGATGTCCCGGTTCACCTTGACGTCGATGATGTCGTTCTTCGTGCTCGGATCCATCTCCAGACCCTCGATACGGACCTCGAACTCGGGCGCGTACCGGTCGGGGGAGGCCACTTCCGGGGTGGGGGTGCTCATCAGGCGCTCCTCACGGCAGCCGGGGCACGGTCAGTACCCGGCCCGGCCGCAGGTCCCGGGGATCGGTGATCCCGTTGGCGCGCGCCAGTTCCCGCCAGGCGTCGGGCCGCCGGTAGAGCGCGGCGGAGATGGAACTGAGCGTGTCGCCGCGGCGCACCACATAGCTCTTCTCCACCGTGGGCGACGAACGCGGGGTCTCGGCGACCTGTGCGGCGGCCGTGCGGTACTCCTTGAGCGACAGGTCGAGCATGGCTCGCAGGGGCACACCGTCCGGGCGGAACAGCTGGTAGTTGACGTCCAGTTTCTCCACGACGCCGGTGAAGACCTCCTCGTCCCAGACGAACCGGACGATCGGCGGCGCGTGTTCGCGGCTGTCGGGGCGCAGCAGGTTGCGCAGGGCGTCGACGTAGGCGGTCCGGACGTTCTCCAGTGTGTCGGAGGTGTCGACCAGCGCCTGGACGGTGAGCGTCTCCGTGCCGCCGCGGACGTACTGGAGCGGCGGTGTCTCCAGGCCGGGGATGGTGATCTCGGCGAAGGTGTTGGACTTGCTCAGTTTGTAGTCGGTCGGGTTGAAGCGCAGCGGGATACGCCGCTTCCGCTCGTCGGCGATCACCGGCCGGACGATCTCCAGCCGGGCCTGGGCTCCGGCCTGGCGGGCGAAGGACACGGGTGTCACGCTCACGGCCGGCCCTCCCCGTCGCCGAAGCCGCGTTCGGCCGCGGTGCGCTGCGTCCGGGCGCACTCGTCCTCGTACAGCTTCGCCCAGGCCTGGATGTGCTTGTTGAACAGGCGGGTGAAGACCGCGCCGTCGTCGCCGTCCACCTGCATGCGGACTTCGAGGTTGTGAATGATCACCTTCGGCACGCGGGTCACCTTCCTCCCTGGTTCAGCCGCTCCGCGGCGGACAGCGCGTCCGCCCCGGTGTCCTGCAGAACTTTCGTGAGCCCCTCGTGTGCGATCTCCAGCGACTCGACGGCGATCGCGTTCTGCTCGGCGTGCAGGTCGGGGCCGCTCCATTTGGCGGCGAGGCCGCCGTGGAACGCCCAGGCCGCGCCGGGCACCCCGTCCGGGCCGAGGACGATCACCGCGCCGTCGCGGCGCGCGCCGAGCGAGTCGGCCAGTCCGGCCTGGTACCAGGCCCACAGCCCGGGATCCCGTACGACTCCGCGTTTGAGGGTGATCCGGTTCCACGAGTGGCGCAGCGGCAGTTGGTGGACGGAGTCGTTACGGCCGCCCTCCGGGTAGCTCGTCACCTCCAGCTGTGCGCCGAGCCCGGCGACTTCCTGGAACGCGCCGGAGGCGACCAGCGGCAGCAGCAGTGCCTGCGCGGCCGGCAGATACGCGTCTCCGGGGTCGAGGGTGACGAGGAAGCGGTACTTGGGCAGTGGATCCAGGGTCATGCCTCGATCACCTCCAGGGCGCGGTCCTGGCCGAGTACGAGACGCAGCAGGATGAATTCCATGGGGACGGCCGGGGCGACCTCGATCTCGCAGACCAGCTGTCCCGGGTCCTGTTCCGGTGGGTTGTTGCTGTCGTCGCACACCACCCGGAACGCCTGCTCGGGCCGCGCGCCGGCGAGCGCGCCGGCCCGGAAGGCCGACAGCAGCACGGAGGTCACGGCCCGTACCAGGGTCAGTCGCAGTTCGGGCGAGTTGACGTCGAACACGAGGGGGCTCGCCGCCCGCCGGATGGCGCGCACCAGCAGGTGAACGAGTCTGCGGTGCGCGATGTGGCGGGTACGGGGATCGGCGGACAGGGTGCGTCCGCCCCATACCGTCAGTCCGCGGCCGCGGGTGCACCGGATCAGGTCGATGCCCGCGTCGAACAGCCGGACCTGCTGCGGCTCGGGGAATTCGGCCGCGAGGTCGACCGCCTCCAGGACCGTGGCGTTGGCCGGGGTGTGGTGCGCGCCGCGTTCGCCGTCCAGCCGGGCGATGACGCCCAGGACGTGCCCGGACGACGGGACGGTCCGCAGCGCGGGCCCGTCGGGCGTCCGCAGCGGCGGATGGTAGACGGCCGCGGTGCTCAGCAGACGGTTGTCGCCCGTGGCGGCCAGGGACCCCACCCACTCCGCCGTGTCGTCCACCGAGGACAGCCGGGGTGGTACGTCCAGGAGAACGAGGCGGTCGAGCAGTGGTCCGACGGTCCGCAGCACCTCCATCACCATGTCGGTGTGTGTGGTCCCCGAGAGGTCGGCGCCGAGGTCCGGCAGTGCCAGCAGGGCCGGTTCCGGGAGGTCGGCCTGTACCGCCACGGCGTCGGAGTACTCGCGCTGCCCCGGCGCCTCGTCGGTGCCGCCGAGGAGCGTCAGGTCCCAGGACGTCGAGATCGGGCCGGTCGCTCCCGGCGGTGGTGCGGGCCGGTCGGCGACCAGCCGGACGTAGCGGGACCCGGCCAGCCCGCCGGCCACTTCGGCGGCCGGCAGACCGGAGAACGTCTCGGGCGGCTCGCCGGGCACCGTGATCCGTACGTCCACGGTCGGCGGCCCGGCGACCGTGGACGTACGGTGGCGGATGGCGACGCGCGCGCCGTTGGCCCAGGCTCCCGGGCTGGTGGCGGACACCTGGTAGCGCGCCGCGGAGAAGCCGCCGACGTCCCCGACCGTCCACCGGGTTTGCGCGGTGGCGGCCGGCCCGGACACCCGCAGCACCCAGGCCGTACGGCCGCCGTTCTCGAAGAAACCGCGCAGGGCGTACGGTGCGGCGGAGTCACCGGAGGGCGGGCCGAAGGCGGCCACGACGTCGTTCCAGTTCTCCACCCGTACCGGCGTGGCGACCGGGCCCCGGCGGAACCGGCCGAGGAACGCCGCCACGTCGGTGCGGAGCGGCTCCTCGTCCGGGCCGCGGGGAGCGAACGTCAGGGATACGCCGGGGAGCGCTTCACCGGCCATGTCAGGCGTCGATCTCCAGCTTCTCGACCGCCAGCACGAGAGTCTCCATGGCGATCTCGTTCTTGGTCGAGCTGAGCGTCGGGCCGGTGTACTTGGTCGGCCAGCCGCGGTCGAAGTTCCAGCGCATGGCCTCCTGGCGGTTCTCGTCCAGCATCACGATCGAACCGGAGGCACGCCGCACCTTGCCGTTGAGCGCCTCGACCACCCAGTTCCAGAAGCCGACATGGCCGGTGATGCCGCGCTTGAGGGTGAGGTTGGTGAACTTCTTCAGCCCCGGGATCTTCCGGACGGTGATGTCCTCGCTCCCGTTGCGGTACTCGATCGGTGGGATCTCCAGCTCCAGCCCGCTGACCTCGGTGAAGGAGCCGCTCACCGCGACGCCGTCGTCACTGACATTGGTCACGATGATCAGGAAGTTGTAGGACGCGTACGGATCGTCCCTGGTCACGGGTGGCATAGTGCCCCCTTCTCAGTCGGGTGCCACTCAGGCGAGCTGGGTCTCGCGGGTCTTCTGCTGGATCCGGAAGATCACGAATTCGGCCGGGAAGACCGGCGCGACGCCGATGACGCAGATGAGCCGCCCGTTGGCCAGGTCGTCCTCGGTCATCGTGGTGCGGTCACAGGCGACGAAGAACGCCTCGTCGGCGGTCGTGCCGGCGAGCGCGCCGCTGCGCCAGACCGTGGCGAGGAAGTTGGTGACCGTCTGGCGGACCAGCGCCCACAGCGCCTCGTCGTTCGGTTCGAAGACCACCCACTGGGTGCCTTCGTCGATCGACTCCTCCAGGAAGAGGAACAGCCGCCGGACATTGATGTACTTCCACGAGCTGTCCGAGGAGAGCGTGCGCGCGCCCCACACCCGGTGGCCGAGTCCGGGGAAGAACCGCAGCGCGTTGATCCCCTTGGGGTTGAGCAGGTCCTGGTGCCGTTTGGTGATGTCCTGGGCGATGCCGTCGGTCTGGCGGATGCCCCGGATGACGACGTTGGCCGGTGCCTTGTGCACGCCGCGCTCCACGTCCACGCGGGCGTAGATCCCCGCCATGTGTCCGGACGGCGGCACTTCGACATCGCGGTTGGTCGACGGGTCGCGGGTGACCAGCCACGGGTAGTAGAGCGCCGCGTACTTGGTGTCGAACGGCTCGCGGAACGCCTGGATGCCTTCGATGTCGAGGCCGTCGCGCGGGTCGAGGATCGCGAACCGGTCCCTGAGGAGTTCGCAGTGAGTGATCAGGGCGGATTCGACGGTGCCCGACCACATGCCGGGGACCGCGCAGACCGCGATCTCGTCGATGTCCTCCAGGGCGACGATGCCGGTACGCCGGCCGCTGCCGCCGTCGGTGCCGACGAAGTCGGCCACGGTCAGGGTCTCGGACGCGTCGTCACCGTCCGCCAGCGTCAGCCAGGACCCGGCCGCGGGCATCGGGAACTGTGCGGGATCGGTGGTCAGACCGGCCAGCGGGGTGGCCCGGACCAGCTGGGAGCGGCTCTCCAGGGTGGCCGCCAGATTCGCCGGACCGTCGCCGGTGAGCCGGAGGTTGCTGAAGGTCTCGGTCACCGCCGCGCCGCCCGGATCCGTGAACCGGGTGGAGACCTCGGCCTCGATCAGATGGATCCGGTCGGTCTCGTAGAACTCGCCGGGCAGGTCCTGGTCGAAGGTGACGACATCATCGGCCACCGAGTCGACCTTGACGGCGCTGAGGGCGGTGCCGTCGTCGAGCTGCACGACCGCGCCCGGGTAGAGGCGGCTCGCTCCGCCCACCCGCAGGGTCCGCACCGTCCCGATGCTGCCCCGGCGCACCCGGCGCACGGTCAGCCCGGTCTCCCACGCCGCGTGGGCCGTGCCCGCCGGGAAGGTCAGCGTGACCTTCCCGTCCGCCGGCTCACCCACCTCGACTTCGAACCGGCCGGAGCCGATCTGCGCCCAGACCCTGTCGGGCAGGCCGTCGCGGGCGAGCCCGTTCACCACGGCCACCTCGACCGTTCCGCTGTCCGCCACCGCGTCCGTGACGAGCCGGCTGATGAACAGCGCGCCCTCCCGCGGATCGGGCGACACGGGCAGCGCGGCACCCACCATGGGCCGGACCCGGACCTGGACGGCCCCGCCCCATGAGCCGGGGCTCACGGCGGACAGCCGCAGCGTCTCCTCGGTGGAGCGGTCCCCGAACTGCACGTAATCCCCGCGGGCCACCCTGACCTCGGCGGGCAGGGCCGGGTCCAGCGTGATCCGGCGAGCGGTCATGTCGTAGCGGGTGACCGCGGCGGTGTAGATCTCCCGCTCGTCGTCGCCCCGCACGATCGTGATCTGCTGACCCACCCCGTCGAAACCGATCAGATGGCCGAGTTGCAGGCTCGTCGCGCCCCGCGCCGCGTCGCCGACGACGGCGCTCACCAGCCCGCCGACCAGCGCGCCCGACGCCGGCGTGGCCTGCGCCGCGGCGACCCGCTTGATGTACAGCCGCTGGCCGCCGTTGTCGAAGAAGCCCTTGACTGCCAGCGGGAACAGCCACCAGCGTCCGCCTTCTGTGGGGTCGTTCGCCCAGGTGTCCCGTACGGTCGTCGCCGGCTCGGGCAGGAACCCGCCGAAGGTGTTCTGGAACTCCAGGAAGTTCGTCACCAGTTTGGGTTTGCCTGTGTACGGGCCACGGGCGGTGACCCCGACCATGCCGGCGGTGCTCGTACTCACCCCCGCGATCGGGCGCGGTCCGGCGTCGATCTCCTCGATGTAGACCCCGGGGCTCAGATACTCAGCCATGGACGGCTCCTCAACTCTGCTCACGGATCTCGATGACGTGCCGACGCTCGGTGTCCTGGGGCAGCCGCACGACAAGCTCCCCGCTGCGGCCCGGCTCTTCGACCGCCTGGAGGCGGAACGTCTCCTCAAGGGGCTCCGGGCCGGCCTTCTCGCCCTCCCACCGCAGGGCGAGCCGGAAGGCGCCCGTGGCGTCGGTCAGGGTGCGTTCGTGCCAGGGCATCAGGTCGGGGCTCGTCCGTCCCCGGGCCTCGACGAGCACGTTCGCGACGGGTGCCCGCGTGGCGGCGTCGACCACGACTCCGTGGACCGTGCGCAGGCCCGGCGGATAGGGGAAGGAGACGCCCGGCAGGAGCCGGACCAGCCTCGGGGCGGTCGGCTCGGCCGGCGGGTGGGTGTCGTTGTACGGGTGGACCAGGAACTCGACGCCGACGAGAGCGGCCGAGAACGGCTCGCCGTCGGCCGGGTACAGCGGCTGGTGTCCGGCGGCCGAGAAGCGGGCCCGGTGGCGCTCGGGCAGGGCCGCCCACGGCTCCGCGCGTCTGCCCAGTCCGGGAAAGGCCAGGGCCCCGCTGGGCGTGCGTACGGCCCTGTCGTCCAGCGGCAGCCAGCGGCCGTCCTGGAACCGGTCCAGCCGGATGTCCACCCCGACGGTGCGCACCCGCCCGGTGAAGTCGTCGAGCGGCACGAACCACGCCGGACTGTAGGTGGCCGAGCGGGTCAGCGGGAGAAAGGCGCTCATGGTGTCACCGTCCCGTCGACGACCCGGCTCTGCACCGGCTGTACCGGGGTCTCGACGTCCGAGTCCAGGCTGACGACACGGACCTCGTAATTCAGCGAGAGCCGGTACGGCTTCTGAATCGCGTACCAGATCCAGGACTTCTGATCGAGGGTCAGGGGCGTCAGGGTGAGATGGAGCGAGTCGGTGCTCGCCGCCAGGCTGCCGGTCAACTGGACGCCGTCCAGGATCGCGTCGTCGTAGAAGGTCTGCAGGGCACGGCCCAGCATCCGGTGCTGGGTGATCTGGTCGCCGCCCCAGGGGGTGACCAGATACCGCAGCATCAGGGCCATCGGCGGCTTACGGGTCGTCAGCGGCCCTGGCGGCAGGGAGCGCACCGGCGGCCGGTTGCGCGACGTGGGGTCCTCGGCGATCTCGTAGAGGAACACCGTGAGTTTGGGCGTCGATACCTGCACGGCCTCGGCGAGGTCGTTGAGTTCCGCGAACGGGGGATCCGTGGGATTGAGCGGGCGCAGGGCCCGCGTCAGGGCGTCCACGACGACGGCCGAGACATCGGCGATGACACCGAAGTCGCCCATGGGAAACCTCCCCCTGCCTCGTCACGCACGGATGACACACACCGGGAGCATGCAGACTCCCCTGTGACCGGGGCGCGACTCACCCGTCGCACCGGCGTCACGAGCGCGTCCTGAGGCCGCGCGATGACGCCGGTGGACACGAAGCGACAACGTCCGGGTGACATCGGTGAGGAACACTCGGTCATTCATGGAGACCCCCTCAGCACGGTCCGGTGTCCTGATACTCCGGGTGTGGGTGGAAGCCGGCCGGGCGGACGGCCTCCGCGCACGCATCATCCGGACGGTCGACGGCGAGCAATCGGCCCCTGCCGCGGCGAGTGAGGCCACCGATGTCCTCATGGCGGTCCGTAAGTGGCTTGATGAGCTATTGGAACAGGGCGAGTGACGACGCCGTGACGTCTTGGTGATTCCTTTTTCACGCCCCGCGCGCTAAGAGTCGACTGTGCGATCACGATGTACTCGCACCACGGCTTCGTGAATCTTGGGAAAGCACCGAAGATCGCCGGATCCGACATCGCCCGGGGGAAACAAATGAATGGACAATCACATTTCATTAACTTGAGGCTGCTCAAGGGATTCGCACTCTCGATCAGCCATACACGGGTGCCGGTCTGCACCAGCACGCAACGGCTTCTCGCGTTCCTGGCTTTGCAGGACATCCCGCGGTCCCGCGCCTATGTGGCCGGAATTCTCTGGCCGGACGTCACCACCTCACGTGCCAACGCGAACCTGCGGTCCTCCCTGTGGAGAGCGACGCGAACCGGCCATCCCATCATCGAGGCGTCTCCCCAGGAAATGGCCATCTCCAAGGACGTCTCCGTGGATCTGCACGAGGCGGTGGGGCGCGCGCACCGGTTGCTCGACAACTCGCGCCCGTGCGACGACATCCTCAACATGCGGACACTGGCGGACTTATCGGCCGATCTGCTGCCGGAGTGGCCGGACAACGACTGGATGCTGATCGAGCAGGAGCAGTACCACCAACTCAGGCTCTACGCCCTCGAAGCGATGACCGAGCGGCTCACGGCGGCGCGGCGCCACGGTGAGGCCGTCGCCGCCGGACTCGCCGCGGTACGCGCCGAGCCCTTGCGGGAAAGCGCCCATCGCGTGCTGATGAAGGCACATTTGACAGCCGGCAACAGGGGCGCGGCCATGCGCCAATACGAACAGTGCCGCCGTGTCCTGCGCGAGGAACTGGGCCTGGAGCCCTCCCCGTCACTGAGAGATCTGCTGCCGTACCGTGCCGAGCGCCCCGGGGAGTCACGGCTTCAGCCCAGTCCCTAGGGCCTCTCCCGCACCGGCCCGGACATACGACATCGAAAAAATCAGCGAGTCGACCGGCCGTCATCCGAATAGCGCCGACAAGCGTCGGGCCGGTGCGCCTATGCGGTCATCTCTTCCTTGACCGCCTGCACGAAGGCGTCGACGTCGTCCTCGGTCGTGTCGAAGGAGCACATCCAGCGGACGTCCCCGGCCTTCTCGTCCCAGAAGTAGAAGCGGAACCGCTCCTGGAGGCGGACACTCACGGCGCCCGGCAGCCGGGCGAAGACGGCGTTGGCCTGGACCGGGTGCAGGATCTCCACCCCGTCGACCGCGCGGACCCCGGCCGCGAGCCGCTGGGCCATGGCGTTGCCGTGCCGGGCGTTGCGCAGCCACAGGTCCCCCGCGAGCAGCGCCTCCAACTGCACCGACACGAAGCGCATCTTGGACGGGAGCTGCATCGAGAGCTTCCGCAGGTGCTTCATGGCCCGTACGGCGTCCGGGTTGATCACGACGACGGCCTCGCCGAAGAGCATGCCGTTCTTCGTGCCCCCGTAGGAGAGGACGTCCACGCCGGCCGTGTTGGTGAAGGTCCGCATCGGAACGTCCAGCGACGCGGCGGCGTTGGCTATCCGGGCGCCGTCGAGATGGACCTTCATGCCGAGCGCGTGGGCGTGCGCGCACAGGGCGCGGATCTCGTCGGGCGTGTAGACCGTGCCCAGTTCGGTGTTCTGGGTGATCGACACGGCCTGCGGCATGGCGCGGTGCTCGTCGTCCCAGCCGTACGCCTGCCGGTCGATCAGCTCGGGCGTGAGCTTGCCGTCGGGCGTCGGTACGGTGAGCAGCTTGAGCCCGGCGACGCGCTCGGGCGCGCCGCCCTCGTCCACGTTGATGTGCGCGGACTCGGCGCAGATCACGGCGCCCCAGCGGTCGGTGAGCGCCTGGAGCGCGACGACGTTGGCGCCGGTGCCGTTGAAGACGGGGAACGCCTCCGCCGTCGGGCCGAAGTGGCTGTGCATGACCCGCTGGAGATGGCCGGTGTACTCGTCCTCGCCGTACGCGACCTGGTGGCCGCCGTTGGCGACGGCGAGCGCCGCGAGGATCTCGGGGTGGGCGCCCGCGTAGTTGTCGCTGGCGAAGCCGCGCACCTCGGGGTCGTGGTGGCGGCGCGCGTCCGTCGTACGGGACCTCACGGTCCTGGGGTCAGCCACAGGCGTTTTCCATTCACTTCCCGGGCGGGCCTGTCCCAGACCCCGGCGATGGCCTCGGCCAGTTCCGTGACGTCGGTGAAGCCCGCGAACTTCGCGTTCGGCCGCTCGGCACGCAGCGCGTCGTGCACCAGTGCCTTGATCACCAGGATGGCAGCCGCGGCCCGGGGCCCGTCCTCGCCCCCCGCCTTGCGGAAGGCGTCGCCGAGGGCGAGCGTCCATGCCTCCGCCGCTGCCTTGGCGGCGGCGTACGCGGCGTTGCCCGCGGTGGGCTTCGTGGCGCCCGCGGCGCTGATCAGCAGATACCGGCCCCGGTCGCCGCGCAGGAGCCCGTCGTGGAAGGCGAGGGAGGTGTGCTGGACGGTGCGGACGAGCAGCTTCTCCAGCAGTTCCCAGTCGGCCGGGTCGGTCCCGGCGAAGGTGGCACCGCCGCGCCAGCCGCCGACGAGGTGGACCAGACCGTCGATCCGGCCGAACTCCTGCTCGGTCCTGGCCGCCCAGGAGCGGGTGGCGGCCAGGTCGAAGAGATCGACGGTGTCGCCGGTGACCGTGGCCCCGCCGTGCGCGTACCGGGCGGCGTCCACCGCTTCGGCGAGCCGCTCCGGGTCCGCGTCCGCGGCCACGACCGTCGCCCCGGCCTCGGCGAGCCGCAGCAGCGCCGCGCGCCCGGCGGGTCCGCCCGCGCCCGCCACGGCGACGACGGCGCCGTCGAGGGCGCCGCCCGGGGCCGGCGGGCCGCCGGGGTCCGGGTCCGGCGCCATCTCCGGCCCCGTTTCCGCGCTCGCTCCCGGACGCACCGCCATGGGTCCCGTCTCCTGCCCCGGCGCGCTCACGCGGCCGTCCGGTCCGTCGCCGCGGACCCCGCGGATCCCGCCGGTCCGGCGGATTCCGCGGTGATCCCCTTCGTCTGGGCGATCACGTGCTTGAGCTTCTTGGCGAGCGCCTCGTAGAACATGCTGAGCGGAAACTCGTCGGGAAGCACGTCGTCCACGAGTTTCCGGGGCGGCTGCGAGAGGTCCAGCGCGTCGGGGCCCTTGGCCCAGCGGGAGCCGGGGTGGGGCGCGAGATACGTGGAGACCAGCTCGTACGCCGCGAACCAGTGGACCAGCTTCGGCCGGTCGATCCCCGCCCGGTAGAGCTCCTCGATCTCCGCGCAGAGCTGGTTGGTGACCTGGGGCGCCCGTTCCCAGTCGATGCGCAGGGTGTTGTCCGTCCAGCGCACCACGTCGTGCTGGTGCAGATAGGCGAAGAGGAGCTGGCCGCCCAGACCGTCGTAGTTGCGTTCCCGCGCGCCGGTGACGGGGAAGCGGAACATCCGGTCGAAGAGCACGGCGTACTGGACGTCGCGGCCCTGCGGGAAACCGTCCGCCTCCAGCCGTACGGCCTCCCGGAAGGCGGTGAGGTCGCAGCGCAGCTCCTCCAGGCCGTACATCCAGAACGGCTGGCGCTGCTTGATCATGAAGGGGTCGAAGGGCAGGTCGCCGTGGCTGTGGGTGCGGTCGTGGACCATGTCCCAGAGCACGAACGCCTGCTGGCAGCGGCCCTGGTCGGCGACGAGCGTGCGGATGTCCTCGGGCAGGTCGACCCCGAGGGTGGTCACGGCCGCGTCGATGACCCGGCGGAAGCGGGCGGCCTCGCGGTCGCAGAAGATCCCGCCCCAGGTGAACCGCTCGGGGGCCTCGCGCACGGCGATGGTCTCGGGGAAGAAGACCGCGGAGTTGGTGTCGTACCCGGGGGTGAAGTCCTCGAAGGTGATGCCACAGAAGAGTGGATTGTCGTACCGCGTGCGCTCCAGCTCGGCGAGCCACTCGGGCCAGACCATGCGCAGCACGACCGCTTCGAGGTTACGGTCCGGGTTGCCGTTCTGCGTGTACATGGGGAAGACGGCGAGGTGCTGGCGGCCGTCCGTCCGGTCGGCGGAGGGCCGGAAGGCGAGCAGTGAGTCCAGGAAGTCCGGGACCGCGAAGCCGCCGTCGGCCCATTGACGCAGGTCGGCGACGAGCGCGGCATGGTACGCGGCATCGTGCGGGAGGAGCGGGGAGAGCTGCTCGACCGCCTCGGCCACCCGGTCGAGTGCCGCCTCGGCGACCGCGCGCGCCGGGGCGCCCTCGGCGTCGAAGTCGATCGAGCCGTCCGCGGACTGCCAGGGGCGGATCTCCTCGACGGCACTCTTGAGCCGGGGCCACGCCGGGTGTCCGATCACTCGGTCGCCATCGTTCGCGCCGGGCCTGGAGGTGTCCTGCGCAAGAATTTCCGTCATGTCACTTCCTCCACAGGAGATCTTGGCGTCAAACCACCGTATAGGTGTCTCGATCTCCGATACAAGTGGAGATCAAATAAATCATCCTGTCGACCCCCCATGGTCACCGCTGATTTTCCTGCGCCTCCACGGTTTGACGCCTCGATTCAGCGTAGCGCCGAGAACCTCCCCCGGCACGGGGACGGCGGGGCGCCCGGCGCGGGCACCGGGCACGGGGACGGTGGGGCACTCGGCACGGGAACGTCAGGGGACTGCGGGGGGGCGCCACGGACGGCAATCGCCTCTACGCTGCGCGAGGGAGCCGCTGTCGACGAAAGCGAGACTGTCTTGACTTTCCAGATCATCGGTCATCGTGGAGTGATGGGTGTCGAACCGGAGAACACCCTGCGCTCCTTCACGCACGCGGAGCGTGCCGGTATGGACGCCATCGAGCTGGATCTGCACCTGAGCAAGGACGGCGCCCTCGTCGTCATGCACGACACGGAAGTGGACCGTACGACCGACGGAACGGGCGCCATCGCCGAACGGACGCTCGCCGAGCTGCGGGAGCTGGACGCGGGCGACGGCGAGCGCGTCCCGGTCTTCGAGGAGGTCCTGGACGCCGTACGGTCGCCGCTCCAGGCCGAGATCAAGGATGTGGCGGCGGCGCGGGCGCTGGCCCGGGTGATACGCGAACGCGATCTCGTGGAGCGCGTCGAGGTGTCCTCGTTCCACGACGAGGCGGTCGCCGAGATCGCCGCGCTGGTGCCGGGGGTACGGACGGTGCTGATCGCCAGCCGCTGGGGCGCGGACGTGGTGGACCGGGCGACGGCGGTGGGCGCCGCCTCGCTCGCCCTGAATCTACGCAGACTCACCCTGGAGGTCGTGGAACGCGCGCACGAGCGGGGTCTCGGCGTGATCGGCTGGGTGGTGAACACGCAGGAGCAGCTCCGGCTCGCGCGCGCCTTCGAGCTGAACGCCGTGACCACCGACCTCCCGGAGATCCGGCGCACCGGCCGCTTCACCGCCTGAGCGCTCCGTGCGCGTACGGAGCGCTCAGGCCCGGGGGCCGGGCCGGTCCTGAGGTCAGGCCAGGGGCTTGACCAGCAGCTCGAACTCCAGGTCGTCCCGCTGCGGGATGCCGAAGCGCTCGTCGCCGTACGGGAAGGGGAACCGCTTTCCCGTACGGCGGTAGCCGCGCCGCTCGTACCAGGCGATCAGGTCCTCGCGCTGCACGATCACGGTCATGTGCATCTCGCCGACCGCCCAGTCGGCGCGTGCCCTGCGCTCCGCCTCCGCGATGATCCGTCGGCCGAGTCCGCCGCCCTGCGCCCCCGGCGCCACGGCGAACATGCCGAAGTAGGCGGCGTGCCCGCGGTTCTCCAGCTGGCAGCAGGCGATCAGCCCGCCGTCCCGCTCGACGGCCAGCAGCCGGCTGCGCGGCGCCTCGACCACCGCGAGCACGCCCTCCCGGTCGATCCGCTGCCCTTCCAGGAGGTCCGCCTCCGTCGTCCAGCCCGTACGGCTGCTCTCGCCGCGGTAGGCCGACTCGATGAGCGCGACCAGGGCGTCGGCGTCTGCGGCCGTGGCATCGCGGTAGGTGAGTGCGCCGACGGGGCTCGGGACGGTGTCCATGATGCGCGGTCTCCTTGCGGCCGGCCCGGGAGCCGACGAGCGGGTGAGGTGCTGATGGGGCAGCAGCAGCCTAACGCGGGTACGGATGAGCACGACGAGGTGCGAGGGGGCGGCGGTACGGGCGGGTAGGTACGGCTGCAGGTACGGCTCCGCCCCCGGCACCGACAGGTCCGTGACACCGATGGGAGTGTGCAACGACTGTGACACGCGAGACATCCGCCGTCCGACGGGCACTGGTCGTCCGGGGCGGCTGGGAGGGACACCGCCCCGTGGAGATCACGGAGTTGTTCCTGCCCTTCCTGCGCGCCCACGGCTACGACGTGACGGTCTCCGGCACTCTGGACGTCTACGCCGACCCCGAACTGCTCGCCGCCACCGATCTGGTGGTCCAGTGCTGGACCATGGGCGAGATCACCGCGGAACAGAGCGCGGGACTCGTCGCCGCCGTACGCGCCGGGACCGGGCTGGCCGGCTGGCACGGCGGGATCGTCGACTCCTTCCGCGGGGACCTCGGCTACCAGCTGCTGACCGGTGGCCAGTTCCTCATGCACCCGGAGGGCTTCTCGGACCACGAGATCACCCCGGTCGCGGAGCACGCCGGCCATCCGGTGACGGCGGGCCTCGGCGCCTTCCGGGTCCGTACGGAGAAGTACTGGCTGGCCACCGATCCGCTGATCGACGTGCTCGCCACGGTCGGGTTCGCGGCGGACGAGGACCGTTCCCGGCCGGTCACCATGCCCGCCGTGTGGACCAGGAACTGGGGCGCGGGGCGGGTCTTCGTCTCCGCCGTCGGCCACAAGCCGGACGACTTCGACGTGCCCGAGGTACGGACACTCACCGAGAGGGGACTGCTGTGGGCGAGCCGCTGAGAATCGGCATGGTGGGGGCGGGCACGATCAGCGGCGCCTATCTGGACACCCTGGAGCGGCTGGGGAACGTGACGCTCACCGCCGTCACCGATCTCGATCCCGGCCGCGCCGCCGCCGTCGCCGCCCGGGTGCCGGGGACAGCGGTCGCGGGCTCGGTCGCCGAGCTGGTGGCCAGGGCCGATGTCGACGCGGTGCTCAACCTGACTATCCCGGCGGCCCACGCGGACGTCGCCCTGGCGGCGCTCGCCGCGGGCAAGCACGTCTACGGGGAGAAACCGTTCACCACCACCCGGGAGGAGGCGGCCGCGCTGCTCGCCGCCGCGGGCGCGGGCGGCCGGCGTCTCGGCTGCGCGCCCGACACCGTGCTGGGCACGGGGGTCCAGACGGCGCGCAGAGCGGTCGACGACGGGCTGATCGGCACTCCGGTGGCGGCGACGGCCTTCATGACCACGGCGGGACACGAACGCTGGCACCCGGCGCCGGAGTTCTACTACCGGCCCGGCGGCGGGCCGCTGCTCGACATGGGCCCGTACTACCTCTCCGCGCTCGTCCATCTCCTCGGCCCGGTCGTGAAGGTGACCGGCGCGGCCTCCCGGCCCCGCGCCGAGCGGGAGATCGGCGCCGGGCCACGGGCCGGCGAGCGGCTCGGCGTCACGGTGGACACCCATGTCAGCGGGGTGCTCCAGCACGCCGGCGGCGCCCTCACCACCCTCCTGATGAGCTTCGACGTCCAGGCCGCGCGGCTGCCGCGCATCGAGGTGTACGGCACGGGCGGCTCCCTCTCCGTACCGGACCCGAACGGCTTCGACGGGCCCGTGGAGCTGCACGGGAGCACCGGGGAGTGGGAGACCCTGCCGGTCTCGGCGGGGTACCCGGGCGCCGGGCGGGGCACGGGGCTGGCGGATCTGGCGCGGGCGCTCGCCGAGGACCGCCCGCACCGGGCTTCCGCCGAGCTGGCGCGGCATGTCCTGGACATCATGCTGACGCTCCTCGACTCGGCGCGGGAGGACAGAGCGCTGCGGGTGGCGAGCAGTTGCGCCCGCCCGGATCCGGTGGAGGCGTAACCGTACGAGGACGAACGACCGCCGGGGCGCGGAGGGATGCTCCCCGGCGGGCCGGCTCCGCGCCTCCAGGGGCTCCCGCGCGCCCCCGTGCCCCTCTGCGCGTGTCCGCGCGTGTCTGCGCACCCGTCGCCCGGGGCATCACTCCGCCGGAGCCACGGAGCGGGGGAGGTGCCCGGTGCACGGATCTGCGGCGGCCGGCTGGCTGCTCGTCGCGCTCTGCGCGACGGCGGGCGGGCTCTGTCTGCGCCGGCTGCGGGCCGGCGGCACGGCCCGGCACGGTTCGGTGGGCGGCGAGGCGCTGATGGGGTTCGGGATGGCGGCGATGGCCCTGCCCGCCACGGTGGTGACACCGCCGCGCTGGGTCTGGCTGGGGTACGCGGCGGTCTTCGGCGCGGCGGCGCTGCGCGCGCTCGGCAACGGCCGCGGCTCGGCGCACCGGGCGCACCATCTGCTGGGCCTGCTCGCGATGGTCTACATGGCGGGCTCCATGGCCGCGGGGGCGGGCGGGACGCACACCGCGCACGCCGCGGGGACACCGCTGGTCACCGGCGCGCTGCTGCTCTACTACGCCGGTTATGTGCTGTGGGCGGGCGCCCGGCTGCTGCCGCTGCCCGCGCTGCCCGCGCCCGCTCCGGTGAACGGGGGATCCGGGCCGGCCTCCTGGGCCGACCGGACGGAGTTGGTGCCGGCCTGCCGGCTCTCCATGGGGATCGCGATGCTGACGATGCTGCCCACGCTCTGATTCCGGTCGGTTGCGGCCGGTTCACGCCGTTTACCGGGATCACCCGCGCCGCCGCCAAACGTGTCGTGGGTCACTTGCCGGTCAAGGTCATACCCTCGCACCGCGCGGCCCTCATACTCTGGGCGCCATGATGGTCTCCTTGGCGCTGCTGCTGCTCGGTGCACTGGCCGCGCTCCTCGCGCCACGGATTCTGTCCCGTGCCGAATGGCCCGAGCGCGAGCCCGTGGTGGCGCTGTGGGTCTGGCAGTGCGTCGTGGCGGCCGTCCTGCTGAGCTTCGCGCTCTCCATGGTCTTCAGCGCGGCCGCCGCCTGGCTGGCCGTACGGGGCCATGTCTTCGCGCCCGCGCCGCGCGGCGTGGTGGAGGCGTACGCCTTCGGGCCGAACCGGTCGTGGTCCGCAGTGCTCGCCGTCCTGCTGGCGAGCGGCGGCCTGTGGACGGTGGCGATGCTCACCCGCGAGATCCACCGGGCCCGGCGCAGGCGCCGGCAGCGCCGCAAGGAACTGCTCGTACGCGCTCCGGTGCTGCCGGGCGAGGAGCCGGGCGGTGAACCGCTCGTCGTCCTGGAGGGCGAGCGGCCGGGTGCCTGGTGGCTGCCGGGCGCGGCACCCCAACTGGTCATCACCACGGCCGCGTTGCGCCGCCTGAAAGGCCGTCAGCTCGACGCGGTGCTCGCCCATGAGCAGGGCCACGCGCGGGCGCGGCACGACTGGCTGCTGCACTGCTCGGGGGCGCTCGCGAACGGCTTCCCGCAGATCCCGGTCTTCGCCGCGTTCCGCGACGAGATGCACCGGCTGGTCGAGTTGGCCGCGGACGATGTCGCGTCACGGCGCTTCGGACGGCTGACGATCGCGCTGGCGCTCGTCGAACTCAACGAGGACCGGGGGGTGTTCGGCCCGGGAACCGCTCCCGACGCGCAGGTGCCGCAGCGCGTCAACCGGCTGCTGACGCCGGTCCCGCGGCTGACCGCGGGACACCGGCTGCGCCTGACGGCGGCCGCCGCGCTGGTGCCGGTCGTCCCCCTCCTGATCGCCTTCGGACCGGCGCTCCGCGCGCTCGGCTGACCGGCGGGCGCGACAGCACACAGGACGGCGGGTAGCCCCACCGGCGCTCCGTCGGCGAGGATCACCCCATGCGCTCCCAGCCGATCCCCGCAGCCCAGGCCCCGGACCCGCCCTCTCCCGCTCCCCCGTCCCCACCACGTCCGGGCATCACACGGTGGACCGGAGCGGGCCGTACGGCCGTACTGCTGGCCGGCGCCGCGGGGGTGCTGACCGTGCTGGTCGCCGCGCGGTGGGGGCCGCTGATCGCGTTCGACCGGGCGGTCGCCGAAGGGCTGCACCGCCGGGCGGTGGCCGAGCCGGGGATCACCTGGGTCAACCGGCTGCTCACCGACTGGGCCTGGGACCCCTGGACGATGCGGCTGCTGACGGCGGTGGCCGTGGTGGCGGTCTGGCTGCGCGGCGAACGGCTGCTCGCCGCGTGGGTGGCGGCGGCGAGCGTGCTGGGCGCCGGCGTCTCGCAGGGGCTGAAGTGGGCCGTGGGACGGGATCGTCCGCAGTGGCCCGACCCGGTCGACTCGGCGCACTTCGCCGCGTTCCCCTCGGGACACGCCATGGCGGCCACGGTGGCGTGCGGACTGCTGCTGTGGCTGCTGTGGCGCCGCGGCGTGGGCCGGCGCCTCCGGTGGGCGGCCGTGGCGGTCGCGGCGGTGTCGGTCGCCGGAGTGGGAATCACCCGATTGTGGCTGGGCGTGCACTGGAGTTCGGACGTTCTGGGCGGCTGGCTGCTCGGTGGCGCGCTGGTCTCGTTCTCGATCGCGCTGTTCAGGCGCGTGACCTTGTCCAGAGAGCCGTGACGCGGGAAGGATCGGGTACATGACCTACAAGGGTGTGCTCTTCGACTTCTCCGGAACCCTCTTCCGTATCGAATCCGCGAGTTCATGGCTGCGCGCCGTGCTCGACGAGGCGGGTGTCGCCGTATCCCCCATCGAGGTACGGCGGTACGCGATGCGGCTGGCCGTGGCGGGTGCGCTGCCCGGCGGATCCTCCCCGCAGGAGGTTCCGCCGGATCTGGCCGAGCTGTGGGCGACCCGTGACAAGAGCGCCGAGCGGCACCGCGCCGCGTACACCGGGGTCGCCCGGCAGGTGGAGCTGCCCCGCCCCGACCTGTACGACGCGTTGTACGACCGCCATATGACACCGGACGCCTGGCGCCCCTACGCGGACGCGGCCGAGGTCCTGTCCGCGCTGCGGCGCGCCGGTATCGGCATCGCGGTGGTGAGCAACATCGGCTGGGACCTGCGCCCCGTCTTCCGCGCCCACGGTCTGGACGCGTACGTGGACGCGTACGTGCTCAGTTACGAACACGGCATCCAGAAGCCCGACCCCCGCCTCTTCAGGACCGCCTGCGAGGAGCTGGGCCAGGACCCGTACGACGTCCTGATGGTCGGCGACGACCGCGAGGCGGACGGCGGCGCGGCCGAACTGGGCTGCTCCTTCCACTTCGTGGACCACCTCCCGGTGGAGGAGCGCCCCGCGGGTCTGCGCCCGGTCATCACTCTCGCGGGCGCCGACCCGCTTCCTTAGAGGTCGCCGGAGTCCCGCCGGAGGCCGCGGGAGTCCCGCCGTGGGCGGGGGCGCCGCCCGCACGGCGTCGCCCCCGCGCACGACCCCCGCGCCGGGCGGGGGTTCACCGGTCGTCGAGGTCCCGGGCGAGCTGCCGCAGCGGGGGGCCGTACTCGGGATGGGCGAGCGCCGAGGCGAACTGGGCCACCAGGTAGTCCGCGGGGTTGCCGGTGTCGTACCAGCGGCCCTGGATGACCTGGCCGTAGACGGCGCGGGTGCCCGCGTAGGCGTTGACCGCGTCGGTCAGATAGACCTCGCCGGTGCGGTGTGTGTACCAGCGCTCGGTCTGCTCGCGCAGTTCGTCGATGATGCCGGGGGTGATGACATAGCCGCCGATGGCCGCGAACGCCGACGGCGCGTCGGCGGGCTTGGGCTTCTCGACCAGGCCGGTGATCCGCAGCAGCCCTTGGTCCAGGTCCTCCTTGACGACGGGGACACCGTAACGGCCGGAGTCCTCCGGGGCCATGGGCATCAGGGCCAGCACCGGGCAGTGGGTCGCCTCGTACGCGCGGATCAGCTGCTGCGCCCTGGGCACTTCGGCGACGAAGACGTCGTCGGGCCACAGGACCAGCATCGGCTCGTCGCCGAAGTGCCGGGCGGCGTTGAGCACCGGCGTGCCGTTGCCGTAGGGGCCGTGCTGGTCCAGGTACGTGATGTGGCCCTGCCTGGCCAGTTCGGCGACCTCCTCCACCGCGTCGGCGTAGGCGGTCTTGCCGTCGGCGCGCAACTGCTCCACCAGGGCGGGGTTGGGCCGGAAGTGGTCCTGGATCAGGGACTTGCCGCCCGAGACCACGATGGTGATGTCGGTGATCCCGGACGCCACCAGCTCACGCACGGTGTGTTCGATCACCGGTTTGTCGCCGACCGGCAGCATCTCCTTCGGCGTCGCCTTGGTCAGCGGCAGCAGTCGCGAGCCCAGCCCGGCGGCGGGGATCACGGCCCTGCGGATCATCGAAGTGGTCATCGGCTCTCCTGGTCGGAAAGGGACGGCCCGGCCGGAAAGCCATGTCCTGGCCGACACGCCCGCGCCTCGGCACGATCGAATGCTACTGGCTCGCGGTGGCACGTCGGGGAAACGGCCCGGTGCGATCCGTGTGACCTCTCCCGCATCCACGGGGCCCCGAACGGCGTCGCCGCCGGGCAGCGCCTTCGGAAGCCCCGTGGTGTGCGCTTTTCAGCAGGTCGGGACTCCGGTCACGGCCACGGTCACGCCGGGTCGAGGCGGGAGACGCTGCCGGCGATGTCGAGCACGTACAGCTCGCCGTCGCCGTCCTGCACGAAGGCGATGACCTGGCCGCCGCTGACCCCGAGGTCGCTCTCGCCGGTCACCTTGCCGTTGTCCATCCGCAGGGCGCGAACGGTGCCGTCGCAGTAGTCGCTGAACACGTACTGACCCTTGAGGTCCGGGATCGCGTCGCCCCGGTAGACGTATCCGCCGGTCACCGAGCAGCCCAGGCCGCTACGGTCGTACTCGTGGACCGGTGGTACGTGGTTCGCGGGCTCCGTGCCGCCCCGGAAGGGGTGGTTGCCCTCCATCCCGGACCAGCCGTAGTTCTCGCCGCCCTCGCTGTCCGCCGGGGCCCAGTCGATCTCCTCCCAGGCGCTCTGGCCGACGTCGCCGATCAGCAGGTCGCCGGTGCCCGCGTCGAAGGAGAACCGCCACGGGTTGCGCAGCCCGTACGCCCAGATCTCGCCCTTCGCGTCCGGGTCGCCGACGAACGGGTTGTCCGGCGGAATCGCGTACGGGTCGCCGCCGCCGGGGTCGATCCGCAGCATCTTGCCGAGCAGGGTGTCGAGGTTCTGCCCGTTGCCGTGCGGATCGCCGCCCGAGCCGCCGTCGCCGAGCGCGATGTAGAGGTAGCCGTCGGGGCCGAACCTGATGTCGCCGCCGTTGTGATTGGAGTACGGCTGCGTCTGGGTGAGGACGGTGCGCCGGGTGTCCGGCTGGATCTCGCCGTCCCGTACGGCGAACTCGTCCACGGTGCTGGTGCCTTCGCGGTCCGTGAACGAGATGTAGAAGTGCGCCAGTTCGTTGTCGAACGCGATGCCCAGCAGGCCGCGTTCGCCGTCGGTGGTGGTCTCGTCGGATATGTCGAGAACGGGCTCGCCGAGCCCTTGATCGTCCAGAACCCGTACGGTGCCCGGGCGTTCGGCTATCCAGACCGTGTCACCGGGCCCGGCGGCGCCGGCGATGGGGTTCTGGGCGGTGGCGACTTCCTTGAGCGTGACCTCCGCGGCCCCGCGTGGGGCCGTGGGCTCGTCGGCGGATGCCGTGGTCAGCGCGAGGGAAGCGACGAGACAGATGGTGCCGATGATCGCCGAGCTTCTGGTGCGAACTTTCACCGTGACCCTCCTGGAGGCGGCGAATGGGGGTAACCCGGCTGCTGAGGGCAGAGTCGTACGGGGTTGTCGCCCGCGCCAGCACGCAACCTGGGTGGGGGGATTGTGTGCCACTGGCTACGCATGAGCGTACAGGGACGGGAGCGCCTGGCGTAGACCAATGCGCCATCCCTGCGCCGTCGTTCGCCCCTCGCGGGCCCCCGAGCGGCCCCCACGCGGCCGGTCGCCTACCCGGCCCGCGACGCGATCTGGATCAGGTTGCCGCACGTGTCGTCGAAGACGGCGGTGGTGACGGGGCCCATCTCCAGGGGCTCCTGGGTGAAGCGGACGCCGAGACCACTCAGGCGTTCGTACTCCGCCCGCACGTCGTCCACGGCGAACTGGGCGAGCGGGATGCCGTCGCCGACGAGCGCGTCGCGGTAGGTCCTGACGGCCGGGTGGCCGGCGGGCTCCAGGAGGAGCTGGGTGCCGCCGGGCTCGTCGGGCGAGACGACGGTCAGCCACCGGTCCTGTCCGCCCACCGGGACGTCGTGCTTCTTCACGAAGCCGAGGATCTCGGTGTAGAAGCGCAGGGCCTTGGCCTGGTCCTCGACGAAGACGCTGGTCAGATGGATCTTCATGGGGTGTTCTCCTCCGGTTCGGGCGGGTCGGGTACGGGCCATCGCTCGGCTATCCGCCGCAGCGGGGCCGTGTTCAGGTCGTGGAATTTGTAGCGGCCCTCCCGCCTGGTCTCGACCAGCCCGGCGGCCTCCAGCACGGCGAGGTGCTGGGAGACCGCCTGGCGCGAGAGGCCGAGCTGATGCTTCATGCTCAGCCGCGAGCAGATCTCGAACAGGGTCTGTCCGGATTTCTCCACGAGCTCGTCGAGGATGGTGCGCCGAGTGGCGTCGGCCAGGGCTTTGAACAGGTCGTCGGCCACGACCACACGATAGGCAAACATTCACTTGCCTATCAAGTCGCCACGGGAGCCGCTTGCGACCGCGAAAGATCACGCGGGAGCACGGCGGATCACAGCGGAGCACGGAGGATCACGGCGGCGAGGACGCCTCGGCGAAGTAGGCACGGAGCACCCGGGGGCTGAGCCCGTACCGCCGCTTGAACGACGCGTTACGGCGGCCGAGCTCGACCCACTCCCGGCCCGACGCCCAGGCCTCCCGCATCACCTGCGCGAACGCGACGTAGAAGGGGCTGTAGCCCGGGGTGTCCCGCTGGGCGTACCCGACCGCCCAGTAGTGGAGCCGGGTGTCGTCCGTGAGGGTGAGCGCGGAGGCGATCGTCCGGTCTCCGACGCTCAGTTCCACCGAGCGGGCACAGTCCCCGAGGGCCAGGACGAAGTCCTGGAACAGGCCGGGCTGGTATTAGTCGGAGTTGCCGAACTTGGCCGCGGTCGCGCGGGCGAGCCGCACGAAGGTGTCCAGGTCCGCGCCGCTCGCGGCGCCCGAGCGGACGGTGACCCCGGACCTGTCGGCCTCGCGCAGGTCGCGCCGGAGGTTCTGCCTCGCCTTCCCCTTGAGCGCGCCGCGGAGGTCGTCGGCGTCCGCGTTGACGATGCCGCACAGCCCGGGCGTCCCACTCCCCCGCCAATTCCTTCAGCGCGCCCAGGGCGCGCCGGGCGGCGGGCCGGTACTCGGGGCCGGGCCGTACCGGCAGCACGCTGTCGTAGCAGTGCCAGGCGTGACTGAGCAGCACGGTGCTGCCGGCCGCGTCGGGGTGGTGGTCGGCGATGACCCGCATCGGGTCGACGTCACGCTGAAGATAGGCGGGCAGGGCCGCGAGGGCCCGCCCGGTCCCGTCCTCGACCAGGAGGTACGCGGTGCGCAGCACCGGATGCAGCGGATACTTCTCGAAGGCGCGCAGGAAGGGGCGGCGGTAGAAGACGGGGGCGCGGGCCGCCGTCATCAGCTCGTCCCAGCGCTCGTCGATGTCGTCGATGCTGGTGTGGATGCGTACGGTGGTATTCATAACGGTTCCCTTCGGTCAGTCCCTCGGGGCCCAGTCGAGAATCACTTTGCCCGCGTCGCCCCGCGCGGCGGTGGCGAAGGCCTTCTCCTAGTCCGGTGCGGCGAAGTGGTCCGTGACGGCGAACGACAGGTCCAGGCCGTCGTCGAGCAGGTCGGCCATCGTGTGCCAGGTGTCGAACACCTTGCGGCCGCTGATTCCCTGGATGGTCAGCATGCGCAGGGAGATGTCCGACCAGTCGGTGGGTACGTCCTCGTCGGGCAGGCCGAGGGCGGCGATCCGGCCGCCGTGGGCCATCGCGGCGATCCGGCCGCTCCGGGCGCCGGCGCGCCAGGCGAGGCCGAGCCGGAAGGGGCTGAGATCGCTCACCACGATCAGGCGGGCGCCCCGGTGCCGGGCGACGGCGGCGGCCATGGAGCCGATCGGTCCCGCTCCGGTGACCAGGACCGTCCGGTCGCGCAGGGGAAAGGCGTCGGCGACGTGTACGGCGTTGCCGAAGGTGTCGAACATGGCCGCGACATCGAGTGGGACACCGGGGCGGTGCACCCGGACGGACTCCGCCGGGAGCACCCGGCTCCACCGGGCCCCGGACGCGTCGAAGGACGCCCTCGGTGTTCGGACGTCCTCGCTGTTCGGACGTCCTCGGTAAAGAACGTGACGCATTGCGGGGCCACGACTCCCGCAGCGGCGCCCTCGGCAGGATGATGGAACGCGGACCGGCCATGACGTTCCACGACGCCCACCGGTCCGTTCCCGAACGTGACCCGCCGTGGCAGACGCGCGCGTACGTACCCGACGCGTGCGCCGTCATGAGCCTGACGGGCGCGAGCGGGACTCACCCCGAGGAGGCCGGAGGAGAGCCCGTCCAGGCGCTGCGAGCCCTCGACACCGCGGCCGGGGCCCGCGCCGAGGACCGGCACCGGTCCGGCGCGCTCACCCGGGCGCGGCTCGCGGAGACCCTCCTCGGCCTGGGGCGCCTGGAGGAGTCATGCGTGCACTGGCATGTCTTCCTCGACCACTACCCGAGCCTGCGCTCGGCCACCGCCGACCGGGCCCTGCGGCGGCTCCGTACATCCCTGCGCGGTTTCCGCCACCAGCCGCACGCCGCCGACGTACTCCGCCGCGCCCGGTCCCTCACCCCCCGCCCCCGGCAACAGGCCCCCTGACCCGACCGGGCCACGGGGAGAGCCGGCCACCGGCGTCACCGCGCCCGCGGGCGCCCCGTCGGCCGCGTCCAGAGGGCTGAAGGCAAAGGGATCGTCCATGACCGATGTCTACTCCGCCGCCGTTCCGTCAACGGCCAACCGGCACAAAGCGCGTACGGAACAACCCGCAGAATCGTTCCTCACCTATGCCATCCGCCCGAGCGCCCCTTACTTCGCCGGAGATACGACGGTGAGCGCGCGGGAGTCCGACCGGCACACGGCCGAAAATGGGAGCTGTCCGCTCCCCGACCGACGGGTAACATCCGCCGAAGGCCGATTCCAGCCGCCGCGCGGGGGCGCGGCCCCGTGCCGACGCTCACCCGTGGAGGGCCGCATGCCGACTTTCAGATTTGTCAAGTACCTGACATGCGCGGCATCGGCCGTGCTCCTGCTGACCGCGCTACCGGGTACCGCCACCGCCGCCCCGGACCCCTCGACCCCCACCACGCGCCCCACCACGCTCCCCGTCGCCGCCGACGCCGCCTGGCAGCCGCCGCTGTCGACCCGCGGACGGTACATCGTCGACGCCAACGGGTCCCGCTTCCGGCTGAAGTCGGCCAACTGGGACGGCGCGCAAGGGTCGTGGACCGGCAGCGGCAGCACCGGCGACTCCGCCAACCACCACGCCGGGCAGAACTCCCACGGCATCCCGCTCGGCCTGGACCGGGTCCCCCTGCCCCGCCTGATGGCCGACTTCCACGAACTCGGCATCAACAGCATCCGGCTGTCGTTCTCCAACGAGATGATCCACAGCACGGCGCCGGTGCCGGACGCCGCCGTGGCGGCCAACCCGCAGCTCCGCGGCAGGACACCGCTACAGGTCTTCGACAGCGTGGTGGCCGCGTTGACCGGGGCGGACTTCGCGGTCGTCCTCAACAACCACACCAACACCTCCCGTTGGTGCTGCGGTCTCGACGGCAACGAGCGCTGGAACAGCAGCCAGTCGGCCCAGCGGTGGGCGGACGACTGGGTGTTCATGGCCCGCCGCTACGCCCACGATCCGCGGGTCGTGGGCGCCGACCTCTACAACGAGGTGCGCCGGGACGTACTGGACGACCCCAACTGGGGCCTGGGCGACAACCACGACTGGTACACCGCCTCCCAGCTCGCCGCCGACCGCATCCTCACCGAGGCCAACCCCGACCTCCTGATCGTCGTCGAGGGGATCAACTGGACCGGTCTGCCCGTCGACGGGCTGCCGCACGGCCGCCCCCAGCTCACCCCCGTACGGACGCTGTCCCACACCCTGGTGGCCTCCGACAAGCTGGTCTACTCGGCCCACTTCTACGGCTACACCGGTTCCCGCCACAGCGGCGCCACCGGTATCGGGGAGACCCACGACCCCCGATACCAGGACCTCACCCGCGAGGAGCTGTACCGGACGCTCCAGGACGAGGCCTTCTACGTCGCCGAGGACAGCGGAAAGCACTTCACCGCCCCCGTGTGGATCAGCGAGTTCGGCGCCGGTGCCAACCAGTCGGGGGCGGCTGCCCGTGCCTGGTTCGGCAACATCACCGACTACTTCGCCGACCACGACGCGAACTTCGCCTACTGGCCCCTGGTCGGCTGGGAGGGTCACGACGACTGGTCCCTGCTCCGCTACGCCCCGGACGGACGCAGGTCCGGTCTGCTCGACCAGGCCGACTGGCGCGGCGCCGGCTGGAACCGCCTCATGTCCGCCCCGTCGGTCACCGGGCCCGTCGACGCGGTCCCCGTGTGGCGGCTGCTCACCACCGACCACGGCGACCACGTCCAGTCACTGCGGACCCGGGCCACCGGAGACTGGGCGCCGGGAGCCTCCAAGGCCGCCTGCCCCGACGGACTGCGTCTGATCGGCCTCGGTCAGACCTCCGGCCGGGGGCTGTGCACCGACGTCACCGCGGGCGGCCTGCGCGCGGCGGACGGTTCCCACACGGTCGTCACCGACGAGCGCCATGTCCCGCAGGGCGGTGACTGGGCCTCGGGCTACACCAAGCTGCAGTGTCCGGCCGGCCAGTTCCTTATCGGTTACGCGCACCGCGGCGGCCGCACGGCGGCGGCCCTCTGCGCCCCGGCCCGCTCCTCCCTCGGGAACACCGGGCGGACGGTGTGGTTCGACCGGTCCGACAACCGACCGGCCGGCGCCGCCGGCGGTGATTTCGCCTACCGTGACCACAAAGGCCAGTGCACCGACGGCGAGTACGCCGCCGGGATCGCCTTCACCGCTCGCCTAGGCAGTTCGGCGGGGCCCGCCGCGCTGCTCTGCCGCGGGCTGACCTGACGGTACGGCCGCGGCCGTACGCCTAGGGCCTGTCGTTTGGATCAGGCTGGGCTCGCGTGCCCGCAGTGACATCAGCCGCTGACGCGGCGGGCGCTCCCTGATCCAGCCTGATCCCAACGACAGACCCTGGTTCAGTGGAGTGCCGGAACCATCAGGTACAGGCCGTACGCGACAGCGGCCACGCAGGCCGTGAAGCACAGGCCGGCGACCGCCTTCATCAGCGGGGCCGGCCGGCGCGAGCCGCTGTCGGCGGGCGTGTCCCCGAGGGGGGCCTCCGATGGTGCGAGTGCGCGGACACCCAGCGAAAACACCGTCACGAGTCCGACCGTGGCGCCCACACCGACGAGGGCCACTTCGCCCAGACTGCTCCAGTTCAGAGCCATGGTCCGCCCTCTCAGACTTTCGCTCGGACGGTGCCCGGACGCAGATCCACCGTGTGCGCGTCGTTCACATTGCGTGAGGTGACCGGGTGCCGGCGGGAAACCGCCACGATGAACGCCGCCACGGCGGCCGCGACCAGGGCGACGAGGACGGTGCCGACCGTGCCGCCGTGGACGACCAGGAGCCCGGCGAGCGCGCCGACGGCCGCGGCGGCGGGCAGCGTGACACACCAGGCGATGGCGATACGCGCGGCGATCCCCCACCGCACTTTGGCGAGTCTGCGGCCCAGCCCCGCGCCGAGGATCGCACCGGAGCAGACCTGCGTGGTGGACAGGGCGAAGCCCAGATGAGCCGAGGTCAGAATCACCGTCGCGGAGGACGATTCCGCGGTGAAGCCCTGCGGGGCCCTGATGTCGGCGAGGCCCCTGCCCATGGTCCTGATGATCCGCCACCCACCGAGACAGGTACCGAGGGCGATCGTCAGACCGGCGGATCCGATGACCCAGAGCGGCGGCCCCGAGCCGGGGGCGAGCGCACCGACGGAGATCAGGGTGAGCGTGATGACCCCCATGGTCTTCTGAGCGTCATTGGTGCCGTGGGCCAGGGACACCAGCGAGGCGGAGGCGACCTGACCGAGCCGGAAACCGCGGTCGACCGAGGTTTCCCGGCCCCGGGCGGTCACCCGGTAGGCGAAACAGGTGGACAGCAGCGCCGCGACCCCCGCCACCAGCGGCGAGACGAGTGCCGGAAGGATGATCTTGTCGATCACCACGTCGAAATGGACTCCCGCCTCCCCGACCCCCACCCACACGGCACCGATCAGCCCGCCGAAGAGAGCGTGTGAGGAACTGGACGGCAGCCCCAGCAGCCAGGTCGCCAGATTCCACAGAATCGCGCCGACCAACCCGGCGAACACCATGCCGGGCGTGACCACAGCGTCGCTGACGATGCCGCCGGAAATCGTCCTGGCCACCTCGGTCGACAGAAACGCACCCGCGAGATTGAGCACGCCACTGACCAGAACGGCGTATCTGGGGCGCAGCGCCCCCGTGGCGACCGAGGTCGCCATCGCGTTCGCCGTGTCGTGGAAGCCGTTGGTGAAGTCGAATGCCAGAGCGGTAAGGATCACTACGGCGACAAGGAACGTGATGTGGTCCATTCGATGGATACAACCGCAGCCGGTGGCACCCCCTCGCCGGGCGCAGCGAGAACGCCTCATGCTTCCCACCAACGGCGCAGCACCCCAGCACTTGGAAGGGTGCGGAGCGGCACCAGGCCGAGTGCGACCGTGATCACGCTCGTCACGGTCCGGGATTACGCGAAGAAAGCGGTGAGTTCCCGCACGATGTCGTCGGGGCGTTCCTCGGCGAGGTAGTGACCCGCCCCCTTCAACTCGACGTAGCGTGCGTCGGCCGCCAGTCCCTCCATCTGCGCGAGAAGGAGCTCGTAATACTGCCCGCCTATTCCGAGCAGGGGCATGGTCAATACCGGGTAATCCCGCAGATCGGCGATGTCCTGCTGGAAGGTCTGGTACCAGCCGTTCCCTCCGCGGATCGCGTCCGGCGTGTTGTACGCGGCGGCGTAAACGGCTCGGGTCTCCTCGCTGAAGGCGTTGGGATCCCCGCCCTGAAGGCCGATCAGCCAATCGACGATGAAACGGAATCGCCCTTCGAGGAGCTGCTCGGGCAACTGGTCGAGCTGGTTGAACGCGAACCACCACGGTGCCGGCCGGCCCGGCTGCGGCAGCATGCGCATCTCGTTGAACACCTCGGTAGGATGCCCGGCTTCCCACAGGGCGACCTTCCGGGTCGCTTCGGGGTGGTTCGCGGCGAAGCTGTGCGCCACCATCGACCCGATGTCCTCGCCCGCTATATAGGCCTGGCTGTGTCCGAGGGATCGAAGCAACTCGTAGATGTCTCGGGCCATGGTCTTCTTGTCATACCCGCCCGCGGGCTTGTCGGAGTCACCCATGCCGCGCAGGTCCGGGGCAATCACCTGGTAGTGCCGCGCCAGTGGCGGCATGATCTTGTGGAATTGGTACCAGGTGCGCGGCCACCCGGGCAGCAGGACCAGGGGGTCCCCCTGGCCTCCGATGACATAGTGCAGCCGCGTGCCGTTGACCTCGGCGAAGCGGCTGGCGAAACCCCTGACCCTCGGCGCACGTGACTTCCGGCCCCTCGGGGTGGCCGCGGCGGGTCCGGCCGTCAGACCGAGCAGGGCCGCGGCGCCGGCACCCGCGGTGACGCCGAGCGCGGTGCGCCTGCCAAGTCGGCGGGAGAACTCGGGGTCGTCGGACTTGTTGGGGGTCATCTGCGGAACTCCCTCGCGTTTCACGGGCTTTCGTCGTGCTCGATTGCCGCGGAGTGGCAGCGCACGGCGGCACCCTCACCACAAACTTAAGTATCGATCGGTACCGATCGACACGCGAGGACTGTAGCACTTCCGAACCGATCGATACAGAAAGGCTCGTGCAAGCGGGTCCGTTCGGGCGAGCGCCGGCCGCGTCCCCGACGCTCACCCCGTAGCACACGGCGACGAGCGGCGCGGGAGGGCGAGAGCGACACCCAGCGGCATGCACACCCATCGAGGTCGGCAGGTTCAGCGCGTGCGCGCGTTCGAAAACGCCGCCCGACGGAGTGCCGGGGTCGGCGGTGGGCCTGCACGTCGTTCGGGCACGGCTCCGTCAGCTCAGCCCACCCGGGCAGCCGTGCGGGAAGTGGCCGGGACGGCCGAACTGATCGCGCGGCGCCGTCGTGCCGGGGCGCGTCGCCACGCCCCGGCAGCTCCCTGCCGGGATCAGGTCGTCGTCGACGGCTCCTCGCGGAGGGCGTCGACCACGGCGCGCCGCAGGACCGCCGACACGTGGACCAGGGTGCCCTTCCTGCCCATGGAGGTATCCCTGACGAGGTAGCTCCGTTCGCCCAGGTACTCCAGGGTGGTCGAATCGAAGATCCAGGCGGTGCGCTCACCGGTCCGGGTGTTGTCGCGGGCCACACCGATCCCGTGCCGGCCGGCCGCGTCCACGGCGTCGGAGTCCTCGGTCACGCCGGGGATCTTCGCCGCGGCCTGGTAGAGGGCGGCCGCGGTCCTCGGCGGCATCACCGTCTCCCGTAGCAGCTCACCGATGGCGTCGAAGGCATCCTGAGCCTGGTCCCGGTCCTCGGCCGGGGTGTCGCGCGCGTCCTGGTCCCGGGTGATCTCGGCGGTGAGCCGCCGGAGCAGAACCTCGGGGTCGGTGGGCAGTGAGGCCAGCCAGGTGTACGTCGGCCGGCCCAGGCCCGCCGGGATGCCGACGGCGGTCTCGCCGTCCGGGACCCCGACCGTGATCGGGTAGTACGAGCCGTCCTGGTGGATCAGGCCGACGTCGATCACCGGTCCCGCCTGCTGCGACATCCAGACCTCACGCTCGCGGGGCTCGGTCAGCTTCACCGGGCCACCGAAATCGCCTTCGTTCTCGGCCTGCAATGTCTTGATGTACACG
This sequence comes from Streptomyces sp. NPDC056987, assembly GCF_042673865.1. Classification (NCBI taxonomy): domain Bacteria; kingdom Bacillati; phylum Actinomycetota; class Actinomycetes; order Kitasatosporales; family Streptomycetaceae; genus Streptomyces; species Streptomyces sp. NPDC056987. The sequence goes on from NZ_JBHURV010000034.1 coordinate 53,534, forward strand.
AACTGGTCGCCGGTGGCCGCCTGTCCGCCGCTCTTCCCGGCGACCGAGGCGATCCGGTCGAGCAGCACGGTCGCGCCGCGCGGGGCCTCGGCCCGGGAACCCGCGCCCGAGGCGGACGGTGCCGGAGCGCTGTCCTGGCCGGTCACGGCGAGCGTGGTCAGCAGTACCCCGCCCAGGGCCATTCCGGCGGCGGGCAGCAGGACGGCGGGGCGCAGGAGGCGGGGGCGTGCGGGGGCGCGGTCGCCGTCCTGGTCGATCAGACGCATCAGGGTGTCCTTGTGGTGGAGATGACGGCCCGGGGGCAGGTCCCGTTCGGCCGGGGCCGGCAACAGCCGGGCCAGTTCCTCGCGTTCGGCCCACTCGGGGCCGGAGGTACGGTCGTTCATCGGGCTTCCTCCTGGATGGGCAGGGCCACGAACGCGGCCCTGCTCTCTGCCTCTCCGCGGCCGGGGCGGGGTTCCCTGCCGGATCGGACCGCTTCTTCGGATCGGACCGCCTCTCCGGGACGTGCTGCTCGCGTGGAGCCGTCCGGCGTCCGGCCCAGTTCCTCGTCGGTGAGCCGTCGCAGCCGGTTACGGGCACGGGACAGCCGCGACCGCACGGTGCCCACCGGGATACCCAGGGCCTCGGCGGCCTCGACGTAGTCCAGCCCGGACCAGACGCAGAGGAGCAGCACCTCGCGTTCCTGGCGGCGGAGCCCGGCCAGTGCCTGCTGGACCGCGGCGAGCCGCCGTGCGTCGTCGACGCGGCCGGCCGTGGCGTCCGCGATGTCCGCCACCGGTTCCGGGGCGGAACGGCGAGCCAGGAAGGCCAGGCGCCGCCCTGTACCGCGGTTCGCGTTGCGCGCCTTGTTCGTGGCGATCCCGAGCAGCCAGGGCCGCAGCGAATCACCCTCCGGCTCGACGGCATGACGGGTACGCCAGGCGGCCAGGAAGGTCTCGGACAAGACCTCCTCGGCCGTCGACCAATCGCCCGTCAGCCGGTAGGCATGGTTGTAGACCGCCCGCACGTACTCCTCGTAGAGAGCGGCGAACGCCTCGCGGTCCCCCGCCCTGATTCGTGCACGCATGCGCTCCCGATCTCCCTGTTCAGTACAGCTCACACCACCTATCTCTCCGGCCCGGCCGAGGGGTTCCGGTGACCCGTGCCACACCGCGGGGCCACTGATGCCGCCGTGACGGCCACGGCGTTGGCGCCGACGATCACGGAGATGGCCGCCCACGCGGCCGCGTCGAGGTGCTGGTGGAGCACGACGAAGCCGACCAGAGCGGCGAAGACCGGGTTGACGCTCATGAACACCCCGAAGAAATGTGCCGGGACACGCCGTAGCGCGAGCAGGTCGGCGAGGAACGGCACCGCCGATGAGAGCACTCCGGCCGCCAGCGCGCAGGCGAGGGCGGCCGGGGTGGGCGGATACTGCCAGAGCATCCATGCACCGACGGGGGCGTAGAGGGCGCCGGAGACGGCCGCGGCGGCGGCCGAGCCCTCCAGACCGGGCAGGCGGCGGCCGACGGTGCGGTTGAGCACGATGTAGCAGCCCCAGCACGTCGCGGCCAGCAGTGCCAGGCCGATGCCGAGGTAGTCGGTGGAAGGAGAGGGGCGGGTGAGCACCACGACGGCGGCCGCGGCGGCCAGCGCGCACAGGGCGTCGATCCGGCGGCGGGAGCCGGCCAGTGCCACCGTCAACGGGCCGAGGAACTCCAGCGTGACGGCCAGCCCGAGACCGACGCGGTCGATGGCCGTGTACAGGGACAGGTTCATCACGGCGAACACCAGCGCCAGCCCCAGCACCGGCCGCCACTGCGCCGCGGTGAAGGAGCGCAGGCGCGGTCTGCCGACCGCCCACAGCACTCCGGCGGCCACCCACTGCCGGATCGCGACCACCCCCGCCGGGCCGATCACCGGGAATGCCAGCGCTGCCACCGCTGCCCCGACCTGGTTGGACAGCCCGCTGCCCAGCATCAACGCCACACCGGCCCGGCGGCTCCCGCCCCGGCCCGCTGTACCGCCGTCGGCGGCGAGGGCCTGCCCGGCGTCCTGCGAGGTCTTCAGCACCATCTCCTCACCGTGCGACCTCCACACGGATACGCAAAATGCATCCACAGCACTATCGATACGCTGAGCGTATGGATGGACGCCGAAGGAACTCCACCGGACTGGAGCTGAAACACTTGCGCTGTCTGGTCGCCATCGTCGACACCGGCAGCTTCACGGACGCGGCACTCGAACTGGGCATCTCCCAGGCCGCCGTCTCCCGGAACCTGCTCGCCCTGGAACAGGTCCTCGGAGTGCGGCTGCTGCACCGCACCAGCCGTACGGTCGCTCCCACCACGGCCGGCGTGCAGATCCTCGCCCGCGCACGCCCTCTGCTCGCCGGCGCCGACGAACTCGTCGCCGAAGCCACAGCAGGCCACAGCCGCCTGCACATCGGTCACGCCTGGTCCGCATTCGGCCGTCACACCACCGAATTCCAGCGCCGATGGCACCACGACCACCCCGAGACCGAACTCCGGCTCATCCGCCACAATTCTTCCACCGGGGGGCTCGTCGAAGGACTCTGCGACCTCGCCGTCATCCGCGCCCCACTCGACCTCAAACCCTGGTCACACGCCCTCGTCGGCCACGAGCGCCGCTACCTGGCCCTTGCCTCCGACGACCGGTGGGCCCGCCGGCGCAGCATCCGCCTGGACGAAGTCGCCACGCGCACCCTCGCCCTCGACCGCCGCACCGGCACCACCGCCGTGAACCTGTGGCCCGAAGGCGAACGGCCCGCCGTCGAGTACATCCACGACATCGACGACTGGCTCGCCGCCATCGCCTCCGGCCGCTGTATCGGCGTCACCCCCGAGGCCACCGCCGCGCAGTACCGCCGTGACGGCATCACGTACCGCCCTCTGCGCGACGCGGAGCCTGTCCCCGTCCACCTCGTCTGGCGCCGGCAGGACCCCCACCCCGCCACCCACGCCGCCGTCGCCCTCGCCATCGACCTCTACCGCAAGCACGGGCAAGCCCCGGGCGCTCCCGCCCTGACGACCGGCCGCGACGGTACGGAGACCGGTTCGTCGGCACCTCACGGGTCGAACGGAACGCGGGGCAGTGGCCCGGGACGCGGGGCAGTGGCCCGAGCCGGGAGCTGCCCTCCGAGCCCGGCCCGCACCGCTGCCGGGCGGCCACGACCGCTCAGGGCCTGACGGCACCGAGACCGGAGGCAGCCGCTCCGCCGGGCGGCGGCACCACGGCCCCGTACCGGCAACTCGTCCTCCGCCCACCCCGTCGACACCTGGACCGGGATTACTCCGGCCCGCGTCGGGCAGGCGAACTCGACATCCGCAGGGGAGACGTCCCCGCTCTGCGCCCGTCGGCCACATGACGCAAGGTGGGGATCAGGCTCGGCGTCGAGACCGGCTCGGTGCCCGGCACAGGACAGGGGCGTACGCACCCTTGACCTGAATGAGCACGCCCAGGATGTCGTTGCCGAGATCCGCCGTCCCACCGGCGGACGCGGAAGTCCGTGCCGTACCCGAAGGAGCGGCGCGGGAAAGCACTACCGAGAGAGGACGTGAGTCACATGCGCGTGGCATTCCTCGTGGCGCCTGAGGGCGTGGAGCAGGTCGAGCTGACCGAACCCTGGAAGGCCGTGGGCAACGCGGGCGGGGAGCCCATCCTGGTCTCCACGGCCGAGGGGGAGGTCCAGGCGTTCCACCATCTCGACAAGGCGGACACCTTCCCCGTCGACCGGACGGTCTCCGGGACCACCGCCGCGGACTTCGACGCGCTCGTGCTGCCCGGTGGCGTCGCCAACCCGGACGCGCTGCGGACGGACGGGACGGCCGTCTCCTTCGTCAAAGGCTTCTTCTCGGCGGGCAAGCCGGTGGCGGCGATCTGTCACGCCCCCTGGACGCTCATCGAGGCCGATGTGGTGCGCGGCAGGACGCTGACCTCATGGCCGTCCTTGCGGACGGACCTGCGCAACGCGGGGGCCACGTGGGTCGACGAGCAGGTCACGGTGTGCACCGCGGCCCCCGGCACCCTGATCACCAGCCGGAAGCCGGACGATCTGAACGCCTTCTGCACCGCGTTGCTCAAGGAGTTCAACGCCTGAACACGTGAGAGCACCCGCGGACTCGGACGCGGGAACGGCCGGATGGAGAACGACACCACGTGTGTGGACGATGACCGGGGGTAGGCGCGATTGCATGACCGTCGCGAAGACCAGTGTTCTTGTCCTTGACTGTGCCGAACCCGCCGAACTGGCGGAGTTCTACTCGTCCTTCCTCGGCGCCGAGACCCGCGTGGGCGCGGATCCCGACGTGCTGGAGATCATCGGACATGACGGGGTCCGTATCGCCGTCAGGCGGGACCACGGCTACGCGCCGGCGAGCTGGCCGCGGCCGGAGAGTTCCCAGCAGGCCCATCTGCGGATCATGGTGTCCCGGGAAGAGATCGACGAGGCGGAGCGCGAGCTGATCGCTCTCGGCGCCCGGCCGCTGGACACCAAGGACAATGGCGGGCCCCGGGACAGCCGGCTCTACTCGGACCCGGCGGGCCACTCCTTCACCCTGGCCGTCCAGCTCTGAGACGACACCCAAGCCGGTCCCGGCCGGAGAGGACTCCGCGAGGGGTCCCCGCCCCCGCCCTACTGCTCGTCGGGCGACTCGGAAACCCTTCGGGCCGAGCGCTCGGGAGGCCGTTTCGGCTGCTCCCCCGGCCGGGGAGGGCGGGGTTCCCGGGCCCGGACACGCCGGCCGAAGGCAAACCCGGCGATGAGGATGCCGACCCCCACGAGACCGAAGACGAGGGGGAGGAAGGCCGCAGCTCCGGGGGCCGCGACGTACATCGCTGCCAGTGTGTCGCCCGTGTCGCTGTTCATGACGGCCGCGTACCCCGGAATGCCTCACCCAGGCTCTCCCGACCGGCTCGATTCCCGCGCCCACCCGTACGGCCGCCTTGCCCCTCCCCTTGAGTTTCAGAGCGCGCGCAGCGCGGGCAGCAGCGTCTTCTCCGACCAGTCGAGGAAGGGGTCCTGGTGCGCGCCGCCGATCTGGATCAGCGCGATCTCCGTGAAGCCCGCGAACGGGCGCACACCAGTGGCGCGCAACGGCTTCGGGGGCCCGGCCGCCGCCACCCGCGCTCAACACACCGCGGTTCGACCGGGGCCGCGCCGAGGGACGGCGTTTCGATCCCCGTATAACGGCAAGTCGACCCAGGAATCCTTATGCCGAAAGGAGACACCTGATGAGCACGATCACGGATTCCGTGGACGTCCACGTCCCGATCCATACCGCGTACAACCAGTGGACGCAATTCGAGGAATTCCCGAATTTCATGGAGGGCGTGGAGCAGATCACGCAGATCGACAGCCGCCACAACCACTGGATCACCAGTGTCGCGGGGGCCCGCCGGGAGTTCGACACGGAAATCGTCGATCAGCTCCCGGACGAACGGGTCGCCTGGCGCACCGTGTCCGGGGATGTGAAGCAGGACGGCGTCGTCAGCTTCCAGCGGCTGGACGAGACCCTTACGCGGGTCCATCTCGCCATGATCGTCGAGCCCACGGGGATGGCGGACAAGGCCGCCGACGTGGTCGGCATCATCGACCGCCGGGCCAAGGGCGACCTGCGGCGCTTCAAGCAGTTCATCGAGGAGCGCGGCGGCGAGAGCGGCGCCTGGCGCGGCCGGATCCCCCCGTCCTGACCGGGCGGACAGCCGTACGGCCCGGAACGGACCCCGGCCGGCGCAAGCGGCGCGGCCATTCCGTCACCCGAATCGGAAAGGCCGTGTATCACCGGGAATTCGGGGCATCCGATTCTTCAGGAGGTACTGAAATGATTCCGCTGCTTCTGGTACTGCTTCTCGTCCTGATTCTATTCGGGGCGGGATTCGCGGTGAAGGTTCTCTGGTGGATCGCCCTGGCTGTGCTGGTCCTGTGGCTGCTCGGTTTTGTCGCGCGGAGCGCCGGCCCCAGCGGGGGCAGGTCGCGCTGGTACCGGTGGTAGCCGTATCCGAAACGGCACCCGGGGCCATGCCCACCGGTGCGGAAAGGGCGGCGGAGGCTTTCCGCCGCCCTTTCCGCCGTCGACACGGCGTACGGCACTTCCGGGCTTCCGGGCGCTGAGCCGTTCGGCCCTGTGCCGGCGAGCACCATCGCGTAGTCCGTAACGAGAATCGAGACGTGACCAGGCCGGCTCCGCCTGAGCTCCTCGAACAGAGAAGCGCCCGAGCGAGACAGGAAAGCTTTCTCATGCTGCAAGCCATCGCCGATGTCCTCCGCGGCGCCTCGGACACCGCACACGGCCGCCGCGGCTGATCGCACCGGCTGGGACCGGCCACCCGGTGAGCCGTCATCGCACACAACAGGAGGTGGGCACGGTGCCCAGTGGATCGAACGCCAAGCGTGAACGGCAGTACGAGCACATCAAGGACAGCGCCAAGGACCGCGGCCAGTCCGACCGGCGCGCCAGGGAGATCGCGGCGCGCACCGTCAACAAGGAACGCGCCCGTGCCGGCGAGTCCCGCACCGCCGGCCGCACCTCGACCGAGGACATCTCCTCGTCCCGGCGCGGCGGCCTGCGCTCACACTCCGGCGCCAAGGGCCCGACGAGGGACCAGCTCTACAACGAGGCCCGTCAACGCGACATCAAGGGCCGCTCCACCATGACCAAGGCTCAACTGAGCAAGGCACTCGGCCGCTGACACCCGCACCGGCAGGGCACGGCGAGCGGTCGCGCCGGCACAGTCAGCGCTTCCCTCGACGTCGGCCACGACCTGACTGCACGTCCGCGCGGCATGAGGGGCAAAGGGGGGCCGGCAAGTCAGTGGCCGAAGTACTGGCATGTCGGGAGGGGCGCCGGTGAATACCGACAAGCTGGAGCGCGCCTTGTACGAGGCGGAGCGCCGGGTACTGAAGATCCAGACCAAGCTGCACGGTTGGGCTCGTGATGATCCTCATCGCAGGTTCGACGACCCGTTCATCGTTGCCGATCCGGGCTTCCTGCTGGTGGCCTGGGATCGGGTGCGGGGTAACAAGGGTGCACGCACGGCCGGGGGGACGGGCGCACAGCGCGGCGAGGCTCTCGTCGACGCCCGCGCGTACGGACTGAGGGTCGACAACCGCAAGCAGAACGCTGCGGGCGCGCCTGGGCCCACGCCCGCCGGGGCGTGCTCACACGGCTCCAGGAGGCGCATCCGTTACTCCCTGACGGCGTGCAGTTGCTGTTCATCGAGAGCCTCCGGCCTCCGGCCCCGCAGCGCCGGTATTTCGAGGAGTACAGCGCCGAGCTCGCGCGCGCCCATCCGGACTGGCAGGCTGCCCAGCTTCGGGAGGCCGTCAGCCGCTTCGTGTCGCCTCCGGAGATCGCGCCGCACTCCGCCTGCGCGGCCGTCGACGTGACCCTGATCGACGACCAGGGCTGCGAGCCGACCATGGGCACGCGCGTCAACGCTTCCCAGGAGGAAGACGCTGCATCATCACCGACCTTTTCGTGAAGGAGGAGCGATCTGTGGGACACACGCGGGCAGAGCAGTCCGAGGTTTTCGCCGAGGATCATGGGCTGCGGGCTCTCGGAGATGAGGAGAAGGGTCTGCTCGCCGAGCACGTTCCGGTGCCCGAGGGCGGGCGTGCCCTGGATGTCTGCCTCGGTGGCGTCGACGAGTTCGCGGATCTCCTGGTCGGACCCTTCTGGGCGATCGGGGCGGGGGAAGAGCGGGGGATACGGTTCATGGGCAAATCTCCTGTCCGCTGAGGTCGCCGTATCACGCGGGCTTTGCGCGGCAGCGCCTTTGACGCCGTCTCAACGCTCCACGCTTTCCCGCCATTCTGCTGTCCCCTCGCATTTCCGCCTCCACGTCAGGCAGGGTTGACGCGACAGAAAGCGATTTTCCCATCCGCGGATGGGAACATTGCGGCACGGTGGCCGTTATCGACCCCCAGCCAGACGGACCACAGGTCAGAGGTTATGATCGATCAAGAACCCACGCACAAGGTCATTGAACTCGGCCGGCTTCTCGAAAAAGGGAGCGTGGCGGGTGTCCGGAATTCGCACCGGCGCAGACCGCCAGAGCGCGGAGAACGGCAACGCGTCCACGTATTCACGATTGACGAATGGATCGTCGGCCCCGTCAATGATTCCCAGCGGCACCGGTGGAGTCAGCGATAGTTGCCGCTTGTCCTGGCCCTCACCAGCCATCAACGAGTCGAACATCCGTTTGCGCGCGCGCCCGTCCGCTCGAACCACATTCGCCGTAATGTCACCGGGAGCGGGGGTGACAGTCGACTGTTCAGCCATTTCCACCGCCTGCTCGGCCGTGAGCACCTCCTGCCCGATGTACTCAAACGTCGGATTATTCAGGAAGCCCTGGAAAAGTGTCTCGTGATTGACCGGCGGCGTTCCCACTGTGATCAGCGCCGCCACACCCGAGTGCTTGGCCGCCAGTTCGTACCCGATGTACCCACCCAGCGACCAACCGATGACGACAACGCGCTCGACCGCGAGAGCATCCAGCACCTCGATGAGGGTGTCGGCATACCCCTCATGCGTGTAGGCAGCGAAGGGGTCTGCCGCGTCATCCGACTCGCCATGTCCGAGAAGGTCCACCGCCAAGAGACGCCGCGGGCCGAAGTCGCCGGCCAGTTGACCCTGAAAGACCCTTTGCGAGACCGAGTTTCCGTGCACGAACAGTAGGGGTACTCCGCCCCCCAGATTTCTGTCCGAGTGATTGTCGAAGACGCTGACCCGGCCGAATCGTGTCGCAACACGACTGACACCGGGCAGGGTTTCACGCAGATTGCTGGTTGCCATGCGAGCAAGCTACAACTTGACATCGTGTAAGATTCAAGTTGCTGTGACGCACCACACACGGAGGAAGCATCATGCGGATCGGGGAACTGTCCGAGCACACCGGCGCCAGTCCACGGTCGTTGCGTTATTACGAGCAATGTGGATTGTTGACGGGCCATCGCCGACCGGGAGGACATCGCACATATGACGAAACTGACATCGCCCAGGTCCGCTTCATCCAGGGCCTGTTGTCGACAGGCTTGTCAACGAGCGTCATCCGCGAGCTTCTGCACCAATGCAATCAAGAAACGAGTAGCGGCACGTCCCGGACCACGACGATACTCATCGAGCAACGCGAACGTCTTGATAATTGCATCGAGAAGCTACTGAGGGCCCGGGTGCAATTGGATGAATTTATTGCGGAGGTACACGCACCCGACCTCAGCACGCGGGCTTAAGGGGCAGTTCTCTGCCCCTTAAGTAATTCGACCTGGACCTGGGAGATTCACTGTTACGGGGCCTTCGAATTCAGTACTGCAACGACACTCCGTTGACGTCGTCTGCGGGGACTGCTCAGCGAGACGGAACGCAAGAACGGCTGGACCCTGGCGGAGGCCGCCGGGGACGACGGCCCTCAGGGGATGCCGCGCCGGCCGAGCCGTTCGCCGGAGTCGATGCCCTTGCGGGCGATCCGGACGCCGATGCGCTTGCCCCATAACCATCGCCGCAGGTGAGGCACGTCGTACGCCTTGTCGGCGTGAAGCCGTTGGGGTGTGGAATCGGCCGCATGGGATTCGTGTCCCATACGGAAATGGGACAGCATCGGCTTCAGGGCCCGGCTGTCGTGGGGTTGGCCGCAGAGACTCCGACGCGTAACGGGAGTCCGTTCGCGTCGGACAGGACGTGCGTCTTGGAACCTGGCTCACCCCGGTCCACGGGATTCGGGCCTGTGAGTTCGCCCCTTTTTTTGGCCCTTACGTGCGCGGAGCTGCAGGACTTTCTGATGCAGCCGTCCCCGGACTCCCGCACGAGACCAGATGACGAAGCTACGGTGCACGGTCGACTTCGACGCTCCGAAGCACGGCGGCAGCGCACGCCAGGCGCAACCGCTGACCAACACGTAGATGATCGCGGCGAAGTCCGCCTCGCCATCGATGTTCGCGACCCCGCCGCCCTGCGGACGCACCCGCGCCGACGGCAGCAGCGGCCTCGCCAACTCCCACAGCCCGTCCGGAACAATCCATCCCCACCGCCCACTCCCCATACGAAGCACAACGGTCAACCGGCCATGTAGGACACAGTCTTAGAGGTCGATGACAACCTTGCCCTTCACGCGCCGGCCGGCCTGGAGCTCGACCGCGCGGCGGATCTCCTCGATCGCGAAACTCGCCTCGATAGGCACGCGGAGTCGACCCTCCGCGACCAGGCGCGCGATCTCTTCCAGGGTGCCGGGAGCCGCGTTCGCGCCGTTGGCCGCCGTCACGCCGTCGATCCGTGCTGCGATGGTGCAGATCCGCTTGTCCGGGACGCCGAGTTCCCGTGCGACGTGCACGGTCTCCTCTCCGTGCAGGTCCATGGCGGCGGTGACGCCGTCGGGAGCGAGGGCACGGACCCGGTCGGTCAGGCCGTCGCCGTAGACGACCGGTTCGGCTCCGAGTTCGCGCAGGTAGTCGGCCGAGGACGGCGATCCCGTCCCGATCACGCGCGCTCCGGCGATCCGGGCGAGCTGGACGGCGAACACCCCGACCCCGCCTCCGGCGCCGCCGATCAGCACGGTGTCGTCCGGACCGGGGTTGATCGCGGCGAGGGCGGCGGATGCCGTCCGGCCCGCGATCGTGAGGGTGGCGGCGACGCGGTCGTCGACGCCGTCGGGCGTGTGGTGGGCCTCGTTCGCCGCGGTGTCCCCGGATGAGTCGACCACCACGAAGTCGGCGACCGCGCGGGACAGGGCGCTCCCGAACGCCCGGTCGCCGGACGTGAAGCCGCTCACCCCGTCGCCGACCTGGTCGACCACTCCCGCGTAGTCGGTCCCGAAGCCGACCGGCAGGGTCAGGCCGAACCGGGCGGCGGTGTCCGCGTCGGTGGTCATGGACCAGTCCATCGGATTCAGACCGGCCGCGGTGACCCGCACACGGACCTGTCCCGGGCCGGCCTGCGGTGCGGGAACCTCGCGGACGTCCAGGACGTCGGGGCCGCCGAATGCATCGAGCTGGACCGCCCTGCTGCGACCCGTCGGCGTCTGATTGCTCTGTTCCTGCATGTTCCTCTGTCTCCTTGGACCTGAGTACGCAGTGGACGCATGGACGCACTGAAACGGACTATGCTCCGTTTATATGGATGACCGTAACACAAACGGAGCGCGTTCCGTTTCGACTGACGCGGAGATGCGCGCGCCACGGGCGGACGCGGCCCGCAATCGTGACCAGCTGCTCGCGGTGGCGACTCGCGTGTTCGCCTCGGCGGACGCCGAGCCGTCGATGCGCGCGATCGCGCGCGAGGCCGGGGTCGGCATCGCCACGCTCTACCGGCACTTCCCGACCCGCGAGTCGCTGGTCGACGCGGTCTACCGGGACCAGGTCGTGGGCCTGACAACCGGCGCCCACGAGCTGCTCGGTCGGCTGGCCCCGGCTGCGGCAATGCGGCGCTGGATGGACTTGTTCGGGGACTGGATCGCGACCAAGAACGGCATGCTCGACACGCTGCTCGCGATGATCGAGTCGGGTGAGATCGCCCATGCGCAGACTCGGACCGAGCTCCTGACGGCCATCACCAGGATGCTCGACGCCGGCCGCGCGGCGGGCGACCTCCGCTCCGACGTCACCGCCGAAGACATCGCCGCCGCCCTCATCGGAATCTTCACCGTGGCCCCCCGACCCGAGCGCGAAGCTCAGGCCGGCCGCCTGCTGAACCTCCTGATGGACGGCCTCCGCGCCACGGACCGGCCGGCCTGAGCCCGGATCGAGGCCGACGCACCTGGGCTCTGCCCGACTGACGCCAGGCCGCTGCTGACCGCCCATCACTGGTGGTCGTCGGTGAGGGGCTCGGTCAGCTGGGCGTCCACCAGTCGTACCTGCTCGGTGAACGGCTGCAAAGTGGCGGCGACGTCCGTGAGTTACTCGTCCTCGTCGGCGTCGGTGACGACCAGCTCAAGGTTCTGGTCGATGATGCGCATGTGCAGCTCGCTCTTCAGAACCGCGGGGTAGCCCCAGTTGTACTGCGGGAAGACGAAGAGAACCCGTCGTAGCCGCTGGCTGTCCGGCTCCAGCGGCGCGTGTGCTCGTGCTCGTACTGACCGAGGACGGGCTTGCGCAGCTCGTAGGTGAGACGGCTGTTCTGGTGGGCTGTCTTGCGTACCCACCCGGCGATCTCGGGGCAGCTGCGGGTCGGTCGAGTGCTGCCGACGACGACCGCGATGCGACGGTCCGTGGTTGTGCTGTTCTCTGTCACGTCATGCATGCTCCCGGTAGAGTGCCGCTCCACGGGTGAGCGCCGCGGCGGGTGGAGCCGTCGAACTTGCGTGATCTCGGGGCCGCGTTGAGCTGCTGAATTCCTCCGAGCCGCGTTCTGCATGTCGGCTCCCCCGGGCGGTGACTGAGAGGGCGTTTGATCTGGAGCGTGTCTCCTTGGTGTTGTCCGCCATGCGAAGCTGTTCGCCATGGCGCCTTCGACAGTCCGTGGACTTGCTCTGCCCGCCCCCGCTGACATCGCTCATCGATCGCGACCTCTGGCGACACCCGGGCGATGCGGTGCCAGCGAAGGTCATCCCGTGGTTCAAGGACCCCCTTGCCTTCGTATCGAACCCCGAGCAGAGGGCGTACGCGTCCCAATCAATGGACATGTTCGCCGATGATCCACACTCCGCCTTCTTTCGCCAGGCACGCGGAATCAGGGGCGCCGCCCCGCTCGAACTTCCTTGGCTTGACGTTGAACAGGCAGTGCTGATCGCCACCACTCGCAACCCGGGCGATGACGGCGCCCTGGCTCTCGACTACCGGACTGACCCCTCAGATCCCCGCGTAGTCGGCAGTGACTGGACAGACCACCTTCTGTGCCAGTGGCGGGTCGTAGCACCTACTTTCTCAGGCTTCGTCTCGAGCTTGGGCCTGTAGCTTCTGCAGTCATGTCATTGACGCGCCCGGACAAGGATGGACGCGACGTGGAGTGCGGCCTGGTAGGCAATGGCGCGTTTGTGAGTCCGCAGGGCCAGCCCGCGCCACTGCTTGAGTCGTATTTCTCGGCGTCGAAGCTGGGCGGGCGGCCTCCGGCACGGCCTGGCCGCAGGCGGTGACCGATCTGGTCGGCGGGCTGCGGGACGACAGCCCGGATGCCTCGGCGACGAAGGTGTCCACGGATCGCGCGGGACGAATAGGCGCGATCCGCCAGGACGATTGCCGGGCGGATTCTTGGCCCCCCGGGTCCGCTGCGCGGGATCCGGATCCTGGCCATGACCGCCTCGGAAGCCGGTGCGTCACCAGCCTGATCGGCGGTGACGTGGGTACCCAGGGGGCGAGCCCGACTGTCACTGGCCAAGTGGACCTTCGTGCTCAGCCCGCCGCGGGACCGAACCGGTCGGTCCACCAATGCGGCAGCACCTCGCTCGAGGTGAGCGACTTGCTGTCGAGCTCCGGGATACGCCCGTCACGCTCGGGGCCGTAGTTGCACGTAGTTCCTCGGATCACATGCGACCCGCCCCCGACAAGGAGAGAACGGCTGTCGGGGCCTCCTGGTGGATCACGCCCGTGGTTTCCGACAGCCGGGCACCACGGCCGCCGTGGCGTAGGAGGAGTATCTCGGCGGCGATGGACAGTGCGGTTTCCGCCGGGCCGGCACCGCCCAGGTCGAGCCCAGCGGGGGAACAGAGCCGCCTCAGTTGGTCGTGGCGCACTCCCGTGGCCCGCAGGGATGCCCTGCGTTGCTCTGCGGTTCTCCGGGAGCCCAAGGCTCCGACGTAGGCCAGGTCCATCCCCAACGCGGCCTGAAGCAAGGGCACGTCGAACTTGGGATCGTGGGTGAGCGAGACGACCACCGTTCTGCCGTCGATCCGGCCTGCCGCCGCCTCGGCGGCGAGGTGGCGGTGGGGCCAGTCCACGACGACCTCGTCCGCGTCCGGAAAGCGTTCGGGGGTGGTGAACACCGGCCGTGCGTCGCACACCGTGACCCGGAAACCGAGCAGTGCACCCTGGCGGGCGAGGACCGAGGCGAACTCATTGGATCCGTAGACCAGCATGCGGGGCGGCGGTGCCAAGCAGTTGACGAACACCCGCGGGCCAGTGCCGGAGTCCCCGTCGGCGGACCCGGTGCGGAACGTGCCGGAGCGCCCCTGCCCGAGCAGTCTCCTGGCCGCTCCGGCGGTGTCACCGTCGAGGGCGGAGTCGCCCGTGCTCCCGCTCGTACCACTGTCCCAGCACACCAGGTGCGTGCCGGCTCGTACCGGCCCGTCAGCCTCGACGACCGTGGCCAGAGCAACGGCGACCCCGCCCCGCATGTGGTGGAGAAGGGTGCCCAATTCGGAGAAGGACTGCTGGTCGACGCGCTCGACGAGGACTTCGATGGTGCCACCGCATGTCAGGCCGACCGCTCCCGCGTCGTCATCGCTCACCGCGTAGCGTTCGAGCACGGGAGTGCCGTCCCGCAGGACCTGCTGTGCCAGGTCGTAAACGGCGCCCTCCACGCAGCCGCCGGACACGCTGCCGGTGACTGTCCCGTCCGGGGCGCAGATCATGATGGCTCCGGGTCGGCGGGGAGCCGAGCCGTACGCGGAGACAACCGTGGCGAGCGCGCACGGTGTGCCGGCTTCCCAGAGACGGTGGAGCCGCTCCCACATGTCGTTCATCCTGCTTCCTCAGCTCCGATGATCTTGTCCAGGGTGAGGGGCAGGTCCCGGATGCGGCGCCCGGTAGCGTGGTAGACGGCGTTTCCGATGGCGGCCGTCATGCCGGTCATCGGGGTTTCTCCGAACCCGCGTGCGCCGAACGCCTCGTGGTTCGCCGGGTCAGGTTTGTCCACGAAGCCGATGTGGATCTCGGGGATATCGGCGTTGACAGGCACCAGATAGCCCGACAGATTGGGGTTGACGATCCGCCCCAGGTGGTGGTCGACCATGGTGTGCTCGGACAGGGTGAAGCCGACGGCCCAGACCGCTCCGCCGATCGCCTGGCTGCGCAGCGTCCTGCGGTTGAGGACTCGGCCAGCGTCGAAGATCCCGTGCATACGGGTGACGCGGACCTGTCCGAGCCTGGGGTTGACGCGTACCTCCGCGAAGACCGCACCGGTGGAGTAACCGGGGGGAATGGGAACTGGGTTGGTGGTCGCTTCCACGGGCTTGCCGTGACGGGTGACGACCGCGCGGATGGTGTCGCGGAGTTTTGGCCGGTCGGTGTCGTGCAGGATCCCGCCTTCGACAGTGATCTGGTCGGCCGGGATGCCGTGCAGGGGGGACCGTGGGTCCGCTACTGCGATGTCGATCACGGATCGGCGGGCTGTGGTGCACGCTCGGTTGACGGCGGCGCTCACACCGGGGACCGTGGCCGACGCGGCGGAGACGAACGCGAACGGGTAGTCGGTGTCACCGAGTTCGAAATCCACGTCGTCAAGATCCAGTCCCAGGCTGTCCGCGGCGACTTGCGACATCACCGTGTAGGTTCCGGTTCCGATGTCGTGGGTGGCGACCTGGACCACTGCTTTTCCATTGGCGGAGATCACTACACGGGCGCCGGCTCCCGGCCTTCCGCCAGTTGTGTGCGCCGCGGACGCCATGCCCAAGCCGATCAGGGTGTCGCCGTCGCGCATCGATCGCGGGCGCGGATCGCGCTTGCTCCAGCCGAATACGTCCGCGCCCCGGCGGTAACACTCCTGTAGGTGCTTGCTGCCGAAGGCGGCACCGTTGTCGGGATTGACCGAGGTGTAATTGCGCAGCCGGAGCTCGATGGGGTCCATGTCCAGCTCGTAGCTCAGCTCGTCGAGTGCGGTCTCCAGACCGTGGGAGGCGACGACTTCCGGTGACCTCATGTTGCTCGGGGCGGGCAGATGAAGTTTCACAGCCCGCTGGGCTACATGCACGTTGGGGCAGGCGTACAGCATGCGCGTGGGTTCGCTGGTGTTGAACAGTAAATCCTCGGTCCGACTGACCTGGGACGTCGTGATGTGGTCGATCGCGGTGAGCGTGCCGTCCAGCTTGGCTCCGATCCTGAACCGCTGGTGGGCTTCGGGGCGGTGGCCGTTGGAGGTATATGCCTGGGCACGGGAGAGCACCAGTTTGACCGGACGCCTCAAATGGCGGGCGAGGGCGGCGGTGAACATGGTGTGTGGCCACACCGGGCCCTTCGCTCCGAACCCTCCGCCCAGGAACGGGGACAGTACACGGATGTTGGCAAGGGGCACATTGAGCGCCTCGGAGAGGCTGAGCCGGGTGGCGTTGATGCCCTGCGCGGTTTCGTGCACAGTCAGCCGGTCGCCGTCCCAGACGGCCGTCGTCGCGGACGGCTCCAGGGCGTTGTGATGGTGCATCGGTGTCGTGTAGCTGACATCGATGCGGACATCGGCCTGCGCCAGCCCCGCCTCGGTGTCGCCGCGGGTGACCTCGTTGGGACCCTCCAGACCCGGATCGGGCACATATGCCTCGTCCATGGCTCCGGAAAGGCTGGTCCGGGGTGTGCGAGCGTCGTAAGTAACGCTGACGAGCGACGCCGCGTGCTGAGCCTGCTCCAGAGTCTGTGCCACCACGTAGGCCACGGGCTGGCCGCTGTGGTGGATGTCCGCGTTCTGCAGGGGGATGACACGCTTCCAGTAGGCCGCGAGCTGCGAGGTGGGAACGGCCAGGCGGGGCATGTTCCGGTGGGTGAAGACGCCGACCACACCGGGCGAACGTTCGGCGTCCTGGGTGGTGATGCCGGTGATGCGTCCGTTGGCGATGGTGCTGAGCACCAGGTAGCCGTACAGGGCTCCGCTGACCTGAGTGTCCGCGGTGTAGGTGGCCGCTCCCGTGACCTTGGCGCGTCCGTCGATCCGGGCTACGGGGCTCCCTACAATCGGGCTCATTTGCGGCCTCCAAGGTCCTTGAGGATGTCGGCCAGGGCGCGCTGAACCAGCTCGACCTTGAACGCGTTGTGCTCCCGCGGCTGAGCGCCGTCAACCAGCGCTCGGCCGGCTGCCGCGATGGTGGCCTGGGTCAGCGGGTGGCCGCGCAGGGCCTCCTCGGCACCGGCCGAGCGCCACGGCCTGGTGGCAATGCCACCGAAGGCGAGCCGCACATCGGTGACCACTCCTCCCGCCTGGGTCAGCGCGGCGGCCACGGAGACCACGGCGAACTCGAACGTGGCCCGGTCACGCAGCTTGAGGTAGCGGGAGCCAGCTGCTGGTCCGCTCTCGGGAATCTCGACAGCAGTGATGAGCTCGCCGTGCCGTAGCGCGGTCTCCTGGTCCGGAGTGGAACCGGGCAGACGGTAGAAGTCCCCGATGGGGATGGACCGGCGGCCATCAGGTCCAAGAGTGAGCACCGTCGCGTCCAGAGCGGTCAGCGAGACGGCCAGATCGGACGGGTGGACGGCGATGCAGTGATCGCTGCCGCCGTGGATCGCGTGCCAGCGGTTCTGTCCGCCGATGGCGGGGCAGCCGCTGCCGGGTTCACGCTTGTTGCAGGCGCTGCCGACGTCCCGGTAGTACCAGCACCGGGTCCGTTGCATGAGATTTCCGCCGATGGTGGCTCTGTTGCGCACCTGTGGGGACGCAGAAGCCAGCAGGGCTTCGGAAATGACGGGAAACCGCTCACGGACCACCGGGTGTTCGGCCACATCCCCCATCCGGGCCGTGGCGCCGATAAGCAGCCGGCCCTTTCTCACGCCGATGTCTGCCAGGGCCAGCGCGCCCACGTCCACGACGAGGTCCGGGGCGAGGACACCGTCCTTCATCAGATTCGTCAGTTCGGTCCCGCCCCCGATGAACGCGCCACCGGGGTGGCCCGCAACCAGGCCGACAGCGTCACATACACGCGACGTACGCGCGTAGTCGAAGAGCTTCACAGCTTGCCTCCCTTCGCGGCGTCTCGTACTGCTTCGACGATGTTCGGATAGCAGCCACACCGACACAGGTTGCCGCTCATCCAGTCACGGATCTCGGCATCGGACCCGGTGTGGCCCTCTTTGATGCAGGCGACGGCCGACATGATCTGCCCGGATGTGCAGAACCCGCACTGGAAGGCATCCCGTTGGATGAACGCCGCCTGTACAGGGTGCAGTTCGTCCCCGCGGGCCAGACCTTCGATTGTGGTGATGTCACGGTTGTCCTCCATGACAGCGAGCGTCATACAGGACTTGACACGCCGGCCCTCGACGAGGACGGTGCAGGCGCCGCATTCACCGCGGTCGCAGCCCTTCTTCGGCCCAGTCACACCCAGACGCTCACGGAGCGCGTCCAGCAGAGTGACGCGGGATTCGACCGTTACATTACGTTGGACTCCGTTGACACGAAGTGTCACCTCGGCAGTCGAGGCCGGGGACGGCAGCGCCGGCTCCGCCGCGACGGCCGGATGAGCAGGCGCGAGCGGCGCCACGCCTCCCGACACGGCCACAGCGGCGCCGCCGGCACCGGCCTTGAGCACGCTCCGGCGACTGTGCTCGCCAGTTGACAGTGCGTCAGAATCGGCCATTGGTGTGTCTCCTCGCGGGTAGGTGATGGGGAGATCTGCCTTCCTCCGCACGGGAAGGCATCAGCGATGCAGTGTGGGGGCTGACACGGCTGGTCCTTGTGTGATGGCCGAGAGGTAGGGCTCGGCGACCTATGCCGGTGCGGAAGCCAGCGCACGAGTGCGTGACGATCCGGAGCAGGGAATCACCGGATGGACTGGTTCAGGGGCAGTCAGCTTCCACCGGACCGGTTTCAGGACAATCCCGGGGGTCGCAACACTCCTCGACGCGGGGAGGCCAGGAGGCGGCTGCCGCCTTCTTCGATTACAGCGGACGGCGGCTCGCCCTGCTTCCCTCCGGTTGCCCGAGCAGCCATCAGGACCCTCCGGAGTCCGGCGGACACGAAGCGCGCCGACGGGAGACCGAGCCCCTTGCCATCCGAGGACCATCGCAGCTTTTACCGATGGGACTCTGCGAGAGCAGTTGGGCCCCGACGCCTCTCCACAGGTGACGCGGGACAAGCCGATGACGTCTGCGTCAGGCCCACGACGCCGCCCTCTAAGGTGTCGCCATGGCTTGAACCTCCGCACGATATGGACGCCTCGTCTACTTATTACGATACACAGAAATGTACAAGCAGTCCACAAGCGGGTGGGATTGGGGGACACCAGTCGACTTCCGCGCCCAACTCCCCTGCTCAACACGGCCAAAGCCCTGAACCGAGAGTGCATTCAGCGTGGGCGAATTGCCACGTATGACCTCGTGGTCTCCTCGCCGGGTTGGCGTTGTGCGAAGGGGTGGGCCAGCTGCCGGACCCGCGTGGATCAGCGCGGTAATCTCCGCAGTGCCCGCAGACTTCGGCGCCCGCCGCCCTCGTACGGCAGTACGATCACCACGGGATGTGGCCATGGGTGCGCGTCGGATCTGTCCACCGGGGGCACACGTCCGTATCCCGTTCTCCGGACAGACCCGTGCGTGCTCGTCCTCCCGCACACCCCCTTGGGGCAGAGATACAGTGTTGCGATCCGGCGGATGAACAGCGGTTCCGCCGACGGTGGTCGTGCACAGGAATCGATGCTCCAAGGGCGACATCCGCGCTCCGACGAGCTGCTTGCATGACGAAAGGAAGAATCGCCCCGATGACCAGTGAGGACACCGGGTCCGAAGAGCCGGGCCGCACGCGTGTGATCGCCGACCGCTACACCCTGCTGTCGCCCCTCGGTGAGGGCGGCATGGGCACCGTGTGGCGCGCCCACGACAAGGTGTTACACCGCAAGGTCGCCATCAAGGAGGTCCGGACGCCTGCCGGGCTGGCCACGGCAGCCATCGAGCGGATGTACACGCGGCTGGAGCGTGAGGCGTGGGCTGCGGCCCGGGTGTCGCACCGGAACGTGGTGACCGTCTACGACGTGGCCATGGAAGAGGGCCGCCCGTGGATCGTCATGGAGCTGGTACAAGGTCAGTCGCTGGCCGACCTGCTCAAGTCCGAGGGCCCGCTCACCCCACAGCGCGCCGCGTCCATCGGTGGTGAGGTGCTCGCCGCTCTCCGCGCCGCCCACGAGGCCGGCGTGCTGCACCGCGACGTCAAGCCGGCCAACGTGCTGATGGCCAAGGGCGGCCGGGTGGTACTCACCGATTTCGGTATCGCCGAGGTCGAGGGCAACACTGCGCTCACCATGACCGGTGAAGTCGTTGGATCGCCCGAATTCCTAGCCCCGGAACGTGCGTTGGGCAAGCGGCCCGGGTTCGCCTCGGACCTGTGGTCGCTCGGCGTGCTGCTGTACGCGTCGGTCGAGGGGATCTCGCCCTTCCGCCAGAACACAGCTCTCAGCACCCTGCGGGCCATCGTGGACACGGAGTTGCCACCCCCTCGACGGGCCGGCGCCCTCACCCCGGTCATCGAAGGACTGCTGCTCAAGGATCCGGACGAACGCCTCGGCGCCGAACCGGCGGCGCGGGAACTGCGGTTGGTCAGTGAGAACGGCACGCCCGACACGGGTACCGCGCGGCAGGCGCCTCACTCACCGACCATCGGGGCAGAGCCCGAGACCGAGTTCACGACGCAGGCATCCCCGGCCCAGGCGGAGACCCAACACACGACGCAGGCATCCCCCACCCAGGCGGAGACCCAACACACCACACAGGTGTCTCCGACCCAGGCCGAGACCGAGTCTGCGGCCACGCAGGTGTCCCCCACCCAGGCGGAGACCGAGCCTGCGGCCACACATCCCTCGGCGCAGCTCACCGCCGTGAGTTCCCCGGCGCAGCCGATCGTCACGCAGCCCGCGGCGCAGCCAACCGCCACGCAGCCCGCCACGCAGCCGACGGCCGTGCACCCCTCGCCGGATACCACCACTGTGGGAACGCCCGCGTTCCCCGTCCCCCCGGCTCCCTCACGCCGCAACCGGCGCGGCACTGCCCTCATGGCGGCGGGCGTGGCCCTGTGCGCTCTGGCGCTGGCCGGGACGGGCTATGCCGTCGTGAACGCCGGGGACGACGACGAAAAGCAGCAGAACGCTGCCACCGCAGGCGCCGGTGCGGCCTCTCCGGATACGAAGGATGCCTCACAGGACGCCTCACAGAACGCCGAGGAGACCGCCGCTCCCAGCACAGGGGCCGGCGGGCAGGACACCTCCACGTCCGAGGGGGTGCAGATGCAGGTGACGGGTTCGCAGGCAACGTACTCGGGACCGTGCCCGCCCCCGAGCGGGGAGGCGCCCATCTTCACGGCGTCGTTCACGGTGGACCGGCTCCCGGCGCAGTTCTCCTACCGGTGGGTGTCCACGGACGGCACGGTCACCGATGAGACGTGGAGGACGCTGTCATTCCCGAACGGCGGAAGCCTCACCAAGCAGGTCAGCGTCAGTCTGACCACGTGGGCGAAGGCCGGAACGTTCGAGAGTGAAATCGGCGTGGAGCTCAATGCCCCTCTGAAGGGCAAGTCCAACATGGTGCCTCTCTCGTTGACGTGCGAGGCGGGAACGACCGGAGGCGCATCGCATGGTCAATGACGGCTCGTGAACGCGTGACCGAGTCCAGGCACGCTGCCCTCCGGCCGGTTGGGTCTCCGAAGAGTTGAACCGAACCGGGCCCGCCCACGCGTGAGTGACAGTTTCGTCCTCATGCCGGGTCAGCCGCATCACGCGGCCTCTGTTTCCCTGTTGAGTATCATCCGCTAGGAGTAGCCGTGCCATCGGTCATCGTGGGGCAAACGGGTCCCTTCACTGGTCAGAGTGTCGTGCTGAGCGCCACTCCTCTGACGTTCGGCCGCAAGAGCGACAGCGGCGTCGTGATTGTCAGCCTCAGTGCCTCCCGCCTGCACGCCGAAATCGTGGAGGAGGACGCCGGCTTCGTCCTGTACGACCGCAGCCGCAACGGCACCTTCGTCAACGACCAGCGCGTCACACGGCATGTACTGCGCGCCAACGACCGCATCCGGATCGGTGAGGAGACCTTCCTCTTCGAGTCGCAGGACGCCGTGGAGACGGTCATGGACCTCTCCCTCCTCGACATGCCCCGGGCCAAGGCATCCGCGGATCCCGGCCTGCTCCGCGTCACGATCACCGGCGGGGGGCCGGTCGGCCTCGCCTTCGCGCTGACGCTGGAGAACATGCTGCGAGGGAGGGTCGCCATCAAGATCTACGAAGGCCGGTGGATCAAGAACGGCTCCTCTGTGGTCTGGAAGGACGAGACCCACGGAAACACCCGTCGTCAACAGGTCGTGACCATCCAGAGCCGGCAGTACCTCGCTCTGCCCGAGGAGATGCAGTCGGCGCTGTTCGGCTCAGGGGACTTCGCGGAGATGTGGCCCGTCGGACCGGACTCCGTGGAGGGCCGGCCTCCTCGCAACATCCGGATCGCCTACATCGAGGACCGCCTGCTGGAGCTGGCGAACAAGAGCACCGCGATCCGGCTGGTACCGGAACGCTTCGACCCGTCGGAGCACCAGGGCCGGCTCTCGCAGGAACACGTCCTGGTGGTCTGCGAGGGCGGACGGTCGCGTACGCGGGAGCACTACAACGACTTCTTCGGCGCGGCCGACGCCTCGATCTACTCCCTCGAAGGCGACCATCTGCAGGACGTGGTGCTGGGGCTACGGGTGAAGTCCCCGCTGCCCGACCCGATGAGCGTTCTGCTGACCGTTTCGCAGAACAGGTTCCTTCTCAACTCGCTCCGCGGCGAAGGCTTCTTGAACATGCGCCTCACCCGTGAGGAAGCCAAGAACGTTGTCGGCCTCGACCCGGTCCGCCATGTCTTCGAGGAGTGCATCGCCGCTCGTCCCTGTGTCATGAGCCGTGAGGAGGACAACGAGTTCCGCTGCCCCTCGCACGGAACCCTCTTCCTGCCCGCCCTGCTGCGCAGCTCGCCCCTGTGGAAGCGGATCCGGGAGGGCCTGAAGCTGTACGGCATGACCGAGGACGATCTCACGGCGGTCACGTCGTTCCGACTGGACATGGTGCAGCGCCCACGGTTCACGGCGCAGCTGACCCGCCCGACCTCGACGAGCCCCGGCACGTACGGCTTCCTGCTGGGCGACGCGGCCAACGCCATCCACTTCTGGCCGGGCCGCGGCCTCAACAGCGGTTTTGCCTCCGCCACTTCGCTGGCCCGCTCGCTCAGCCGCGCGTGGCAGGGAAAGCCGCTGCGTGACGCCGACTTCATCCGGCACGAGGCGGCGATGTCCATGCTTCAATACAGGCACAAGAGCCGGGCCTGGAACGCCATGGTCACCACCGACGAACAGGGTGCCACCCGCGCCATCAAGGACATCATCGCCGGCAGTCTAGAACCGGCTCCCGCCGACGGCTCCACGTCCCAGCAAACCCACCTCGACGCCCTGTTGGAGAGAATGAGTGCGATACGCGAGCGGCTCGCGCCGCGCCTCCCCGGCATGCCCACCGACGAGGAACTGCGCAGCCACCTCTCGGCGTTGGAACCTGCCACGCTCCGCACGCTCCAGGAAAGCGGTGCGTGGGACACCTTGATCGTCGGCGGCGAAGAGGCCGACATCGATCTCTTCTACCAGTCGGACGCCCCCGTCTACGTTCCTCGCCCCGCCGACCCGCAAAATATCCCGTCGGGTCTCGCAGAGCAGGAAGCCGCGTCCGTAAATCCGGCCTGAGGGTGGGTGCGCAGGGCCACCCGTACGCTGCGACAGCCAGCATGACCGGCCCCGCACGGCGGCTGCGCTCGAATCTTCTCGGTTCAGTCCGAGGTTCCCCTCACACCTGGGTGTCGCGGGCTCGGCGCAACGGGTCACCATCGTCGGACCGGCCGGCGGCAGAGCCGTCTCCTTTCGGTGGCCGGCTGCGGGAGAGCGGGCGGAGCTGGAGCGGCTGCGGGCCGAGGCCAGAGGGAAGGACAAGCGCATCCGCGAGCTGGAGATGGAGCGTGATGTCTGCAAGCGATTCGTGGCCTTGTGGGTGAAGTAGCTGACGCGGACCCGGGCGTTGCGGTCGGGGTGATCAGCAGCTGCAAGGCCGAGCAGAAGGTTCCATTCCGTACCGCCTGCCGGGCGTTGGGGGTGTCGGAGTCGTGGTTTTACAAGTGGCGCGACCGCCCGCCCACCGCGTGGGAGACGCGGCGACAGCACCTGGCGGAGGACATCGAGTAGGGCTGGACACGCTCTTGGCCGACGGACCCGCGGTCGAGATCCTCGCCGATGCCGGCTACCAGGGTCTGGGCGCTCAGACAGGTGGGCGGGTGGTGACACCGCCCCGTCGGAGGTTCAAGAAGAACGCGCCCGCCTGGTGCACCAGCGCCAGCGCAACCCACACTCCTCGCGCCGTACCCGGGTCGAGCACGGCATCGCCCACCTCAAGCACTGGCGAGCGCCGGCCCGACACCTCGGCCGCCGAGGTCCTCGACGGCTCACCGCTTGTCGTGCGGCGAGCTCGTTGGACGTCATCTCATTTGGTTCGGTAGCCCGTTGGTCGTGGTTTCGATCGTTGAGCGGCTGGTGCCGGATGAGTTGTGGGAGTTGTTACAGCGAGTGGCCCCAGAGGCACCGTCGCGGGCCCAGGGCGGCGGTCGGCGTCGGCATGGTGACCGGGAGGTACCGGCCGCAATCGTGTTCGTGGCCACGTCGGGCTGCACGTGGCAGCAGCTTCCGTCGACGTCGTTCGGTCCGTCCGGAGCGACGGCTCACCGGCGCTTTGCCGAGTGGTCCAAGGCTCGCGTGTGGGCCAAGCTCCACCGCTTGGTCCTCGACGAACTAGGCTCCCGCGGCGAGTTGGACTGGTCCCGTTGCGCGATCGACTCCGTGAGCATGCGGGCCCTGAAAAGGGGGAGCTGACAGGCCCGAATCCTGTGGACCGGGGCAAGTGCGGCTCGAAGATCCATCTGATCACCGAACGGGCCGGTCTGCCTCTGTCCGCCGGAATTTCTGGAGCGAACCTGCACGACAGCCAGGCGCTGATCCCACTGGTGAAGGGGATACCGCCGATCCGCACCCGGCGCGGACGCCGGCGACGTAACCGGGAAAGCTCCACGCCGACAAGGGATATGGCTACGACCACCTGCGGCGATGGTTACGCGGACACGGCATCCGCCACCGCATCGCCCGCAGAGGCATCGAGTCCTCGACCCGCCTGGGCCGCCACCGCTGGGCCGTAGAACGCACCATGTCCTGGCTTGCCGGATGCCGCAGACTGCACCGCCGCTACGAGCGCAAAGCCGAGCACAGGACGGCAACATGCTCGACATCCTCGCCCAGAACCGGCGGGACAAGGTTGCGGCCAGGCGCTCCTTCCGTCGCCTGATGAAGATGACGGGTGCGGTGCCCGGGGTGGTCGTCACGGACCGGCTCCGCTCCTACGGCGCGGCCTACCGCGAGGTCGTGCCCTCGGTGGAGCACCACTCACCGTGATGATTCTGGAAGCGTCAGTTTGAATCTTGCCGTAGCGGGATGATGCCTTCGGTGGCATCGCCCGTGGGCCTGACTCAATCACTCACTGACGCTTCGGCTGTCCGTCTCGTGAACTGTCGGTCCACCAGGCGGTGCCACCTCGCACGTAGCGGGTGGGGCTCCCGTGAATTGATAGGTGCTCGACCAGCGGTCCCATCACTGTGCTGTCCGTCAGCCCGGCCGAGACGTGCTCCCCCGGATCACTCGGACGAGCTACGGACTGCCCCATGAACGCTGAACCCACACCTGTGATCGGCGGCATCGACACCCACACCGACTTCCACCAGCTCGCGGTCATCGACACCGTCGGCCGACACCTGGCCACCAAGTCCTTCCCGACCACCCCGGACGGCTACCACGGCCTCCTGCGGTGGCTGCGAACGCACCGCGAGGTCCTGGCAGTCGGGATGGAGAGCACCGGCCACTATGGGCCGAACTCGCCCGCTTCCTGCACGTCCACGACGTCCAGGTCATCGAGGTCGACCGGCCCGGCAGGCGCACCCGCCACGTCTACGGCAAGACCGACCCCCTGGACGCCTACACCACCGCAGCCGCCGTTCTGTCCGGCTGTGCCAAAGGCACCCCCGGAGAGCCACAACGGCACCGTCGAGTCGATACGCGTGCTGCGCATGGCCCGGATCAGCGCCATCAAGGCCCGTACTCAGGCGATCAACCAGATCCGCGCTCTGATCATCACCGCTCCCAGCGAGGTCCGGGAACTGACCACCGGCAAGCTCATCAAGGCCCTGGCCCGCACCCGCCCGGCCGGTGATCCCGCCGACCCGGCACACGCAGCCAGGATCACGCTGCGCGACTGGCCCGCCGCTACCTGGCGCTGAACGAGGAGATCAAGGAGACCGCGGCCGAGATCGAACCCCTGGTCGCCCGGGCCGCGCCACAGCTCGTCACGCGGTCCGGGATCGGCCCGGAGACCGCCGGCCAGCTCCTCATCAGCGCAGGCGACAACCCCCAGCGGCTGCGGACCGAAGCCTCATTCGCCCGGCTGTGCGGCGTCGCTCCCCTCCCCGCGTCCTCGGGACGCACCGACCGCCACCGCCTCCACCGCGGAGGGACTGTCCAAGAAGGACATCATCCGGTGCCTCAAACGCTTCGTCGCCCGCGAGGTCTACCACCGCCTACCTCGGTTCACCTGGCACCTCGAAGTGGCTCCCGAGGCCGCTTCGAAACGGTCTCCGGTCCCTTCGTGCACACAGCCAACCCTCGCGCACACGCATACTGACGAGTCGTCATAGAAAGCACGGCCCTATGCTGTAGTGGCGTCAGACACCCCGCCGCCGCCACGGCGCGCTGGGCTACCTCTCCCCGTTGGAGTTCGACCAACAGCACCACAGGACAGCTGAACTCTCACTCGCAGCATGAACCCCTGTGTCCACACTCCGGGGGTCACCTCAAACTTCCCAAGGGCACCGACCTGGACTGCTACCCGAGTTCCCTCGAACGTGCCGTCCTCGCCATCGACTCCGCCCGAGTGGGGCGCCTGCCGGTTTCCGGGTGACGCACTCCCGTTGGACGGGCTGGGGGAGCTTCTCGGCGTCTCGACGCGAAAGGATCACCGCGCACTCGTCGGCGATGAAGATGCCCATCAGCGCCATATGGGTGTTGCCTGAGCTGTGGTCAGGGCTGTTCCACTTCGATGCGGAGGATACGGTCGTCGCCGGAGCGAGGATCGGTACCGCCCCAGGTGGCACCGTCGGTGTTGGAGGTGATGATCCACAGGGATCCGTCAGGTGCGACTTCGACGGTGCGGATGCGGCCGTATTCGCCCTGGTAGTAGGCGATGGGCTCGGCGGTGGCGGCTTGGCCGTCGACGGGGAGTTGCCACAGCCGCTGGCCGCCGAGGGCGCCGATCCACAGGGATCCTTCGGCGTAGGCGACGCCGGAAGGGCTGGCGTCGTCGGGGTGGATGACGGCGATGGGTTGTTCGCCGGCCGATCCTTGGGTGCCCTCGGACTCCGGCCATCCGTAGTCGGCGCCCGCGCGGAGCACGTTGACCTCGTCCCAGGTGCGGTGGCCGAGTTCGGTGGCGTAAGCAGTGTCGTCCGGCCCGAAGGTGATGCCCTGAACGTTGCGGTGCCCGCTGGAGTAGACCGGTGAGTCTTTAGGGTTGTCTCGTGGTACGGAGCCGTCGGTGGCGATGCGAAGGATCTTGCCGTTGAGGGAGTCGTCGTCCGCGGCGTTTTCGGGTTCGAAGGCGTCGCCGGTGCCGATCCACAGGTGGCCGTCGGGACCGATGACAATCCGGCCACCGTGGTGGCGGTCGGCGGTCTGGATGCCTTCGAGCAGAACCCGTTTGAGGGCGAGGGCGTCGTAGTCCGCGGCGATCGTGAGCGCGACGATACGGTTCTCGCTTGCGCCGGAGACCGAGGCGTAGACCGTGCGATCGTCGGCGAAGTCGGGCGAGGCGACGATGCCGAGGAGTCCTCCCTCCGATGTGGCGTTCACATCAGGGACGACCCCCACCGTGCGGGCGTCACCGCCGTCGGCAGGTACGCGCAGGATCTCACCGGTGATCCGTTCGGAGACCAGCGCCGAGCCGTCGGGCAAGAAGGTCAGCCCCCACGGCGCGTCAAGTCCGGTGGTCAGTTCTGTGGGTTCGCCCAGCGTCGCGGCGCCCCCGCCGCCGGACCTCGCAGACGTCGTCGGCAGCGACGCCCTCGACCGCTCCGACTCCTCGGACCTGCCGGAACAGCCGCTCAGTACAAGTCCCAGGCACAGCGCCCCAGTCGACAGTCCGACAACCGTCGCCCGCGCAGAACCACGCAGACTCCCGCTCCACCCACGTGCCACACCATTCATGACTTCACCTTCAGTGTTTCGGCGAACCCGAGCCGCCGCACGAAAGCCTCGCGTGTCAGGTCGCTGAACGCCATGACGTGGTCGACGCCGGCCTCAGCCGCGTCCACCACCGAACGGAAGGGCTTGTTCCCGACCGGCAGGGCGAGGATGCGCTCGATCTCGTCCGCGACGCTCTGCGGGTCGGCCGTCGTGCCCGGCGCGAAAAGCTGATCGTGCGCCTCGTGCGTGCGCTCGACCAGTGGGTCCAACTCGGCGTATTGCACCGCCACTCTCAGGTCGCCGGCGTGGCTGGCCCCGAGGAAGTGATCAGTCCCCCGGGTGATCGCGCCGGGCATCACGATCGACGTCTCGATGCCGAACTGCGACACCTCGTAGGAGGTGACCACGGCTAGTGCGTCGAAGGCGGCCTTGGAGGCCACGTAAGGGCCGAGGAACGGTGGAGTGGTCACCTGGATGGTGCTGCCGACGTACAGCAGCGTGCCGGAACGGCGGGAGCGCATGTGCGGCAGTGCCGCGCGGTTCACCCGGTGAGCGCCGATGGTGTTGACGTCCAGCAGGCGGCTCACGTCGTTGTCGGTGAACGCCTCGACGTACCCGATGTACAGGTGTCCCGCGTTGTGCACGACGGCGTCGAGACCGTCGGTCTCGTCGAGAACGTGCCGGACGGCGGCGTCTGCAGACTCCTGGGATGTCACGTCGAGCTCGACGACCCGCAGCGTCCAACCCTGGGAGCGTGCGAGAGCCTTGAGATCGGACACAGCGCCGGCGTCGCGGTGGCCGGGGTCCCGCATCGTCGCGTACACGGTGTGGCCGGCGACGGCCAGCGTTTCCGCGGTTCGGCGTCCGATACCGGTGGATGACCCTGTGATCAGTACGGTTGACATGCCTGTCCCCTCAGGCCATGGCGCCGTTGGTATGGAGAACCTGGCCGTTGACCCAGCGGGCGGGGCCGGCGAGGAAGGACACAGTTTCGGCGATGTCCTCGGGCGTGCCCAGGCGCTGCATGGGGTTGGCGTTCGCGATCTGGTCGACGGCTTCCTGGCTCTTGCCCTTGAAGAACAGAGGGGTTGCGGTAGGTCCGGGAGCGACGGCGTTGACGGTGATGTCTCGGCCCCGCAGTTCGCGGGCAAGGATGAGCGTGAGTGCCTCGACTGCGCCCTTGGAGGCCGCGTAGGCGCCGTAGGTGGGGATGTGCAACCGGGTTACCGACGTGGAGAAATTGATGATCGATCCGCCTTTGCGGACACGTTGTGCGGCGAGCTGGTCGACGACGAAGGTGCCGCGCACGTTGGTGCGCTGGATGCGGTCGAAGGTGTCCAGGTCCATCTGCGCGATGGGGGCGAGCGGCATGATGCCCGCCGTGTGGACGACGACGTCGACGCCGCCGAGTTCTCTGTCCGCGATGTCGAAGACCGCGGTCATGGCTGCTTCGTCCGCTACGTCGCCACCCACGGCGACGGCCGGGACTCCGGCACGGGTCAGCGCGCTCGCGGTCGCCTCGGCTCGGTCCTCGGCGCCCGCGAAGTGGATCAGGACCGAGAAACCGTCCGCGGCCAGGCGCTCCACGCATGCCTGTCCGATGCCACCGGATCCGCCGGTGACGACCGCCACGCGGCCAGTGTTGTTCACCATGGCCCAAACCTCCATATGATGGATATGGACGAGCTGTCCACTAGCCACGATACATAGAAATGTACAAGTAGTCCACAAAGGAGATTGTCCATGTCCCAGAACACCGCCGCCCGCCGGGGACGAGGCCGCCGGCCGGCCGCGGAAGTCCGCGCCGGCGTACTCGCGGCAGCGGGACACATCCTGCTCACCGAGGGCTTGCGAGCCGTCACCTTCGACCGCGTCGCCACCGAAGCCGGATCAAGCAAGATGACCCTCTACAAATGGTGGCCCTCACCTTGCGCCCTCGCCGCCGAGGCATACTTCACCCAGAGCGGCCAAACCCTGCAGTTTCCCGACACCGGCGACCTCCGCGCCGACCTGATCACCCAGCTCAGTTCCTTCATCCGCTGGCTCGACGAAGGCGCAGCAAAACCCGTCTCCGAACTCATCGGCGCCTCCCAGACGGACCCCGACCTCGCACACGCCTGGTCAAACAGCTATGCCCTGCCCCGCCGCGAACTCGCCCGCGCACGCCTGCGCACCGCCCAGGAGCAAGGCCAGCTACGCCAGGACGCCGACCTCGACATCATCGTCGACCAACTCTGGGGCGCCTGCTACCACCGACTCCTCGTACTCAAAGTCCCCTTCGACGACACCCTCGCCGAACGCCTCGTCGACCAAGCACTCCGCGGCGCAACACCCCACACGACATGACCGCCTCATCGCGGCCGCGACCGCCCGGGCCCGCGCCCGTGCCACCTCGTCCTGGCCCGGTGAGGAAACTGGCTGACTCTGCTATCGAACGGAGCCAGAGCGAGCGAGCAGGTCCTGGTCCGGCTCACTGCCGGCGGCGTGGTGCACGGTGTCACGGAATTGTTTGGGTGAGGTGCCGGTCACGCGGCGGAACGCGGTGCTGAACGCGCTCTCGGATTCGTAGCCGGTGGCGAAGGCGAGTTCGGAAATTGACCGGGTATTGCGACGCAGGGCGTCGCGGGCCAGGCTCATTCGCCACTGGATCAGGTATTCCAGTGGCGCGGTTCCGGTCTGCTTCTTGAAGGAGGCGGCGAATGCCGAACGGGACATCCGGCCGATTTCGGCGAGCTCTTGCAGGGTCCATTTGTGTCCCAGATCGGCGTGCATGGCGCGCAGTGCGGCGCCGATGCCGTTGTCGTTGAGTGCTCCCAGCCAGCCGGTGGGCCGGTCGGTTTGCTCGGCGTGAGCGCGCAGCACCTGAACGAACAGGATCTGCGCGAGATGGTCCATGACCAGAGAGCGGCCGACGGCGTTGCTCTCCACCTCGCTGTTGAGCAGCTCGGTCACATGCGCGAGCAGCACGCTGCGCGGGTCGGTGGCCCGGATGTGGACGAGCCGCGGCAGGATATCGATCAGTATCGAGGCGTTGGGCTCGTCGAAGTAGAAGTACCCGCCGCACAGGTAGGTGTCTTCCTCGGCCTCGGAGCCGATGCGCGCCACCCCGTTCGTGGCGGTCTTCCACAACGTTTCCGCCGGCTGCGGTTGCGTGGCGAGGGTGCTGGCCATCCGGTAGGACGGCGGGTTGCCCAGGAGGTAGAAGTCGCCCTCGCGCAGGTGCACGGGCTCGCGCCCGTCCAGGGCCAGCCAGCATTCCCCGCGGACGACGCCACCGATTTTGACGTGAGGGAACGCATCGAACCGTAACGCCCACGGTTGTGCGGCGCGCAGAGCCGGGTCGACCACGGTGCGGGGCCGCAGCAGGCCGATGGCACTGGCGATCGGGTCGCTGGACCCGAGCGGAGCACCGGTCGTGGACGATGCGTAAGGAAGTTTGGACTCCACATTATGGATTGTAGCAATCCGCTCTCGCATCCTTGATCCAGCGGGCAAGCGGATTTCACGCCGTCTGGCCCGTTACCAAAGGATTTCGTTCGAGCGTACCCGCGCAGAACGAACAAAAGGCATTGGGCTTCCGTTCCCGGGGGCCGAAAGAAAGGCCATCATGTCTGCCAACGACCTGCGCACGTTCTACCAGCGCTACATCGACATGCTCAACGCCCACGAACTGCACCGCGTGGACGAGTTCATCAGCGATGAAATCACCTACTACGGCGATCCGGCGACTCGTGCCCAGGCCCACGCCGCACTGACCGCCGAGATCGAGGCGGTGCCGGACTTCCACTGGGAGCTTGAGGACCTCAAGGTCGACGGAGACACTATCGCCGCCCGGCTGACCAACACGGGCACGCCCGTGAAGGAGTATCTCGGCGTGGCTCCCACCGGCGCCTCGTTCGAAATCGTGGAGTACGCCATCTACCGGGTACGCGACGGACGGTTCGTGCACATGACCAACCTGCACGACACCGAGACGCTCAAGCAGCAGCTGCGTGCCTGACCTCCGCCGTCCGATCGGAGTCGGCGTCGTCGGCCTGAGCGCGCGGGGAGGCTGGGCGGCCGGCGCCCACCTGCCCGCGCTGGCGGCCGTCAACGGAATGGAGCTGCGCGCGCTGGCGGTGAGCTCACCGGCTTCGGCGCATGCCGCTGGAGCGATGTACAACGTGCCTGCGTACACCTCGGTCGAGGAGCTCGCCGGCGACGACAACGTCGACCTCGTCGTGGTCGCCGTCAAAGTGCCCCGGCATCGCGAGATCGTGCTGCCCGCGCTCGAAGCGGGCGTGCCGGTGCTCACCGAATGGCCGCTCGCGGTCGACCTGGCCGAGGCCGAGGAGATGCAGCATGCCGCCGGAAGGACACGTACCTTCGTCGGCCTGCAGGGGCGCTCCTCGCCCACCTTCCGCTGGCTGACCGACCTGGTCTCCCAGGGGTTTGTGGGAGAGGTGCTCTCCGCCACCGTGGTGGCCTCCTCGACCGAATGGGGCACCCCGGTCTCGCAGCGGCAGGTCTACACACTCGACCGTCAGCTCGGGGCCACGATGCTGACCATCGCCTTCGGGCATGCGATCGACCTGGTGTCGATGGTCGTCGGGGAGCTTCAGGACGTGGTCGCCACGACCGCGACCCGGCGCCCCCAGGTCCCTCTGGGCACCACCGGGCAAGTGGTCCCGATGACCGCCGAAGACCAGATCGCGGTCTCCGGCACGGTGAAGGGCGGGGCAATCCTGTCCGTCCACCACCGTGGGGGCGCGGCGTCGGGTGCGGGATTCTCGCTGGTCATCGACGGCACGCAAGGACGACTCGAAGTCACCGGCGCCGAGTTCCCGCACATCGGGCCGGTCACGGTGCACGGCACACGCAACGGCAGCCGGCCTGCCCGGCTCACGCCGCCCAGCGGCCACGACCGTTATCCCGACCTGGCCGGAACCGTGAGCCACACGCTGGCCCACGGGTACGCCGCCATCCGCCACGACCTCATCCACGGCACGGCCCTGGCTCCGGACTTCGCCCACGCCGTCAGGCGCCACCGGCTCCTGGACGCGATTCAGCGCTCCGCCACCACGGGGCGACGAACCACCACCCACCTCTGACAGACGAAACGGCGCCGGGTCGCACAACAGGCGACCCGGCCCGCCACTCACGGCCAGCTCCTCCTTGAGCCGGGCCACACAAGATATCCCCGCACAGCGCCATGCGCCTGCTTGAAGGCCTCGGCCGAGACAGCAACAGGACACGCCACGCACCGCGGGCGGGACGCCCGTTCCCCCTGGACCCCAACCGCCGCGGAGCGCAGCCGCGTTGGTGCGACAGAGCCCGTCGATGCAATCGCATCGTACAAAGTAGAAGATGGAGACCCCAGTGGGACAGCTCGACCACAAGACCGCCCTCATCGCCGGTGCCACCTCCGGCATCGGACTCGCGGCAGCTCGCGCGCTCGCCGCCAAAGGGGCATACGTCTTCTTGACCGGCCGACGCGAGGAACGGCTGGAGGAGGCCGTGGCGGAGATAGGCGCGGACAGGGCGACGGGCATCGCCGCCGACGTCACCGTCCTCTCCGACCTTGACCGCGTCATGACCATCATCAAGGAGAGCGGTCGCGGACTCGACATCCTCTACGCCAACGCGGGCGTCGGCAGCGTCGGCTCCCTGGGCGAGATCACCTGGGAGGAGTTCATGTCCACGTTCAACACCAACGTCGGCGGCATGGTGTTCACCGTCCAAAAGGCGCTGCCGCTGCTCACGAAGGGGTCCTCGGTGATCCTTTGCGGCTCCTCCATCGATGTGAAGGCCGCCCCCGGCATGGGCGTCTATGCCGCAACCAAGGCCGCCGTCCGATCCCTGGGCCGCACCTGGGCCGCGGAACTCGTCAACCAGGGCATCCGCGTCAACGTCCTCGCTCCTGGAGCCACCAACACGGCCGCTCTCGCCGAACTCACCGACGACCTCGCAGCACTGATGGAGAGCCTGACCACGGCCACCCCCATGAACCGCATCGCCACACCCGAGGAGACCGCCAACGTCGTGGTCTTCCTCGCCTCGGACAGCAGCAGCTTCATGACCGGATCAGAGATCTACGTCGACGGCGGCCACAGCCAGCTCTGAGTGGGCATTCAGACCGTCATCCCGTCAGGGAGCGCCTTGGCGTCGCCGTCGCTGACGATGTGGCCGCCGGTCGGGGTGCCGAAGTGGGCGCTGAGGATGAGCGTCCCGGTGTCCGCGTACTGTTTCACGAGCGCGTCACGGGTCTCGGCCGAGGCGTGCTTGTCGAAGTCGAACTCGGCCGACCAGTCCGGGCGCGTGACTTGGCACGGGTAGTGCATCAGGTCACCGGTGATCTCGGCGCTCTCATTCTTGGATTCGATGCGCACCGCGACGTGATGGGGTGTGTGGCCGAAGCTCGGGACGAGTGAGACCTCCGGGGTCAGTTCGCTGTCCGGGTCCACGAAGCCGACCAGTCCGGCGTCGGCGATCGGGCGCACCGAGTCGTTGAACACCGCGGGGCCGTCCATCATCGTGCACGCGAACTCGGAGTACGAGGTGCCGGAGCCGTCGGTCTTGGCGTATCCCTTCCAGAATTCGAACTCCTCACGGACGCAGTGGTAGGTGGCGTTGGGGAAGGTGGGCGCCCATGCTCCGTCGACGAGACGGGTGTTCCAGCCGACATGGTCGGTGTGCAGGTGTGTGCAGATGACCCCGTCGACGTCGGCCGGGTCCCACACCTTGCTGAAGCGCTCCAGGAAGTCGGTCCGCAGCCCGTTGAACGACTCGTCCATCGGTGCCCAGAACGCCACCTCTTCGATCTTGGTGACGGTGACGTCGCCGATCTCCCACTGCTCCGTTGCCATGGCTGCTTCTCATTTCTCGCGGGAACCGGGCGGGACGCGTCCTGCCCGGCGCCGGATTTCGGATGCCGAACGACCACATCGGGTCCGTTCCTCCAGTGTTATGGCCGCTCCACACCGCTCGGGCCTGCGAGGATGGCCCAGTTGGACCCAGGTTCGGCCGGCCCCTCCCCGGTTCCGCAGGGTGGCCGGACAGGACATGCGTCTGGGCCCGACCGCTCGAACGACCGGGCCCGGACGCGTACTCACCCGCGAATCGTGGGTCAGCGCGAACAGATCGAGACCGACTCAGGCCTGCCCCGCCGTACACGGTCCACCGAGGGCGGCACCGGCATCCCCCTGCGCTGGTACGTCCGCAACGGAGCGGGCACCGGCTCCGCGGTGGTCCACGTCCACGGCGGCGACAAGATCGGCGGCACCGTGGAGAGCTACGACCCGCTGATGCGCCACTACGTCCAACTGACCGGGGTGCCCTTCCTCACGGTCGGCTACCGCCTGGCCCCCGAACACCAGGGCACCACCTCGGCCGAGCACCTTCGCCGCACTCCTCCGGCTGCACGAACACGTCGGCCAGCTCGGTGTCGACCTCGCGCACATCGCCGTCATGGGCGACAGCGGCGGCGCCATCTGCGCGGGCGCGGCCGTACCGGCCCGGGACAACGACATCCCGCTCGCCCGCCAGATCCTCGTCTATCCGATGCTCGACGACCGCAACATCGTTCCCGACTCCGTGCCGGCCCCCACCGCGACGTGGACCTACGACAACAACTACACCGGCTGGGCAGCCCTGCTGGGTGACGGCCTCGGCACCGAGTCGGTCTCGTCCGTGGCGGCGCCGGGCCGGCTGACGGACTTCACCGGCCTCGCACCCGCCCATATCGAAGTCGGCACGCTGGACATCTTCCGCGACGAGAAGAGCATCGACTTCGCCAGGAACCTGCTGCGAGCGGGCGTCGAGTGCGAACTGCACGTCCGCCTCGGAGCGCCGCGCGGCCACGACTGGCTCAATCCGGACTCGGCCCTCAACAATCGTGTCATCGCGGACCGGACACGAGTCATCACCTCCCTGTAACGCGACTCCTCGACCGCGGGTGACGGCACCGCGCCTCTCGGATCCGTCGGCGACTGTCTTCGTATGCGGCACCCTCACAACCACGCTGTGGGGCCGACAACGAGCGGCGTATCCGAAGCAACTCAGCCCACGTCGTCCTCAGCAATCGGCGCGGCCCGGCCACCCTGGCCGTGCTCGTGGCCGAACTCGGCCCGCGCGCCCGAGCGGCCACCCCCGTCGAGGCCGCAGCAGCGAGCGAACTGGTCGTCGTGACGATTCCCCTGCCCGCCTACCGCACTGTCCCCGTCGAACCGCTGCGCGGCAAGACGGTGATCGACACGAACAACTACTACCCGGCCTTTCAAGGCGGCGCGATCGACGAGCTGGAGGCAGGGACCACCACCATCAGCGAACTCCTCCAGACCCACCTGCCCGCATCCCACGTGGTCAGGGCCTTCAGCAACATCGGCTCGACCCACCTGGCCAAGCTGGCCCGCCCCTCCGGCGCCCCTGACCGGTCCGCACTGGCGCTCGCCGGCGACGACGCACACGCCACGCAGCAGGTCACGGCCTTCCTCGACACGATCGGCTACGACGCCGTGGACGCGGGCATCCTCGCCGAGGGGTGGCGCTTCGAGCAGGACACACCGGCCTACAGCGACCCGTACTTCAGCGAAGGCCACAGCACGACAGCCGCACTGCAGGGCGGCGACCCCGGCCCGGGACAGCAGGTCACGGCTGACACCCTGCGGCACGAAGACCTCGCCGACGCGGGTATCTGGCCTCAGAAATGCTCGGGGCTGCAGGAACTGTTCAGAGGTTCGGAGGCGGTGCGCGTCGACCACTGACTTGTCCTGATCTGCCCAACAGGTCGCCTGACACTCCATCAGAACGGGCGTCAAATGAGCATCATTTCAGCATCGGGATATCGCCCGTAACACCCACAACGCACTTAATGCGCGCACGAACCTCAGGCCAAGAGCCCTTTGCGGCCGGTCCAAGTCAGCATCGACTCAGCATGAGTACGATCAGAAGTGATCGAAGACGGCGAAACCGACACTTCCACTTTCTCTAGCTTTCTGCTTGTGACCTGCAAACATGCAGCTCACAGCAGAAAGCCGGAGAGCGCGCCACAAAGCTTGGGCGATCCCCCGCGTCGCCCAAGCCCTGCGGCAGCCCCGTGCGCCGACCCGGAAGGGCCCTCGACGGGACGCCCCGAGTATACTGGCTTAGAGCCAGTCAACGCAGGAGTCAAGCATGTCCCCGCGGAGCGCGTCGGTCAATGAGGAGCTGCGCCGGCGCTCCCGGGAGCGGCTGCTGCAGGCCACGGTGGAGCTGGTGGCCGAGCGCGGTTATGAGGCGACGACGCTGGCCGACATCGCGGACCGGGCCGGTTCCGCGCGCGGGCTGATCTCGTACTACTTCCCGGGCAAGCGCCAGCTGTTCCAGTCCGCCGTGCACCGGCTGATGCACCGCACGCTCGCCGCCGCGCTGGAGCGGGAGCCGGCCACGGAGGACGGCCGGGAGCTGATGGCGCGGGCGATCGACGCGATCCTCGGGCTCACGGTGGAGAGTCCTGTCCTGATGCGCGCCCACATGGCCGGCATCCTCCAGGCGGAGGGGTTCGTGCAGTGCTCCGAGCAGCAGCGGCTCGCGGGCCTGCTGCGCGAGACGGTGGAGCGGTACGGGTCGGCGGATCCGGACACCGACTATCCGATGCTGCGTGCCCTGCTGATGGGCGCGGTCTTCGCGGCGCTGATGCCGGGGGCGCCGATGCCGCTCCCCCGGCTGCGGGCCGAGCTGTTCGACCGCTACGGCCTCGACTGGGAGTCGGGGTCCGCCGTATGGGCCCGGCCGGATCAGGGAACACCCGCCGCGCCGACGGCTGTTGTCACCGCGGGCAGGCGAGCCCGGCCGGACCCGGACGGCAGACCCCGGGTCCGGTCCCGCCGGGCGTGAGGCCGCCCGGCGGAACGTCTCAGGACATCGTCCCTCAGTGGCCGAAGTCGGCGAAGTAGTCGGGCTGCGTCTGGACGTTCAGCTCGTCCATCCGCACCCGCTTCGCGGGATCGGTCAGGCGGTCGTCGAGCTTCAGCACGTCGAAGCCCTTGACCATGTCGTTCGAGTAGATGTAGCCGTTGTAGTAGTACGAGGACCAGGTGCCGCCGCCCACCAGCGTCTCGGCCGAGATCGGACCGCGCTCGAAGTACGCGATCTCCTTCGGCTTCGAGGAGTTGGTGAAGTCCCAGACGGAGACGCCGCCCTGGTACCAGGACTGGACCATGATGTCGCGGCCCTTGACCGGGATCAGCGAGCCGTTGTGGGCGACGCAGTTCTCGGTGTCGGCCTGGTGCCGGGGGATCTTGAAGTAGCTGCGGAAGACCAGCTTGCGCTGGTCGCCCTTGCCGACGATGTCGTAGATGCCGTCGGCACCCCGGTTCGGACCGATCGCCTCGTTGCAGGTGGCGGCGCCACCGCCGCCCAGCTCATCGGTGAAGATGACCTTGTTCGCCTTCTGGTTGAACGTGGCCGAGTGCCAGAACGCGAAGTTCACGTTGTCCTGGACCTGGTCGATCACCTTGGGGCGTTCCGGGTTCTTGATGTCCATCAGGATGCCGTCGCCCATGCAGGCACCGGCGGCCAGGTCCTTCGAGGGCAGCACGGTGATGTCGTGGCAGCCGGTGGTCGCCGAGACGCCCGGGTTGGTGGGCGCTCCGGGGTTGCCGCCCTCCGGGAACAGCACCTCGAAATCGAGGAGTTCGGCCTTCTGGGGTGCCTTGCGCGGCACCTTGATGATGGAGATGCCGTCGTGCGGCGGCTGGCAGTCCGGGAAGGACGTGCTCGGCGAGTACGACGAGACGTAGACGTAGACGTCCTTCTTCTTCGGCACCAGCGTGTGGGTGTGCGAGCCGCACGCCGTCTCGACCGCGGCGACGTACTTGGGGTTCCGCTTGTCGCTGATGTCGAAGATCTTCATGCCCTCCCACGACTCCTTGACCGTCGCGGACTGCGCGACGCTGTTGCAGGAGTTGTCACTGCGGGAGGAGTCGGTCGAGAGGAAGAGCAGGTTGCCGGAGACCGAGATGTCGTTCTGCGATCCCGGGCAGAGCACCTGCGCGACGGTCTTGGGGGACTTCGGGTTGCTGATGTCGAAGATCCGGAAACCGTCGTAGTTCCCCGCGAAGGCGTACTTGCCCTGGAAGGCGAGATCCGAGTTGGTCCCCGTGATCAAGTCCTTCGGGACATTGGCCACATGCGTGATGTTGGAGCTGTGGACGACTTCGTCCACGCCGGGTATGTCGCCTTGTGCGATGGCCTCCTTCACGTCGGCGGCCTGGCTCTTGGAGACCTTCTCCTTGGCCGGGGCGTCACCGGGGTCGGGTGTGGCGAGCGCCGGCCCTGCGGTCAGCAGCGTCGCGAAGAGCCCGGCCGCGGCTGCCGCCACGCCCAGACGTCTGCGCCGCACGCGGGTGGTGTGCAACGAGGTCACTGCGTCCTCCCTTGTATCCGTCCAGAGTGGAACGGGTCTCGGACCTCGGCAGTATCGTCCTTCTCATGTACATCTCAACAGATGGCAACAGAGACGTAATGAAAGTTTTTGATCACTCGCACGCGGAAGCGTGTTAGGAACGTGTTCTGTCCTGCCCCTGCGCTGTAGGAGGTCACCGTGTTGATCCGCCACCGGAATCCGCGTACCCGCCGGTCCGCCGTCGCGGCGGCGGTGGCCGTCGCCGTACTCGCCCTGGGAGCCTGCGACTCGGGGGACGACAAGGCCGCGGAGACGAAGGCGGCGCAGGGTCCTGGCGTGGTGGCGCCCGGGAAACCGGGTGAACCGGCCAGGACGCTCTCCCCCGAGGAGGCGAAGAAGGCCGCGCCCGACGACACCCCCAACGCGGCCGACTTCACCTACGCGCAGATGATGATCGTCCATCACGGCCAGGCGCTGGACATGACCGCGCTCGTCCCGGAACGGGCGTCCTCGACGCAGGTGAAGCGGCTCGCGTCACGGATCTCGGCCGCGCAGGAGCCGGAGATCGGCGCCATGGAGGCGTGGCTGAAGAACAACGGCGGGGCCGAGGAGCAGAACAGCCATGACCACATGACGATGCCCGGCATGGCCACCGAGGCTCAGCTCACGCAGTTGCGTGCGGCGAAGGGCACGGCGTTCGACGAGCTGTTCCTGAAGCTGATGATCACTCACCATCAGGGCGCGGTCACGATGGCGACCGAGGCGGTCTCGGAAGGGAACAACATCCTGATCGGGGAGATGGCCAACGAGGTCATCGCCCAGCAGACCGTCGAGATGAACCGGATGCGCTCGATGTGAGCCCGAACGGCACCCGCTGACGCCGCGTGAGGTCAG
Source organism: Streptomyces sp. NPDC056987 (assembly GCF_042673865.1). NCBI lineage: Bacteria > Bacillati > Actinomycetota > Actinomycetes > Kitasatosporales > Streptomycetaceae > Streptomyces > Streptomyces sp. NPDC056987. Next base: position 93,890 of record NZ_JBHURV010000034.1, read on the forward strand.
CGGCGGTGGTGACGGGGGCTGAGATGACCGTCGTCGCGCGCCCCCGCGATCAGCCGGAGCGCCTTGCGTCGGCTGAATCCGGTGGCGGACATGACGGCGAGCACGGGGTCCTGGCCGGCGCTCTGGGCGGCGCGGTAGATCTCGGCGACGCCGCGCCGGGCCGCGCCGCCGCGCGAAGCGGACGTACGGGCCCGGTGGCGGCCGGATTCCACGGGCCCCCGCTCGCCCCCGGAAGGGTCTCCGGGGGCGGTCGGCGCAACGGAGGGGGCCGGCGCCACGGGGACGGCGGCCTGGGGCTCGGCGGTGGCCGGTGTCCCGGCGAGGGAGGGGGGCTCGGAGACGGCTGGGGTCCCGGAGATCTTCGGCGTCTCGGGGGTGGTCGGCGTCTCGGCGCTGGTGGGGGGCTCGGAGACCGTCGGCCCCTCCGGGGGCGCCGCCTCCGGGGCTGCCGGCGTGCCGGGCGTGGGCACAGGGTCCGTCTCGGTTCCCGGGCCGGGCCGGGTCATGTGTCCGGGCCAGGCATCCGTGCCGGGAACGGGGCCGGCGTGAAGACCGGCGGGCGGCGTCGGCCTCTCCGGCGGACCCGCCATACCCGCCGTACTCTCCGTACCGGACGCGCCCGACGCACTCGAAGCGTCCATCGCGTCCGCCGCCTCCGCCGGGCCGCTCCGGCCCTCGGGGGGCGGCACCGGACCAGGCTGGGGTACGGGCGGTCTGTGCGGCCCGGCGACCACCTGGCAGGCGTTCTGGAGGGGCGCCTCGATCGCGTCGGCCAGCGCGGCGAACCCTTCGAGCGCCAGTGGCGGATCCGCCTGCGCGTCCTCGATGGCGATCCGGCCCTCCCGTACCACCGCGAGCACATCGATCCGGGCGCCGTCCTGGAACGTCAGCCGGACATCGACCCACGGCGGCAGGAGCTCGCATCGCCCGGCGCCGTCCCGGGGGTCTCCGGCGACGGTCACCGTGCCGTGCCCCTGCACTTCCCACACGGGCCACTCGCACGCGTCGCGGTCAGGGGGTTCTTGGGCGGACATCAGTCTGTGTTCCGACACATTCACAACTTAATCAGGCAATCCGCCCCTATGGTTTTGGCGCGCACGCGTCGGCCCGTACGGCACCCTGTCGGCTCATAGCACCAGCCCGTCGCCGCACATCATGCCTGATCAGAGGGGTGAAGCAGCGAGCCTGACCTCCTGCGCGGCGGCGGCGTCGAGGACGCTGTCGAGCACCCCGGGGAAGAGCGTGTCCAGGTCCTCCCTGCGGAGCCCGCTCATCTTGGCCGTCCCCCGGTAGACCTGCCGGATCACCCCGTTCTCCCGCAACACCCTGAAGTGGTGGGTGGTGGTCGACTTGGTGACGGGCAGGTCGAAGTGTGAACAGGACAGCTCCCCGCCGTCGGCGTCCAGCTCCCGGACGATCCGCAGCCGCAGGGGGTCTGCGAGCGCGTGCAGCACACCCTCCAGGCGGATCTCCGTACAGGAGGGGTGGGCAAGCTCACGGGTGCTGGTCGTGGCGGTCACGGCGGCTCCACTCGATCGAGGCGTGCGTCCATTATACGAAGATCTTCGTAGTTTGACATTTCCCGTACTACGGTGGGTACCGTACGAAGCATGAGCCGAGCCTTCCCCTCCAGTACCGCCCCCGCCCCTCAGACACGTTGCGAATGGAGCCTGCCGTGAGCTCACTGTTCGAGCCGTACACCCTGCGATCCCTGACCATCCCGAACCGGATCTGGATGGCACCGATGTGCCAGTACAGCGCGGAGGAGTCGGGCCCGGACGCCGGTGTGCCGGGCGACTGGCACTTCGCCCATCTCGCGGCGCGCGCCGTCGGCGGTACGGGCCTGATTCTCACCGAGGCCACGGCGGTCAGCCCGGAGGGCCGGATCAGCCCCGCCGACCTCGGTATCTGGAACGACACCCAGGTGGCCGGGTTCCGCCGGATCACGCGCTTCCTCGCCGAGCAGGGGACCGTCTCCGCGATCCAGCTCGCACATGCCGGGCGCAAGGCCAGCACGGACCGGCCGTGGAAGGGCGGCGGCCCGGTCGGCCCCGAGGCGAACGGGTGGGAGCCGCTGGCGCCGAGCCCGGTGCCCTTCGCGGACGGCCACCTCCTCCCCGCCGAGCTGACGGTGGAGCAGATCGAGGAGATCGTCGGCCAGTTCGCCGCGGCGGCCCGGCGCGCCCGGGAGGCAGGGTTCGAGGTCGTCGAGGTGCACGGGGCACACGGCTATCTGATCGGCGAGTTCCTGTCGCCGCACAGCAACCGGCGTACGGACGCCTACGGCGGCTCCTTCGAGAACCGCGCGCGCTTCGCCCTCCAGGTCGTGGACGCCGTCCGCGCCGAGTGGCCCGACGAGCTGCCGGTCCTCTTCCGGATCTCCGCCACGGACTGGCTCGACGAGGGCGGCTGGACCGTCGACGACACGGTGCGCCTCGCGGACGAGCTGCTGGCGCACGGCGTGGACCTGCTCGACGTGTCCAGCGGCGGCAACGCCTCCGGCGTGCGCATTCCGGTCACCCCCGGCTACCAGGTGCCGTTCGCGGCGCGCGTCAAGGCGGAGACCCGGCTGCCCGTGGCGGCGGTCGGTCTGATCACCCGGCCCGAGCAGGCCGAGAAGATCCTCTCGAACGGCGAGGCCGATGCCGTCCTGCTCGGCCGGGAGCTGCTGCGCGACCCGTCCTGGGCCCGCCGCGCCGCCGGTGAGCTGGGCGGTACGGTGCACACCCCGCCGCAGTACGACCGGGCGGTCTGAGCGGCGGGAGAGCCGGAGCGGTGACTGCGGGGAGCGCGGACCGGCGGTCACCCGGCCGGGCTTCCCGGCGCCGACCCGCCCGGCGCCGACCCGCCCGGCCGCGCGACGTACGATGACGCGGTCGTGGCCCGGTCGTCCGGCCGGGCGGCCAGCGAACAGGGGAACGAGCCATGGGAACGCCGGCTCAGCAGACCGTCGTCCGTCCCGCCGCGCCCGCGGATCTCCACGCCGTGGCCGGGATCTACGCCCACTACGTCCTGCACAGCGTGGTGACGTTCGAGGAGGTGCCGCCGACGGCCGACGACTGGCTGCGGCGCTTCCAGGACCTCACCTCCCGGGACGCCCCGTTCCTGGTCGCCGAGGTGGCCGGGGAAGTGGCCGGGTACGCGTACGCGGGACCGTGGCGCCCCCGGCCCGCCTACCGGAACACGGTGGAGGACACGATCTACCTCTCCCCCCGCCACACCGGCATGGGCCTGGGCAGCGCCCTGCTGGGGACCCTCGTGGAGCGGTGCGCGCGGGCGGGCCGACGGCGGATGGTCGCGGTCATCGCGGACACCGGCCAGGACGCGTCGGCCGCGTTGCACCGGCGGTTCGGCTTCACCCACGCCGGGCGGCTGACGGAGGTCGGCTACAAGCACGGGCGGTGGGTCGACACCGTACTGATGGAGCGGGACCTCTCGCGGGAGCCCTGACCTCCCCCGCGGACCGGCGGGACGGCCCGGGCGCTTCGAAACATTTCGCTGCCAATTCCGAATGACGCAGAGGGTATTGACGCGCGCGCTGGGGCTTCTATCATCCAAGACGTCCGAAGCGCCGGTCTGTGTTCGACACTTCGAACCTGCGGTTCTCGAACCATGACCGATCCGACGCGGTCCGCGCACCTCACCGCACCGCGCGGGCCAGGCAGTTCCGCATGTCGTTCTCCCAGCACCCGTCGGCAGTTCGGGCGACTCCGTCGAAACCTTTCGCACCGTACGCGAGGAGGAACGGCCGACATGTCATGGCTCGAACAAGAACACAGCCGACGCGGGGCACTGGTGACAGCCACCGGACTGATCGCCGGCGCCGCGCTGCCGGGTACGGCGACCGCGCACGCGGCGACGTCCGCGCCCGTGGCCGGTGCCGCCGTCGCACCGGCGGCACCGGCCGCCGGGCCGTACACGAATCCGGTGGTGTGGCAGGACTTCGCGGACATCGACATCATCCGGGTCGGCGACGTCTACTACTGCTCGGCCTCCACGATGCACTACTCGCCGGGAGCCCCCGTCCTGCGCTCGTACGACCTGGTCAACTGGGAGATCGCCGGTCACTCCGTGCCGGTCCTGGACTTCGGGAGCAAATACGACCTCAACGGCGGCCGCGGTTACGTCCGGGGCATCTGGGCGTCGTCGCTCGCCTACCGCCCCGGCAACCGGACCTTCTACTGGCTCGGCCAGATCGACTTCGCCCGTACGTACCTCTACACGGCCACCGCCGTCGAGGGCCCGTGGAACAGGCTCACGACGATCGGAACCGCCTACTACGACGCGGGGCTGCTCGTCGACACCGACGACACCCTGTACGTGGCGTACGGCAACACGGAGATCAGCGTGGCCCAGCTCTCCGCGGACGGGCGCACCCAGGTCCGTACCCAGCAGGTGTTCAGCACGCCCTCAAGCATCGGGACCCTGGAGGGGGCGCGCTTCTACAAGATCAACGGCAACTACTACATCTTCCTGACCCGCCCCGCCAACGGCCAGTACATACTCCGGTCGACGAGCGGACCCTTCGGCCCGTACACCCTGCGGCAGGTCCTCCTCGACCTCGGGGGGCCGGTGCCCGGCGGGGGCGTCCCGCACCAGGGCGGACTCGTGCAGACCCGGAACGGTGCCTGGTACTACATGGCCTTCGTGGACGCCTACCCCGGCGGCCGGGTCCCGGCCCTGGCACCGATCGCCTGGACCTCGGACGGCTGGCCCGTCGTGCAGCTCGTGAACGGCGCCTGGGGAGCGTCGTATCCCTCTCCCGTCGTGCCGCCACCGCCCCGGCAGGTCACCCCGATGACCGGCGTCGACACCTTCGACGGCACGGCCCTGAAACCCCGGTGGGAGTGGAACCACAACCCGGACAACGGGAAGTGGTCCGTCGGCAACGGCCTGACGCTGCGCACCGCGACCGTCACCGACGACCTGTACTGGGCCCGGAACACACTCACCCACCGCGTCCAGGGCCCCACGTCCACCGCGACGATCCAGCTCGACTGCGCCGGGATGCGGGACGGCGACCGGGCGGGGCTGGCGCTGCTGCGCGACGCCTCCGCGTGGATCGGTGTGAAGCGGGACGGCGGCGTCCCACGGATCGTCACCGTCGCCGGGCTGACCATGGACGGCAACTGGAACACCACCGGCACCGGGTACGAGACGGCGGGCGCCCCGTTCTCCGGTGGCCGTCTCTGGCTGCGCGCCACCGCCGACATCCGGCCCGGCGCACCCCGCCCCGGCACCTTCTCCTACAGCACCGACGGCGTCAACTTCACACGCCTGGGACCCGCTTTCACCATGGGCAACAACTGGCAGTTCTTCATGGGGTACCGGTTCGCCCTCTTCAACTACGCGACGCAGGCGCTCGGCGGCTCGGTCGGCGTGGCGCGGTTCGAACTCTCGACGCCCTGAGCCCTCCTCTCCACTCACACCGCATCCGCATCCCTGTCCCAACCGACCGTACGAGGAGAACCATGAATCCACTCATACGACGCGGCCGCCGCCGCGCCTCGGTGTTAGGCCTGCTGACCGCCTCCGCGCTGCTCGCGACCGGGGTCGCCGCCGCCGCGCCCGTCGATACGACCGAAGCAGGAACCGGGACCGGGGCCACAACCGTCCGGGCGAGCACCCTGGGCGCCCAGGCGGCCCAGTCCGGGCGGTACTTCGGGACCGCCGTGGCCGCCGGCAAGCTGGGCGACGGAACGTACGCGACGATCCTGGACCGCGAGTTCAACTCGGTCACGCCGGAGAACGAGATGAAGTGGGACACCGTCGAGCGGTCCCGCGGCTCGTTCAACTTCGCCCCCGCCGATCAGATCGTCAACCGCGCCTCGGCGCGCGGCCAGCGCGTCCGGGGTCACACACTGGTCTGGCACTCCCAACTGCCCAGCTGGGTCAGCTCCCTCACGGACGCCAACACACTGCGCGGCGTGATGAACAACCACATCACCACCGTGATGAACCACTACAAGGGCAAGGTCCAGGCCTGGGACGTGGTCAACGAGGCGTTCGCCGACGGGGGCAGCGGTCAGCACCGCCCCTCGGTGTTCCAGAACCTGCTCGGTGACGGCTTCATCGAGCAGGCCTTCCGCACCGCGCGGGCCGCCGATCCGGCGGCCAAGCTCTGCTACAACGACTACAACATCGAGAACTGGAACGACGCCAAGACCCAGGGCGTGTACCGCATGGTGCGCGACTTCAAGGCGCGCGGTGTGCCCATCGACTGCGTCGGCTTCCAGGCCCACTTCGGCACCGGCGGCCCCCCGGCCGCCTTCCAGACGACGCTGTCGAACTTCGCGGCGCTCGGCGTGGACGTACAGATCACCGAACTCGACATCGCCCAGGCGCCGACGACCGCGTACGCGAACACCGCCCGGGCGTGTATGAACGTCCCGCGGTGCAACGGGATCACCGTGTGGGGCATCCGCGACAGCGACTCCTGGCGCAGTGGGGAGAACCCGCTGCTGTTCGACAGTGGCGGCAACAAGAAGGCGGCCTATCAGGCGACGCTGACCGCCCTCGGCGGCAGCGCGGTCACGACGGCGGGCACCCCGGGCACCCGCGGGGCGACCCCGGCGGGCGCCCGGTCGGCCTCCGCGCCGGCGGCGCCGGCGGCCCTGCCCGGCAGCTTCTCCTGGAGCTCCAGCGGCGCGCTGATCGCCCCGAAGCCGGACTCGACCCACAACATCGCCGGGATCAAGGACCCGTCAGTCGTCTACTACAACGGCAAGTACCACGTGTTCGCCAGCACGGCGAGCGCCGCCGGCTACAACCTGGTGTACCTGAGCTTCAGCGACTGGTCCCAGGCCGGTTCGGCGACCCACCACTACCTGGACCGCAGCGCGATCGGCACCGGCTACCGGGCCGCGCCGCAGGTCTTCTACTACGCCCCGCAAGGGCTGTGGTACCTCGTCTATCAGACCGGCAACGCGTCCTTCTCCACCAACCCGGACATCAGCAACCCGGGCGGCTGGAGCGCGCCCCGCAACTTCTACTCCGCGATGCCGGACATCATCAGGCAGAACATCGGCAACGGCTACTGGGTCGACATGTGGGTGATCTGCGACAGCGCCAACTGCTACCTGTTCTCCTCCGACGACAACGGGCATCTCTACCGCTCGCAGACGACGGTGTCCCAGTTCCCCAACGGGTTCACCAACACCGTCATCGCGGCCCAGGATGCCAACAGGTACGCCCTGTTCGAAGCCGCCAACGTCTACAAGGTGCAGGGCGCCAATCAGTATCTGCTGGTCGTGGAGGCGATCGGCTCCGACGGCCGGCGCTACTTCCGGTCCTGGACCGCGAGCAGCCTGGCCGGCTCGTGGACTGCCCTGGCCGCCTCGGAGAGCAACCCCTTCGCCCGGGCGAACAATGTCACCTTCCCGGCCGGATCCTGGACCAGGGATGTCAGTCACGGCGAGATGATCCGCGCGGGCTACGACCAGACGCTGACGATCCCCGCCTGCAAGTTGCAGTACGTGTACCAGGGCATGAACCCCGCCGCGAGCGGCGACTACAACACACTGCCGTGGCGGCTCGGCCTGCTCACCCAGACCAACTCGGCCTGCTGACCGAGGGGCCGGCATCCGCCGGGGGGGGCCCCCGGGGGGCGGCCCCCGGGGGAGGGGGACAACCCCAACCCCAGGAGGTTAAAAAAAAAACA